>JAJRWU010000292.1 GCA_024276655.1 Planctomycetota bacterium
AACATCGCCTCCTCAGCTACATGATTAACGAACAATTATCATGCTCAACTCCTTTCATTTGAGTAGATCAGACAGGCTTCGCCTGACGCACCAGAGAGCACAGAGAAAAAGACGCCCTAAAAAATCTCCGTGCCCTCTGTGCCCTCCGTGTCCTCTGTGGTTAAATTTCCTTCCACTTGGATTTCTTCGTGGTAACCCCTCAAGAAGAACCTCAAGGTTTCGCCTGAAGGCGAGGGTTTTAGACCCATCGCAAGGACAATCAGACCATTATTTCTCGAACGGTTCTCTGTCGGACTGCGCTGGCGTCCTTCCAGAATGCAGTATCTTGGCGTCTCGGATTCCAGTGGCGTCGCTTCGCCTGCCACCGACTGGCATTGATGGAGCGGTTCGAACTTATTCGCGTTATCGCCGCGTTTCGCGAACTAGGTGTCCGATTTGAGGCACGATGATTTTTTTCATCGCCAGCCGGACCGCCGCCGGCGAACCGGGCATGGTGAGCAACAGGGTTCCGTTCGACACACCGCCCACGGCGCGGCTCAAGATGGCCGCCGGTCCTATCTCTTGATAACTCAGCCAGCGAAAGAGTTCGCCATAACCGGGCAGCGGTTTGTCGAGCAGGGCGGTCACGGTTTCGTAGGTTTGGTCGCGGCTCGTGACGCCGGTTCCCCCGGTGAGCAGAACGGCGTCGATATCGTCTTGTCGACAGAGCGTCTCTAGTAGCGAGCGCATTGGCGCCGGTTCGTCGGGAATGATTTCGCGAACGATCAGGCTATGCCCACTCTCGACCAGATGCTCGATCAGAGTTTGGCCGCCGGTATCGGTTTCGAGCGTGCGGGTATCGCTTACGGTAATCACGGCGCAGCGAATATTGCTCGGCGCCTGCCGCGAGTGCTCCTCGGGAATGGTTGTCATTTGTTTTTTTTCTCTTCGCAAGAATCCGCTCGAAAAACGCCGGCGGCGTTCGCGACCAGTGTATCAATTATGTTTTTCCGTCCACATGCTTTATACTGGAGAAGGGCGAGTTAATCGAGCAACACCATCCCTCTGACGGCTGTCATTAACATTCCGGTGACGCATGACTCCTAGGATTTGTTTTCCACCGGGTTTTCTACCGGCATGTTGCTCGATGTTGTGCGTGCTGGCCATCGCCCCGCCGGTTACTCGCGGAGATACGCTGCACTTGAACAATGGCGGTGTTGTGCGAGGTTGGATGCTTGACGGCGACGGCCTTGCTTCACCGGCGGTGGTCATCAAGACACCTTTCGGCGGCGTGTTGGTCTTGCCCAGGCAAGCGATTGAAAACGTTGACCGAACGTCCGTCAACAAAGAAGCGTATCAACGCATCGCGCCGCAATACGGCGACAACATCAAGGAACAATGGCGGCTGGCTGAGTGGTGCCGGGAGCGGCGCCTCAAAAAACAACGAGCGGTGCATCTGCGGAGGATTGTCGAACTCGATACCAACCATCAGGGCGCCCGCCGCGCTCTGGGCTACGCGCACGTCGGCGGGCATTGGGTTCGCACCGCCGATTTTCTCAAAGACCAGGGAATGTCGTTGTATCGGGGCAGGTATCGCATTTCGCAGGAAATCGAGTTGCTCGAAGGGCGGCGGCGCGTCGAATTGGCGGAACGCGAATGGTTCGAAAAACTGCGGCGGCTGCTTCGCAACGCGATGGGCGAGAACGGCGGCGTGGCGTTGGAGCAGGTAGCCGCGATCCGAGACCCGTTGGCCATTCGCGCCATTGGCGCCGCCTTGGGCAAGCCGTTTCCACGTGCAGTGCGGCTGGCGCTGTCGAGTTCACTGGCGAATATCGCGGGGCGGAAGGCGTTTGATTTATTGATTCTTCTGGCCGTCGACGACCCCGATATCGAAATTCGTTACGCCTCGATCCAGCATTTGAAGAAAACCAAACGCCCTTCGATTATGGCTTCGCTGGTGAAATCGTTGAAAGACGCATCCAACGCGCGTATCAATCGCGCCGCGTACGCGCTGGGTGAGCTGGGCGATGCGGCGGCGGTGTCTCCGTTGATCGACGCCCTGACCACTTCGCACCAACGGGTTTTCAAGAGCGGCCAGGCGGGCGCCGTAACCACTTCTTTTTCCGCAGACGGGTCGGCCTTTTCCACCGGCGGGAATAAAACACGGGTTGTTCGTAGGCGTTACAACAATCAGGAAGTATTGAATTCATTGATCAAGTTAACCGGAACCAATTTCGGCTTCAATCAAACCGCCTGGACAGCCTGGCGCTTCGCCAAAAACGCATCGTCGGAAAGCGTTCAAGGGCGTCGCGACTAAGCACCTGTCCAAGATATATTCCGTATATATCTTGGATAGCTCCTTACGCCGCGCGGCGTGCGGCGCCTGTGTCGGTGGCGGTGCGTTCGATTTTTGCCACGACCTGTTCGGCGATCGCCAGAGCGTCGCGACCTTGGGCGCCGCACACTTTTGGCTGCCGCCGCTGTTGGACGCATTGCACGAAATCGACCAACTCCTCCAGCAGCGGGTTGCCGTCGGCGACCGGCAGGTTGGTTAGGGGAAGGTAGTCGGTGAAGAGGTCGTCTTTCAAACTCGCGCGTTGGCCGGCGTCGAGTTGCTCGAAATCGAAGGATCGGTTTTGAATGTCGTCCCGCAGCGACATCCACTGCACGGTGCGAGCGTTCATGTCGAGCAGCGCGGAGCCGTTATCGCAGTGGATCTGCATTTCCCGTTGCGCCTTTGGAGTGACGCGAGAAGCATGCAAGTGGGCCACGCAGCCGCTGGAGAAGGTGATCCAGGCTTGGGCGATGTCTTCTCCGCAATTCATCAGCGACGAACCCACGGCGTCGATCCGCTGTACGGCGTCGGCGGCATGTGGCCCGACCATGGAAAGCACTAGATCGATGTCGTGAATCATGAGGTCGAGCACGACGCCGATATCGGTCGAACGGCCGGTGAATCCGCTGGTGCGCGAGGCTTCGATGCACCAAGGCCGGCCGGTTTTTTCAGCCGCCGCCGCCACTGCGGGATTGAAACGTTCGACATGCCCAATTTGCAAAACGCGATTATGTTTTTCGGCCAGCCTGACTAAAGTTTCGGCTTCGGCCAACGTGGCCGAGATCGGTTTTTCAATCAACACGTCTACCCCTTGCTCCAAGAGCCAGCGGGCGACCTCAAAATGAAAAACCGTGGGCGTGGCCACGACGGCCAAGTCAACATTGCCCGCCAGCGCCGCATGATGTTCGTACGCCTGGCAGCCGTGCTCTTGTGCGAGCGATTGTGCGGCTTGTAGGTGCGTGTCGACAATGGCGGTCAATTCGCATTGGTCGAGCGAACGCAACAGCTTGGCGTGGATCCGCCCCAAATGCCCGGCCCCGATGACAGCGATACGTAACCGTTTCATGCTGCTCTCCTGCGTTCTCGTCCGCGTCCATGCCGACCCTCTTGCTGGGTTTGTACGAAACTCAGCAGATGATTGACCGCCGGCGCCAACTGGCCGTTATTGCGAAGAATTTCCCGGGCGTGATCCAGCCCAACTTTCGAGCGGTAGATCAAGCGGTGTGCTTCGGAAAGCGCGCTGATCACGTGCTGCGGAATGTTATTTCGTTTGAGCCCCACGACATTAATACACCGCGGCCGCGTGGGCGAACCCTCCACCAACATGAAGGGCGGCGCATCGTGCAAAACCCGGCTTAGGCCGCCGATGAAACTGAAACAGCCGACCGTGGCAAAGTGATGAATGGCGGCGCCGCCCGAAATGGTGGCGTCGTCGTGAATATGCACATGCCCGCCGAGCAAGCCGCCGTTGGCGATCACCACCCGATCACCCACGCGGCAATCGTGGGCCACATGGCAGCAGGCCATGAGGAAACAATGGTTGCCGACCGAAGTGACTCCCTCTTCCTTGTGCGTGCCGCGATTGATCGTGACCGATTCGCGAATCACGTTGTGGTCGCCAATCGAGACACAAGTCTCGCCGCCCTGGAAGCTCAGGTCTTGCGGTTCGCCGCCGATCACCACGCCAGGATAAAGATGGTTGTTGGCGCCAATCGTGACGCGGCCCATAATCGTCACGCTATTGACCAAACGCGTGCCGCGGCCGATTTTCGCTTGAGGACCGACCACGCAAAAAGGACGAATGTAAGCCCCATTTTCGATCTGGGCCTTGGGGTCGACGTCGGCGTTGGGGTCGATGATGGGCTTGGGCGCGATTTCAAACGACATCTGTTGTTCCTCCGACGATTAGGCTGAACGCCTCTGGTCTCTCTCGACGTGACATTCGAGCAGCAATACCTTGACGAGTTCGGCGTTCAGCCGATGCCCGCTCCGATGCGCCACGATTCGCCCATGGATGTCGCAACCGGCGAGCGCTAAATCGCCCACGACGTCGAGCGTTTTATGTCGAACGCACTCGTCTTCAAAACGCAATTCGTTATCAATCGGGCCATCGTCGCCGAACACCAACAAGTCTTTATGCGACGTGCGCCCGCCCAGCCCTCGTTCTCGCAGCCAATTCGCCTCGGCTTCGAGAAGAAAGGTTCTCGCCGGCGCCAGCGATTCGCAAAACGACTTCGGGTTGATCGGCAATTCAATCGTTTCGCGGCCGATGGCGTTGCCGCTGCCGTAATCGAGACGATATTTGATGATCAGCCCGGCGGTGTTTGTCGGCCGAGCCTCCACCCAACAATCTTCGTCACCGACGCGAATCGTTTCATGTAAACACAAAAAAGGCCGGACCTCCGCCTGCGCTTCAACGCCGGCTTCCCGCAGAGCTTGCACGAACGCCAAGGCGGAGCCATCGCAGCCCGGCATTTCGCCAGCAGTAACGCGAACTTCGCAGTTGTCTATTTCCAGGCCCGCCAACGCCGCCAAAACATGCTCCACCATTTCCACGACGAATTCGCCGCTGCGAAGCGTTGTGCGGCGAGGTGTTTCGATACGCAAGGCCACTCGCGCGGGAATCCTTGGCGCGCCGGGAAGATCGGTCCGAATAAAGACGACTCCCGTATTGGCCGCCGCCGGATGAAACTCCACACGCACGTCTTCACCGCTCCAGTAACCGAACCCAACGACCGTGGCAACACGTTCAATCGTGTGTTGCGAGCGAAACCGAATGTTCAAGAGAATGCCACCCCAAAGAAGTAATCGTCGTCAACCCAACACCGGCGCTTCTCGCCAAGAAAGCGTGAAAAAACTATTTCCCGGTTTATACGTCACGCGGCTGCCAATGGCTCGTTTAACGGCAAGCCGAAGGCGGCTGCGTTTTCTGCTCCGCCTGAACGCGTGGACTCAAAACACAGCCGCCTTCGGCTTGCCGTTAAACGAAAAATGCGACATTTTCAACGGCGTGCGGTTTAGAAGCCCGGCTTTTTGAAAAAGCCGGGCTTCTCAAACGACCATTCGGGATTTCGTTGTTCCACATCTTCTTACTGATCAATACGCCTACTGGCGGCGAGGATTGCGTGGAATCAAGGGGCGAGTGGCCGCGCGGGGCGCGGCCTGGCCACGATTGATATTTTTGAGCACCATTCCAGTGATGTTGATCTGCGGATTTTCATAAATGACCGACCGATTCACGCCCGCCAAAACCGATTGACGGTCGTCGTCCTTGATTTCCTCGCTGTTGAAGCGAAGCACTAGGTCGATCCGATTCTGCTCCGCGAAAATGCGCACCTGATCAAGAATCTCTCGGTAGGTTTGGGCGTACAACTTCGCCTCTCGCTCCAGAAAGTTTTTGCGTTTGAGCTGCGTCTGGACCTGAACATCGGAGCTGATCCGAGCCATTTTTTCTTCGGTTTGTTTGTACTGGGGCGAGCCGGTTTTCCAGCTTTTGAGTTTTTCGGCCAGATCTCGCATTTCTTTTTGCTTACTCCGGACGAAGGCGTCGAATTCATCGACGTCGCGTTTCATTTCTTCCTGCGATTTTTTGAACCGCTCATGGTTTTTGAACACGTAACTAATGTCGATCACCGCGACATTCGTACCACGGTTCTGAGCCGATGCGGTTTGGGCTCCGAAACCAACCAGAGCGACGGTTGCCACGAGAGTGGCGAGAAGAAAAGAGCTTTTCACGTTCAGCACTCCTTGCTGTACTTCTAATCGTTCTTGAATAGCGACGCTCCCTCCCATGAAACGCCGCACACACGCTTTTAACTTAGTGAGTCGCACGCTGCCTTTTTCTGGGGCCGTTCATCAGGCACGTTCAACGGGCGTATTCTGCTTCGCTCCGCAGAGAACGTAAAGGCCAATATTGACAATTCCAAAAAACGCTGTAAATCGTTACCTTCACGATGTTTAACGACGCGATTCCTGGCCATGTGTAGAATTTACACACCGCTTGTAAATGGGGACGCCGACTCACGGCGCCAGTTCGGCGTCGGAATGACCGCCAGACTGCAATGCCCCGGCAACTGATTTCGGCGCCCCAGGCGGCAAACCCCAATTATTTCACTCAGATTCCCCAATTCAGAAAACCCGCACGCTCGGCGCCGCTATTTCCCCACTTCTTCACTTCGAGAGGAACCCCACGGCGGTCGCTCGATGAATGCGGTTTTATCGGACTGAACGGCGTTTTCGGCAGACGGAACAATCGAAACGGCAGTTGTATCTGTCGTTACGGCGAACGAACTACAGCCGCAACGGCTGAATACACGAAACATAAGATGGGAAGGCGAAATAGTTTAGGTGGTTTGGTTCGTTGAAAAAGCGTTTGAGAAGCCGGGCTTCTGAATCGGGTTGTAGTTTTTTCACGCGTTTCTGAATTGCTTTGTTTTGAATTACCGTGGGATATTCTCCCCGCAGGCCAACAATGCGGCTGCAAATCTGTATAATGCGTCGGCCCGACAGAATTGAAATACAAGATGTTCTCCGGCTTGTCCGGAAAAGTGTTTCCCCTGGAAAGGTCTTTTCACAGGGAAGCAACAGACAAATTTGGAATGAAGACACGCGCCGCTTACCAAGCAGGATGCTCCCCCATTGGCGCATCCTCCACACGGGCGGGCGGCGCACACACTGTAATGCCGGCGTTTTGTGATGTTCGCAAGACGTCGTGGAGAGTCGATGAATCGACAGCGCTTACGTATTCGCTTCAGCAAGCAAGGAGACCTGCGCTTCATCAGCCACCGCGACTTGGTGCGCGCGTTTGAGCGGCTGTTTCGCCGCGCCGACATGCCGCTTCAAATGTCTGAGGGGTTTCACCCCAAAGCCAAAATGACCTTTCCCTCAGCCTTGGCTTTGGGCGTGGAAGCGCGAGATGAAGTCATGGAATTCGAGTTGGCGGAAGCACTGCCATCCGCGGAAGTGGCTGAGCGGCTACAGGCAAAGTCGCCCGAGGGTCTGACTATCTTGAGCGTTACGGCGCTCGAGGCGGGTCAGAAAAAAGCCAGGGTGGAAAAGATGTGGTATGAGTTTCCGATTCCGGCTGATCGCGTTGAACACGTTCAACGCGAGGTCGAGAACTTGATGGCGATGGAGTCGCTGCTCAAGACCCGGGAAGGCAGCCGGAAACCGATCGACCTGCGCGCCAACATACTTCGGCTGGCGGTCGAGGGAAACCATCTACGACTTTGTTTGCAAATCGCCGATTCAGCAAGCGTTCGCCCTCGCGATATCCTTGATATCGTAAACCTGGCAAATACGGAAAGCGACGGGGCGGTTCTCATCCGCACCAGCGTGGAGTTGGCGTCATGATTTTTACGCCCAGAGGCGCCCTTTCCGCAACCAGACGGCAAACCATCATCGGAGTCTCCAATATGACTAACCGACAACAACAAATCAAAAGCGACATCCATGAAAAAGGAAATGTTAATCAATGTTTCGCAGCCGGAAGAATGCCGGATCGCGATCGTTGAAGACGGAGTCTTGGAAGAACTTTATATCGAACGAGCCAGCCAGGAAAATTACGTCGGGAATATCTACAAGGGAAAAATTGTCAACCTGGAGCCGAGTATTCAGGCTGCGTTCGTCGACTTCGGCGTGGGTCGCAATGGGTTCCTTCATATTAGCGATGTAGAATCCCAGTATTTTAGGCAAGGCGGTTACGATCCTGAAAAACTCGAGGCCGAAGCCCGCGAGGCGCGGCGCGAGTCGGCTGCCGCCAGCGGCGGCGGCGGTAGTAGCGGCGGCAATGGCAGCGGCGGCCGCGGCCAGCGAAATGGGCGGCGGCGCCCGGTGGGGAGTCGGCCGCGAGTGAAGCCGCCTATTCAGGAAATTTTTCGCCGCGGCGATGAAGTCTTGGTGCAAGTGATCAAAGAGGGGATCGGCAGCAAGGGGCCCACGCTCTCGACTTACATCAGCATTCCAGGCCGGTATCTGGTGTTGATGCCCGCTCTGGGGCGGGTGGGCGTTTCTCGGAAAATCGAAGACGACGATCTCCGCCGTAAACTTCGCAGCACGCTGGTGGAGCTTAATCCGCCCAAGGGGCTGGGGTTCATCGTGCGCACCGCCGGGCAGGAACGCACCAAAAAAGAACTTTCCAGCGACATGGCGTATTTGGTGCGGCTGTGGAAAGTCATTGTCCGGCGGATCAAGAACACCGACACGCCGGTTGATATTTACGAAGAGAGCGACATGATCATTCGCACCATTCGGGATATCTTCACCACCGATGTCGACGCCATTCATATCGATCAAACCGCCGCCCACGACCGCGCCAAGGAATTCTTGCAAATGGTCATGCCGAGGCACGTCGGGCGGTTGCACCACTACGAAGGCAAGGAGCCGATTTTTCGCCGTTACAAATTGGAAGAGGAAATCGCGCGCATCCATAAGCGGGAGGTGCCGCTCAAGGGCGGCGGCTCCATCGTGATCGATCCCACCGAGGCGCTGGTCGCGATCGATGTGAACAGCGGCAGCTTTCGCACCGACGACTCCGCCGAAGAGACGGCCTACCAGTTGAACGTTACGGCGGCCAAGGAAATCGCCCGCCAACTGCGGCTCCGCGACCTGGGCGGCGTGATCGTGAATGACTTCATCGACATGCGGAAGGAAAAACATCGCCGGGGCTTGGAGCGCACGCTGCGTGACGCCATGCGCCGCGACCGGGCCCGCACGAAAATTCTGCGCACCAGTCCGTTCGGCCTGATCGAAATGACGAGGCAACGCATTCGGCCCAGCTTGAAACGCAGCGTGTATCGCGATTGCCCCTGCTGCGGCGGCCGAGGCGCCGTGAAAACAGCGGAGAGCGTGGCCATTGAAGTGATCAGAATGCTGATGTCCGCCTCGCAACGCCATGAAGTTGCCCAAGTCACGGTGCGGGTCAGTAACGATGTCGCTTCGTATCTGAGCAACAAAAAGCGCAAGGAGATCATTCGCCTGGAGGAAGACGGCGGTCTCGACATTCAAATTCTCGGCGTCGAGGGGCAGTTTCCCGAACACTTGAATTTCGAATGCCGCGACGAAGACGGCCGCGATATCGGGTACACGTAAGACGCCGCCGCGAAAAATCAGCTGCCACTTGCGCTAAGAAAAGGCCCGGCGGTTGTCATACAAAAAAGCCCGGCATTTTCAAAATGCCGGGCTTTTATTCGTCTCGAAACTCTCGCACCGACCGAGGAACGCGATTGCGCAGATTCTTCGCGCCGATGTACAGATCCGATTTGGGGTTCTCGATCTGGAGTTGCTCGTAGCGCCGACTCACCGCCTTGAACCGATCGATGTGATAGGGATGCGTCCGCAGAAATGTCGGAATATTCGGTTTCCCGCCGCGGTCGCGTTTGTGCATACGACGAAATAACTTGGCCATCTCTCGCGGGTCGTACCCCAATTCGTAAGCCCACGTGGCGCCGTCGCGGTCGGCTTCCGATTCTTCTTCCGGCCGAAAGGGCCGGCTGAAACTTCTCATGAGCAAAGCGCCGCTGCGCATGAATTTCTCGGGACTGAATCCGTCTGCGCCGCTGAAGGCGCGCTGCATCCACTTGGCCCGTTTTGCGTTGTATAACTGATGACCATGATCAAGATGCGATAATTCGTGCCCCACGACGCCCACCAGCGCCGCTTCGTTCTCGGCGAATTCCAACAAGCCGCGGAAGAAGATCAACGCGCCGTCTGGAAAGGAGCGTGCGTCCGTTTTGTCGGAAACGGCAAGGTAGACGCGAATGCGCCGGTAGCGTTTGGCGTTCTTCATCTTGGGTTGCACTTGCGCCACCAAGCTGCGCAGGTATTCAACCTCCTGGCCTCGTTCGAGAACTTTCGTTCCGCCGCGGCGCAACGCTTTCAGGTATTCGCGGCTTGCTCTCCCGCCAATCTCGGCTTCCTCTCGCTTGGACATCTCGATTTTGTCAATTTTGGCGCGATCTTCTTTCGGCGCTGCTTCGAACATTTGTTCGAACATCTTTTTCGGATCGGAGAAAGGAAACGGCTGTTGCTGTTGGGCGGCGCCAACCGTTGGCCAGGCGACGACCATCAATAACGCCAGCGAACGCGCGGAGGCAAATCGAATTCGTCTCGCTTGTGTTATTACAGTGGCCATATTCATGGTCTCTCCTAAAATCCCTGAGTCGCCGGTCGCGCCGCCAACCAGCATCTTGTCGCGGTTGTGCGGGTGGTATTCAAAGGAGGCCGCATCAAGAATACTTCCGCTGGCCTGTGTCTATGTACATTAACACAGAGATGGTCTTACCCGCTAATCAAAACGGTGCTCCCGGACGGCGCCTCCGGGATTTTACCGGCCCATCCGTAAATAAGCTTCCGCTTAAAAACGCTTCGATCGGAGGAGCCTGTCAGCTTTCGCAATGCTCATCAAGCCGGAGGCTTTGGTGAGAAGACCACAACACGCTGAAGCATGCACTCCAATGGTGGGCGGCAAGCAAAATAAGCACACTATGCAGCGGTCGCGGCAAAAAAAAGCTATACGTCAGCCAGTTTTGGCAGCAGCCAGGGGCGGCGGTATGCGGGGCGCGTTAGCAAGGCGTTGGCGGCGGGGTCGTTCTTGAATTGGAAGTTTTTGGCGTCGAAGTGCAAGGTGCGGCCGGTTCGCCAAGCGGCGTTGCCCAAATGACAAAGCAAGCTCGAAGGCTGGCCGACGGTTTCCAAATCGGCGTTGGGTTTTTCGCGCGAGCGGATGCAGTCGAGAAAATTGCGGGCGTGGCCGATGGTGTTGTCGGCGCCGTCTTCCACTGAAATTTGCTTGCCCTTGCGGTCGAACGCCCGCCAACCCCGGTTGCCAATCACGACCGAACCTTCGTCGCCATACACGGCGGCTCCTTCCGGCACGCCGTGCATGTGGTAGGCGGTCCAGAGTCGCATTTCGTAGGTCATCACGCAGCGGCCGGCGTAATCGTAGGAAACGATCAGCGTATCGGGCCATTCTTGTGCGTCGTCAAAATAATACTTGCCGCCTTGGGCTGAAACCGACGTCGGCGGACCCAATGTTTTTTCGCCGCTGGCGGCCAACGCGGTTTCCAACGCCCAGCGAGCGATGTCCAAACGGTGTACGCCGTCGTTGCCAAGATCGCCGGTTCCGTAGTCGAAAAACCACCGCCAATGCGTATGGAAACGGTAGCGGTTAAAAGGCCGCTTCGGCGCCGGACCGAGCCACGTATCATAATCCACGCCCTTGGGCGGCGCGCTGTCGGGCACTTTCTTCACCAGGCCCTGCCGCGAACTCTCCCAGGCCTTGGCGAACCGCACCTTGCCCAGCGCGCCGGTGGCGATGTATTTGATGGCGCTGTGTTGGAATATGCCGCTGCGGCCCTGCGTGCCGAGCTGGATGATGCGTTTGTGTTTTTTCGCGGCCGCCGCCATGGTGCGGCCTTCGAGAATGTTGTGGGCGTCGGGCTTTTCGGTATACACATCCTTACCGGCTTGGCAGGCGTGAATCGCGGGCAGGGCATGCCAATGATCGGGCCCGCCGTTGATGATTGCATCGACCGACGGATCGTCTAACGCGCGGCGGTAATCGCTGATCGCCAACGGACGCCGCCCCGTGATCGCATGCACATTTTCAATGCGCGCTTGGAGCACGTTTTCATCGATATCGCAGACGTATTTCACCTCCACGTCCGGCAACGCGGCGAATGTTGAGAGTAGGTTGCCGCCGCGTCCTCGCACGCCCATCACACACACCGTGAGGCGGTCGTTGGCCGACGGCGCGGCAAGTGAAACGGCGGGCGGCGTCGAGACGCTCGCCACGGAGGCGGCCGCAGAAGCGGCGAGAAATTGGCGACGATGCATTGGAATTCTCCATGGTGGTAAAAAGGATTTCGAGGCATCCGCCTTGGGAAAGCTTTGAGAAGCCCGGCTTTTTCAAAAAGCCGGGCTTCTGAACTGAAAAAAGGGAAACGCAGAGATCGGTAGAGTCGCAGAAGGCCGCAGAATTTCAACTCGATGGCTTATTTCATTACTCCACACTTTCTCACGGCCTCATTTTTTCTCCGTAAAGCAAGTTCGTAACAACTTGTTTTTTCAGCAAAGTTTTTCGGCGGCCATCGTTTGGGAACTCCAGCAAGGCATTCGTCTCGCTTGAACAAACCATGCAACGAATAAACCACAGCGAACACCGAGACCACAGAGTTTGACCGTCGGCGTTGTCTTCCATTCATGAAATTCTGGCTCAATTTTCTCTGCGGTCCTCGGCGCGTCTTTGCGGCCTCTGGTGCGCCAGGCGAAGCCTGTCTGATCTACTCAAATGAAAGGAGTTGAGCATGATAATTGTTCGTTAATCATGTAGCTGAGGAGGCGATGTTCTCGGGGTAACCCGGTCGTTGAAGCCCTCCGATAG
>JAJRWU010000293.1 GCA_024276655.1 Planctomycetota bacterium
CATGTAACTTAGCATCGAGCGGAAAATTAGTGTCGTAGCCATGCTCGCCAGAGCGTGGGATGGTTCACCGCTCACCCACCGTCTGGCGACGATGGCTACACAAATGCGACCGTTATTTATCGAGCGGTGCTTAGTAATTGCACTTTGTGGATGGGGCGAACCGTCTCGACGGCTTTGATTTCGACGATCAAACACTTGTTGACCAGGATATCGAATCGCAAGGGATACTCGCGTTGAAATTTTTTATAGCACACAATCACATTGTCTTGGTTTTGAACGATGAAACCGCGAGGCTCGAGTTCCATCGTCAAGCACCATTCATCAATGGACTCCAGTCAACCGGACCCTTTGGCTTTATGAACTTCGATGGCGGAGCCAATCACATCGTACGTCATATTGCTTGCAGAGGAAAACAAAGCATGCCTCGAAATGCCTTTCATGCAAAGGAAACGAGGAAACAAACCGGGTCCTCCGTTCTCTCCGCTCCCTCCTGTGAAAACAAGCTGGCGTAACGATGAACGTTCCAATAAGCTCCGTGAACGGGTACTTCAGAAAAGCCCGGCATTTTCAAAATGCCGGGCTTTTTATTTGGCATGTAACTTCAGGACTGTTCCTAAACGAAAGGCGACGCGCCCGCACAAAACCGTTGCCTTGGCGCACGCTACAACACGAGTTGGTCGAGTTCATTTAGAAGCGCGAGCATCGACTCCTGCCGCTCGCACGGCTGCTTGGCCATCATCTTTTGAAAGACGGCGTTGAGTTCCTCTGTCGCCGCCGGGCAGTCTTTTGCAAGTTGCGGCGGCGGCGAACTTTGGTGCCAAAGCAGTTTTTGCACCATTGGTCCTTCCGGCGCCGGAGGGCGTCCAGTGAGTAAGAAATACATCGTGCAGCCGAGGCTGTAGATATCGGCCCGATGGTCAATCTGGTTTGAATACAGTGCCTGCTCCGGGGCCATGTAGTCGACTGTGCCTTGCAGGTCGGCGTCGTCTTGGGTTTGCAGCGCTGGTTCGTCGGCCCCTTCGGCTTTCAGGTGCGCCAAGCCCATGTCGACAATCTTGAGAACCCCCTGACTGTTCAACATCAAATTGGAAGGTTTGACATCACGATGAACAATGCCCTGCCGATGTGCATGCGCCCAACCCAAAGCCGTTTGCCGAATCAGGCTGATGGCGCGCTTTACGGGAAGCGGACCATGGGAATCGACCCAATTCCCGAGTTCGGGCCCGTCGACATACTCCATGGCTAGGTAATGGCGGCCAAATTCTTCATCGGCATCGTAGGCCGCCGCGATATTCTCGTGGTCGAGCCGGGCGGCCGCTTCTGCTTCGAGGTAGAAACGTTGCAGCGATTCCTCGCAACCGGTCAATCTGGGCGACAACACCTTCAACGCGACTTGCCGCTTCATGCGATTGTGCTGGGCGACAAACACGCCGCCTGTTCCGCCTTCGCCGAGGCAGTCGAGAATTTGGTAGTTGCCGAGCGTTAAGCCACGGCCGTTGCCCGCCTCAATGGCGTCGACTTGGTACTGAGTGAGCCGCTTCCGGGAGACAAGTTCATCGGCCAAACGACACCACGAGCGAAACTCCGGCAGCGGCTCGAAATTGACCGACTGAAGAAACGAAGCCAACTCCTCTTCGGAAACCAAGCCGCTTTCCAGAACACGGGCGCCGAAGGCGGCGTCTTGAGGATCGTTGAATTTCGTCAACACCGGAAACGACGGCGTTTCCGCTCCATCGGCCAGGGGATGCGTTATACGTAGGTATTGGTCAATTGCCATTAATTCGTGGTTTTGAAATATTTGGTCTCGACTGGGGCCGTCCGTAGCAATTCTGAATAAAAAAATGTTGAATAATGCACGGCCAGCGTATGAAAAACGAACACAGGAGCGACGAATCGTCCATGGCGCCAATCTTTGTTCCGACGAACGACGCGTTTGCTAACTCGCGCACGGCGAAGAGTTTGGCTCTTCAAAGCTTACATTTCGCGTTTAGAATAACGCGAAACGGCGGCCGGGAAGGGGATATTATCATTAACTAATGAATTCAGTACGCCTCCAGCCAAGAAATAGATCGGCCTTCGTGAATAATAGTTCCCGCAAATGCCGCGCCGGAACTCGATATGAAGCGAAGGGCAATGCGAAAATGAAATAGAAAAGACGTTTGAGAAGCCCGGCTTTTTCAAAAAGCCGGGCTTCTGAACTGGGAAGTAGTTTTTCCACGCTTTCTTAGTTCCTGGCAAGTATACCAAAGTAGGCCGACTGAACTGTGTGTCATTCTTTGCCTGGGAATGGTCGACTTAGCATCGAGCGGAAAATTAGTGTCGTAGCCATGCTCGCCAGAGCGTGGGATGGTTCACCGCTCACCCACCGTCTGGCGACGATGGCTACGCAAATGCGACCGTTATTTATCGAGCGGTCCTTACCAGAAAGACCGGCATCTACCGAACGGTCGGTCGTATTGCATGCGTTCGCCGACTGAGCTTGCAACGCCAGCAGGCGGTTGATGTCTTGAGCATTTCGACCGGCCGTATCAGCATGACTTTCTTGCCGCTTGTTGGAGTTCGCGTTTCAGTCTGCTGCGTTCGCCGCACCCGCGGGTGCAATGGGCTCAAAAGCGGATGGGCCGGGATTCGAACCCGGGGAGGGCGCAAGCCCTCAGCAGTTTTCAAGACTGCCGCCTTCGTCCACTCGGCCACCCATCCGATACTTGTTTTACCGCTTGTTTTTGGTCGTGCTTGACTTTACTTGCCGCATTTTCCTTGCTGTCTCGACACCCGCACGTTGACATAAATGGAGGTCGCGACGCCACCTCGAATTCTAGCAAAGGTTCGCATTCCGCGAAACCAAAGCAGCCCCGCGAAACATCGTGGGACGGGTGGGAAAAAGCGGCGTTGCTCAGGTGTTGTTGTTCTCACCGATGGCAATCCGATCGATCACGCCGGCGCCGACCGCGTCGCCATAGACGTTCACCGTGGTGCGCATGCGGTCGAGAAACCAATCAATGGAAAGGATCGTGCCGATGCCTTCCATCGGAATGCCGGCTGCTTGCAGCACAATCACCATGGTTACGAGGCCGGCTTCCGGAATGCCGGCGGCGCCGACGGCGGCCAGCGTGGCGGTGAGAAAAATGATCACCAGCTTGCCGGTCGAGAGGGGAATTGCGAGCGACTGGGCGATAAAAATCACCGCCACGGCTTCGTACAGGGCGGTGCCGTCCATGTTGATGGTGGCGCCGAGCGGCAGCACGAAACTGGCGCTGCGGTTCGACACGCCGTTGTTCTCCTCCACGCACTCCATCGTGATCGGCAACGTGGCGGAAGAACTGGAGGTGCTGACCGCCGTGAGCATGGCGCGCAACAGGTTGTAGGTGTAGGTCAGAGGATTGCGTTTGCCGACCACGGTCAAGATGCCGCCTAGCACGAAGACGTGAATCGAGAGGCCGATCAGCACCGTGGCCACGTACCAGCCGATGCGGTTGATCTCGCCGAAAAACGCCTCGCCTCCTCCATTCTTGGCGATGTTGCCCGCCACCAACCCAAAAATTCCGATCGGCGCGAAGAACATCACGCCATGCACCATTTTCATGATCGCGAGGTTCGAGGCCTCAAAAAACTGAATCGCGATTTTTCCTTTTTCGCCGATGGTGGTCAGTGCGGCGCCGAACACAATCGCGAACACAATCAACGCCAAGACGTTGGTGTTGGTTGCGGCTTGAAAAATATTCGAGGGAAACATACCGCTGCCGGGGTCTCCCTCGTTGCCGCGAAAAACGTTCAGCAAGGTTTCCATAACGCCGGTATCGGCCTTCGAGGAAACGTTCTCCGTAACCAACGAAAATGTGTCGTCGGCCGCGACTCCCGGCTGAATAATCTGCACCAAGGCAATGCCGATCACCACCGCAATGGCGCCGGTGAGCATGTAATATATGATCGTATAGAGGCCCACGCGGCCCACCTTGCGCACATCGCCCAAGGAGGTAATGCCGCAGATCATGCTCGTCACGACTAACGGTATGACGAGCAACTTGAGCACTTGCAGGAACACATCGCCGACAAAATCGGTCAGCGTCCAGGCAATGTGGGGCGCGACGTCGGCTCCGGTTTTCCGTTCGGCGGCGGCGTCGTCGCGGAGTTGCGAAACCTTGATTATTTCTTCATCAATGACGGCAATCTGTTCGCGTTTTCGCTCGGCCGCGACTGCCGGCAAGCCCTCGACGCCAGCTTCTTTTTGCTGCTTGATCAGTTGCAATTCCTCCAACCGCCGCACTGGCCCGCCGGAGGCCTTCCACATGCTCTGGCCGTAGAAAATGCCGAATAAGGCGCCTACAATGATGGCCAAGATGATCGCCAGCAATCCGGCGAAAGGGTGCTTTGATTTCGCAGCAGCGGCAGCGGTTTCGTTCATTGAAATAGTTTAGCCTTGGAAAATGTTTTCTCGGGAAGCACGGAACAGCCATGTTTCGAATGGAATATCACCCATTCGGGAAGCAATCCTTCCGCGATTGGCTAGAATATCCGATACGGGCGCGCCTGCACAGCTTAAGATCATATGGAAAAACGTGCGGAAACCGTTGGAGTGTGCGCTTCAGCGTGCTTTACATTATCGATTTCGCCGAATACCGTCGGTATAATTGGATTAACCGCAAGACAAGAGGAAGAGCGACGAAGTGGCGAATCATCCGAACAAGCACATTCGGGAAGCCTTGAAGTATGCCGAAGAGCTAGGTTGGACGATCAGGAAGTCGAGCGGCCGCGCCCATGCATGGGGCGTGGTTTATTGTCAGTTTGGCCACCGGCAATGCTGGGCGTCGGTTTATTCAACCCCGCGAAATCCAGAAGGCCACGCGCGGGATATTCAACGAACCGTGGACCGTTGCCCCGAGAATGACGGGTGCCCCAGAGAATGACGGGAGAAGTCGAGCATGTCCGATTATCGATTTAGTGTTATCGTACCGACGCCGCAAATGACACACGACGAGATGCTTAACGCGACGGATGCGCTTGGCAATGCCGGCTGCACGGATGCCTCAATCCGTGGACGCGTTGACGGCATGGAGCTGTTATTCGAGCGTGCGGCCGATTCATTGCAGGCGGCCATCTTATCAGCAATCGCGGACGTTGAGCGAGCGGGCTATAACGTTTCCAAAATCGAGTTGGAGCGTGAGGCCATTTCGGGGTAGCGGTTGCGGGATACGGCGAGCGCCAAAAACAGGAAACACGCATTGAACGCCACGCCCGAACAAGTCGTTGAACTACTCCGGCAAACGAACTTTTCCACGCTCGACTGGGCGATTGTGGTGGTGTATTTGTGTGTTTCCTTGGTGATCGGCGTGTGGGTGAAGCAGTACGCCACCGATATGGCGGCCTACATTGGGGCTGGGCGGAGCGTCGGCGTGTGGTTGGGCGTGGCCACCATGACCGGTACGGAATTGGGCCTAGTCACGGTGATGTACAGTGCGCAAATCGGTTTTACCGGGGGATTCGCCGCCTTTCACATCGCGGTGATTGCCGGGCTGGTGACGTTTGTCGTGGGCGCCACGGGGTTTGTCGTGGCGCCGTTGCGCGCCTTGGGCGTGTTGACCATTCCCGAATTCTACGAACGGCGTTTCGATCGCAAAACGCGCGTGGTGGGCGGCGTGTTGCTCTCGGTGGCCGGAGTGCTCAACATGGGCCTGTTTTTGAAGATGGGCTCCATTTTCATCGTCGGCGTGACGGGGCTCTCGCCGGATAGCGGCGCCTTGACGGTCGTGATGACCGTCCTCTTGCTCTTGGTGCTGGCCTATACGGTGATGGGCGGCATGATTTCCGTCATCATTACCGACTACATTCAGTTTGTCTTATTGTCGTTCGGACTTCTACTCACCGTGGGCGTCGCGATTTGGCGCCTGGGCTGGGAGAATATCTTTCAGGTGGTGGCGGCGGAAAAAGGCGCTGCGGGTTTTGATCCATTGCAGGGCGAAGGCGAATTCGGCCCCGAATACGTGCTCTGGATGTTGGTCGTGGGCCTGATTGGCTGCGCCGTTTGGCCAACGACCGTGGCCCGCGCCCTGGCGATGGAAAGTACGCAAGCCGTGCGCCGCCAGTTTATGTGGTCGTCGATATCGTTCACGGCCAGATTCCTGATTCCGAATTTCTTCGGCATTTGCGCCTTTGTTTTTTTCAGCACGCATTCGACCGAAATGCGGGAGCTGTTTCTCTCGCCCCTGCCGGGAGGGGCGTCCAGCGCATTCACACCCTCACTTTATGCCATGCCCGTTTTTCTCGGCCACTTGTTGCCGACCGGCGTACTAGGGATTGTGGCGGCGGCGATGATTGCGGCTTTTATGTCGACCCACGACAGCTACCTGCTCTGCTGGAGTTCGGTGATCACGCAAGATATCATAGCGCCGCTGGCCAAATCAGAAATGACCGACCAACGCCGCATTTTTATCACCCGCCTGCTGATCGTGGCTATTGGCGGATTCCTGCTTTTCTGGGGGCTTTTTTACCCGCTCGAAGGCGACACGATTTGGTCGTACATGGCGATCACCGGCGCCGTTTATTTCACCGGCGCCATTCCGGTTTTGGTGGGCGGTCTGTATTGGAAACAAGCCAGCACCGCCGGCGCTTTCAGCGCGCTCCTAATGGGTTTTACGGCGCTGGTCGGCTTGGAGCCGGTTCGTCAGACGCTGGCTAAAACGTTGGCGCCGGTAATGGGCGATTCGGAGACAATTGCAGCGGCTTTGAGCGCCGAACGATGCGGCTTGGCCGCCCTGCTGCTGACCTGCGTCATGTTTGTTGCGATGTCTTTACTCTTTCCCGATACCCGGCCCGACGCCCGGCAACGCGATTGACGTTAACCCAACGAAATTTTCATCCCGTTTTATGCAGGAGACGTTCGACGCATGTCAGTCTGGATCATGATCTGGAAGGTTGTGTTCGTGATCGCCTTGTCGGCGTTCGCGGTGCTGGCGGTTGGCGCCACGATTGGCGGCGCGCGCGACGTCGTGACGCTCTTAAACAAACTCAAGCAAGACCGCTCGAACACAAAATCCGATCAATAAGGAACACGCCCGAAATAATTTCCCTCACCCCTTTTTCCGCAGCACCAAGCCTTGATCGATTTCTTCAAAGCCGAGTTTTTTATACAGATTGATCGCCGCGATGTTGTTTTGCATGACCTGAACCTCCACCAACGAAACGCTCTGCTCTTGTAGTTGCCGGAGTGTTTCGCCGACCGAGAACGCGGCGAGTCCTTGGCGGCGGAATTCGGGGTGAATTTCCACATCGATCAAACCGGCGGCTTTCACGCCCCAACTGCTCGCCAGCGGTTCGATATCCCAGCATAACAGCGAGCCGACCGGTTCGCCGCCGCCGCGGGGCGCCAACTCATACCGTTCGCGCTCGAACGACGCCGAGGTGCAGGCGTCCCACCAATTCTTCGGCGCCGAGGAGAGGCTGGAGTTGACCTGATACTTGCGCCGGTTTTGCATCCGCTGCCGATCAACCACCGGCCGGAACCCGGCCAATTCGCGTTGCAAAATGAGTGTTCTGTCGATCTCTTCGTAGTCGTGGGAGCGAAACAGTTCGACCGCCTCCAGATCGGAACTGAGCACGCCCGGTTGTTCGCTCCCGCCGAGCAAACCCAAATAGAAAGGATTGAGCGGAAAAATCTCTCCGCCATAGAGCAACTTGGCGCCCTTGCCCCGCAAATACGCTTCGCTGCGCTCGAGCAATTCGCCCGCCACGTCCGTGCTCCGCGGACCGGGCGCCACGAGCACCAGATCGGTGACACCCATTTCATACGAAAGATCGTCGCCGGCGTCGTTCGGACCAAAGCCGGCATGGGCGAAACCGAGCGGTTGGTTGTCTTCCAAGGCCAGGATCAAGCCCTGGGGATCGAAGCAGAGCTTGGAAAGCACGAGCTGCTCGAAAAGCTCGGTGGAGAGCGGCTGCATTCTGGCCCGTTGCGGCGGTTGTGCACGCCAGATTTCACTGACCAGCGGAGGGTCTTGGTTTTGAAAAGTGCGGTAGCGAATCACGATCGCGGGGCCTTGGGTAGGCTGCCGTTGACGGCGACGAGCAAAGTGTCGCAACGGCGTTCGGGGTGTCTAATAGTCAGTGTGCTTGATGTTCAAGTGTCTTCCGCCGGCGAGAGGTTTGATTCCCCGGCGTTCAGATCGACCAGCAGGTTATCGCCTTCCAGCCGCACGGGCAGCGAGGGTTGCCGCAACGAGGCGTTCGCCAGATGCTGGCCAGTGCATGCATTGTACTGCCAGCCGTGCCAGGGGCAGGTCAGAATCTCGCCGCACAGACTGCCCTTGCCGAGCGGTCCGCCTTGGTGCGGGCAGATTCCGTCGAGTGCGTGAAAGCTTCCGCCATCGCTTCCATCGTCGAGATGAAACAGCGCGATCATGCGATCTTCGGCGACGAACTCCCGAGCTTCCCCCAAGGGAATATCTGCTCGCTTCGCCACCGGAACCCAATTCGCCGTCATTTCATTCGCCGTCGGTTTGTGTCGTTTTGCGAGCCAGTGCGTTGCTTGCCGGCGAACCAGAGCCAGTACGTTGCACGGACGCCGCCTGCTTGCCCGCCATGACGGGCGCTCCGAGCGTTTCAGGATGGTCTTTTCGCCAACGCCGCAAAATACGCTCCGGCGGCTCCCGCCAGCGGCGGTGGAGCCACCAGTATTGCCCCGGCGCGGTGCGAATGATCGTCTCCAACTGCTGACTATACCACTCCGTGAGCGGTTTGACACCGCCCGCCTCTTCGAGCAGCGGGTCGAAGACGTTGGTCACCCCGACTTCAAAATGCAGAGGGCGCCCCATGCGCTTGGCGTAGGCCACCAACATGGGGGCGTCGGTGGTGAGCGAGAACAACGCCAAGGCCTTGTGGTGCGAGGCGAGCCTTCCAAAAAATTCCACCCAGCAGCCTTTCTCCCCGCCGTGCTGGTCGGCCAACAACGCCAGCGCCCCGCCAGACTGAAGAAGCGATTGAATCTGCTCCGCGCTGCCTTCCTTGGGCAGCATGTATTGCCCCGAAGCGCTGCGGAAATCCAAGAGGTAGTCGTTCAGAAGTTTGTTGTCCAATGGACGGGCAATGGCGTGCGTCGGCAGCCCCAACAAACCAGCGGAATAGCTGGCCATCTCGAAATTGCCGAAATGTCCTGAAACGACAATGGCCGGCCGGACATCGATCAAAGCCGAGACCAACTCCTTTTTCTTCACGGTTTTGATGTAGTCGCGCCAATTGGTTTCGCGAATCACGCGCGGGGCGTGCGCCACTTCACAGATCAAGAGCACCAAGTGCTCCCACATTTCCCGCGTGAGGCGTTTGCGTTCTTCGGCGCTCGCATCGGGGAACGCCGAGCGCAAATTCGCCTCGACCAAATTCCGCCGCACGCCGACAACTTCGGCGCAAAAAAACGACAGCCCCCGCGCCCAGGTTTGACACGTTTCAATACGCACCGATTGAATGACGCAAATAAAGACCCGCACCAATACATAGACGAGCCAATCCGTTGCCTTGCCGCGCACGTCAGATCCTTCGACATTCAAGTTAGGGGCTGGTCTGCATTTTGCTTGCCGGGCTTTTCCGACCGACAACCGGTGACACACTTACAGAAGAACCCGTATTCTGACGCGCCGAGCGTTTTACTCAAAGGCCGATTTTGAAAAGTGTCGAACCAGCCGCGACGCCGCGACCATCGCTGGAACAGACTTTCGGAGAAAAAATCGTTGCGAAACGAATAACCGTCCGCCTGCTTGCCCGGCATGACGTAGGGTTGTAAAGGCGTCTGTTTTGAGTTGACGGTTTGGCGTATTTTCGCCACGGCAACAGAACAGTTTCACTTTGTGTTTTTTCTTTACGGAACGACCCATGTCCGAATATCCTTGGAACGCCTCTGTTCGTGATCCTCGCCATCTGGCGACGGAGGGCAGTGTGGTGGAAGTGGCTGCCGCTGGCCAAGCGAACGCGCGAGAACCGGGCGTCAATGCGGAGCTCATCAACCTTTCCCGGCAGGGAATGCAAATTCGCATTAGCAAGGAATTCGTCGAGGGCGAATGGATTGAAACGCGGTTTGGCCGCCAAGATGCAACGGCCCGCTTTGCACAGCGTGGGAGAGTGCTTTGGGTTCGCCCAGACGACGGCCAATGGCTTGCCGGCTGCCAATTTGAAACCGAACTTGATTGGGAGGCGATGGGCGAATTGTTCGCCAACAACCTGCTGGAAACATAGGGTTGGCTGCTGGCCCGCCGCCGGTGCTCCAGCGCATAAACGCTTAGCACCGCTCGATAAATAACGGCCGCATTGGTGTAGCCATCGTCGCCAGACGGTGGGTGAGCGGTGAACCATCCCACGCTCTGGCGAGCATGGCTACGACACTAATTTTCCGCTCGAAGCTTAGCAAACGTCGACCGGCCAGGCCGGCAAAACAGTCGGCGAACATCGCCAGAAACGAACTTGGGAGAATCTTCGCATTCGCGATCTGACGGCAGTTCCATATCAACAGGTAGTCTACCCGATGATGAGCTGTAATCGCGATGTGAAGTGCGTCGAAAACCGCGTTGCGCGGAAGAATAGCACGTGATGCGTGCTTGGCCGCTGCCAAAGGTAGCTCACGATCGACGTTTCAATGTAAATGGTGGGCATCGCCCTTCTTCCAGCTAATTCTAGTGGCGATGCGGCTCGAAATGGCGAAGGGATTTTGTTTCCCGGCCGGCAAATCGTCTAGCTGAAGAACTGCCCCTGTCCGTGGGGTTCAAAGGCGTTGACAAGATGTTCGATGTAGGGGCGGCGGGATTCTTGCGGCCAAGTGACCGAGACCACATCGAACCGGGCGCTGTTTTCGAGTAAGTCGTGCCGTTTGAGATACGCCAAGGCGAGTTTTGTCAGCTTGGCCTGCTTGGCGGGCGTGACGGCTTCTTCGGGTTGCCCGGCGACGTCGGAGCGGCGCGTCTTGACTTCGACAAACACCACCACGCGGCCATCGACCGCGACGAGGTCCAATTCACCGATGCGTCCCCGTTCGCCGCGCGCCACAATAAGATAGCCCTGGCGTTTCAGAAAACGCTCGGCCGCGCGCTCGCCTTGCAAACCGAGGCGCACGGGTTTGCGCGAAAATATTTTCCGGAGCCACGGCATTTTCCGGAGCCATCGGCGCAGCGAACGCCAACCGATGCCGGCCACAGTTCAACTACGCCGCCGCTCTTTAAGACGCGTCGCCTTGCCGACCCGGTCGCGCAGAAAATAAAGCTTGGCTCGGCGAACCACGCTGGAGCGTTTGACTTCCACCTTGGCGATGCGGGGCGAATGCAGCGGAAACTTGCGTTCCACGCCCTCACCGGCGACGATCCGTCGGACGACGAACATTTCACGCGCGCCGCCGCCGCTGCGGCCCAGAACCACACCGGTGAAAATCTGGATGCGTTCTTTTTCGCCTTCCAAAATTCGCGTGTGGACATCAACCGTATCGCCCACGTCGAATTGGGGCGGTTCTTCCTTCAGGCTGCTCTTTTCGACCAGGTCGATTATCTGTTGGCTCATTGGTATTCTTCCCGTTTGAGTCGACTGTATTTGTCTTTAAGCGTTTTCGTTATTAAGTGTTCGTAAAATGTTCAAGCGTTTTCTTCGCGAGCCCCTTTTTTCTAGGCCCTTTTTTCTCGATCAGCCCTTATTCGAGCAAATCAGCGCGACGTTCTGCTGTTTTTCGCAAACTCTCCGCTGCACGCCAACTGGCAATCGCTTCGTGGTCGCCGCTGAGCAAAACGTCTGGAACCGT
Source organism: Planctomycetota bacterium (assembly GCA_024276655.1). Taxonomy (GTDB): domain Bacteria; phylum Planctomycetota; class Planctomycetia; order Pirellulales; family Pirellulaceae; genus SZUA-33. Next base: position 11,759 of record JAJRWU010000293.1, read on the forward strand.
ATGGCCCCGATACTCGCGAGGACGCGTGTATTGGGCATGTTCGAGGTATCGGTTTCCCTGCGAGAATGAGTCGTCGATATTACTTTGTTCGTCTCCTAACACTCCGGGAATGAGCCGCGCCGTGGCGTCGATCAAAACCATGGCGGCAACTTCACCGCCGTTGAGGATAAAATCTCCGATGGATATTTCGTCAGGCTGGAGAATATCGCTGACCCGTTGATCAAACCCTTCGTAACGTCCACACAACAGCAGCAACCGTTTTTCCTCCGCCAACTCCTCCGCCGCTGGCTGATCAAAACGGCGCCCTTGAGGCGTTAGCATGATGATTCTGCCAGCCGGTTTCGCCGCCGCCCGCACCTCTTCAACCGCCTCCACCAACGGCTCCACCTTGAGCACCATGCCAGGGCCGCCTCCGAAGGGGCGGTCGTCGACGCTGGCGTGTTTGTCGCGAGCCCAATCTCTGAGGTTGTGCAAGCGAATGTCGATCAGCCCGCCTTGGATCGCTTTATGTATGAGGCTTTGGCTTTGGTATCCTGAGAATAAGTCGGGGAATAAAGTGACTACATCGTAACGCACTGGCCATCCTCTTAGGCTTCACTTTCCACTGCCTGTTCTTGCGAGGCGTCCTCTTCCTGTGGCGGCGACGCCCCGGCTTTTTCGAACGGCACGTGGCCGACCTTCATATTCAGCCGCTCCAACGCCGCACGCTGCTTTTCCAGATGCGTTCCACTGGCCCCGTACTTTTTGATCAGTGTTTTGACATTTTCAGTAGGCTGGGCGCCGACGCCGAGCCAGTAATCGATGCGCTCGCCGTTCAAAATGGCGCGGGCGTCGACATCCTTGACCATCGGGTCGTAGTAACCGAGTTCTTCGATTGCGCGGCCATCGCGGGGCGTTCTGGCGTCCATCGCGCAGACGCGGAAAAACGGCCGGTGCGTTCGGCCAAGTCTTTTGAGTCGGATCCTAACTGCCACAAAACTCTCCTTCACATGGGTTGTTGTTCCGGCGGGCTGGGAATCCCGCCATGATACGTATGTGTGATTATTTTTTACTGCGCTATTTTTCTCGCCGGGAACTCAGGGGCCCTTGGCCCGCACTTCGCCTCCTCCTCGCTGCTCACGTTTTTTTCGCCGCATTTCGCGTTCCCGCTGTTTCTTGGCCTTCGCACGGTCTTTGGCGGAGAGCCGTTTGCCGGTGCCCTGTTTCGTTTTTGCCATGCGGGCGCCGGGGTCGAGCATGCCGCTATTTTGCAGTTGCTGGGCCATTCGCATGCGATCGCCCATGCCCTTGCCGGCAAACTGCTTCATGATACCCTACATTTGATCAAACTGCTTGAGCAGTCCTGAAACATCGTGCCCGGCCACGCCGGCGCCCTTGGCGATGCGATGCCGACGGCTAGGATCGATCAACTTCGGGTTGCACCGCTCTTGAGGCGTCATCGAATCGATCACGCCCATTAGCCGCTTCATGGCCGATTCGGTGTCTTCGCCCTGCATGGCCTCGGTCAGACCGCCCATGCCGGGCATCAGGCCGATCATTTTCTGCATCAGGCCGGGCTGCGCGATTTGCTGGAGCTGGTCGCGAAACTGGACCAGGGTGAACTGGCCCTTGGCGAGATCTTCCTCGAGTTGCCTTTGTTTTTCCTCGTCGAATTTTTGTTTCGCGATATCGACCAAGGCCATGACATCGCCCTGGCCGAGAATTCGGCCCGCCATGCCCTCAGGACGAAAAACCTCCAGGGCGTCGAGGTGTTCACCGGTGCCGATAAATTTCACCGGCACGCCGGTCACGTGTTTGACCGAGAGCAAGGCGCCGCCGCGAGCGTCGCCATCGAGCTTGGTCATGATCACGCCGTCGAGCTCCAACGCTTTGTTGAAGGCGTCGGCGCTGAGGACGGCGTCTTGCCCTGTCATGCCGTCAACCACCAGATAGGCTTGATCGGGTGAGACGTGCTGATCGATGCGGCGCAGTTCGTCCATCAACTCTTCGTCGATGGCGAGCCGGCCGGCGGTATCGAGCACGACCACGTTCACGCCTTCACTGCGAGCCTTGGCCACCGCATTGCGGCACACCTTGACTGGGTCTTTCGCACCCGGTTCGCTGTAAACCGGCACGCCCACCTGCTCGCCAATCACGTGCAACTGTTCAATCGCGGCGGGGCGTTGCAAGTCGGCGGCGACCAACATCGGCTTTTTATTCTCGTGCAACAGCAGTTGGGCCAGCTTGCCGCAGGTGGTCGTTTTACCCGCTCCTTGCAGGCCGCAAAGCATCAGCACGGTGACGTCCGATTTGAGATGCAGCGAGTTGTCGACCGGGCCCAGCAGCGCAATCAGCTCTTGATGCACGATTCCCAGCAAATGTTCGCTGGGATTGAGCGCAAGCAGCACTTTTTCGCCCAGCGCCTGCTCGCGCACCCGGGCCATGAAATCTTGAACGACCGAGTAGCTGACGTCGGCCTCTAGCAGCGACTCCTCCACCAACTGCAAGCCATCGCGCATATTGGCTTCGGTAAGCTTGCCTTTCCCTTGCACGCTCTTAAACGCCGACTGCAAACCGGTTTGGAGCGACTCAAACATAAATCAAAATAGGCCTAATCCACCGGCGACGCATCAGCGCCCGCCTCAACCCTCCGTAAAAGATAAACGCGGAGAATCCACGATTATACGGGATCGGGCCCTGTCTTGTAAATGCGTGGTGAGGCGCGAGTTGGGTTGGCGGGCTGCGCTCTGGCCTGTCATTTTATACATTAAGGAGCCGTCCCGAATGTACCTACCGAATTAAGGCGAGCGGCAGAAAATAACTTACCCGCACGCAGCGGGAGTCCGTGAGTTTTTTTGGGTTCCCGCCTACGCGGGAATGACCGTTTGCTGATTCACTCGCTTGCGTTTCGTGCTTGTATGTAGGTAAATTTTCATCTGCCGCTCGCCTAAAATCCCGGCATTTTGAAAATGCCGGGATTTTCTGAACGACAACCGGTAACTTATTTCAGGACTATTCCTTATGCGGGCCTAGTGCTTTGTCACAGCTAAGTACCTGTCCAATATCTATTCCGTGCAATGGTGTTATGGAATTCTCATCAAGCCGGAGGCTTGGCAGCCATTAGCCGGTGGCTGAGCGTAGCGACGCCACCGGTTGGCCGGCGCACAATCGCGATGCATCCCAGCGGGATGCCAGATGCAGCGGGCGCGAGAAACGCCGCGAAACAACAACGCTCGAAACAATGCCGTCATTTATGTCGCGACCAAGTCGGAACGCCGCTGGCATCCCGCCGGGATGCGGAATGTCGGCGCTTCGATATTCCGGTGGTGTTCGCTGCGCTCGACCACCGGCTCATGGCTTGAATCCCTCCGGGATATGAAATAAAAAACGCTGCCCTCTTTCGGGCTTTGCCGGCATCGGAAAAACACGGAATCGATCTTGGACTGGTACTAAGAATTAGGGTTGCAAGATATCGCCCTGCGGCTGATCCTGAAATTAAGCTGTTACAAAGCACTAGCTCAGTTGTTTCGGCGAGTTGGGCGCTGCGGCGTCGGTGAGTAAATCGGGGCGAATTTCGCGCATCGACTTGGCGAGTAAATCGATCGTGTATCGAATTTGCTCCTCGCTATGCTTACAGGTAATGAAGAAACGCAGCCGCGCCGCGCTCTCCTCCACCGCGGGATGCAGAATCGGCTGGACATTGACCCCATTATCGAACATCGCCCGAGAGAGCCGCAGCGCCGCCAGGGAATCTCCTAGAATGATGGGAACCACCGGGGTGCCGGAACTGAAACCGGTATTTAAGCCCTTGGCCCGCGCCTGCGACACAAAAAACGCCGAGCGCTCCTGCAAGCGAGCCACGCGCTGTGGCTCTTCCTCCAGCAAGCGTAAAGCGGCCAAGCCGGCGGCGGCGTTCGGCGGCGATAAACCTCCGCTAAAAACGAAACTCGGCGCCGTGTACTTGAGGTACTCGATCAACGCATTGCAGCCGGCAATATAGCCGCCGCAACTGCCCAGGGCCTTGCTGATCGTGCCCATCCAGATCTCGACGCTGGCCGGATCGATCTGAAAGTATTCACTGAGGCCTCTGCCATGCGCGCCCATGGTTCCCACCGAATGGGCTTCGTCCACCATGAGCATGGCCTTGTAACGATCTTTCAATTCCACGAAACGCGGCAGGTCGGGGAAGTCGCCGTCCATGCTGTAGACGCCTTCAATCGCGATCAGCACGCGGCGGTATTTTCCTCGTAACTCCGCCAGCAGTTTCTCCAGCGTTTGAAAGTCGTTGTGGGGGAACGGGCGGCGGCGGGCGCCCGACAAAATCGAGCCTTGCACAATGCTGTTATGCGCCAGGGCATCGTGCAAGATGAGATCGCCAGGACCGAACAAGTGGCCGATCACCGTTTCGTTCGTCGAGTGGCCGCTGTTAAACACAATAGCGCTCTGCGTGCCCAGAAACTTGGCAATCGCCCGCTCTAGCTCGCCATGCACCGGCTTTTCGCCGGAAACCAAACGGCTGGCCGATACGCTAGTACCGTATTTTTGGGCCGCGTCCTGGGCGGCTTTCGTCACGCGAGGGTCGCCCGACATGCCAATATAATTGTAGCTGGCGAAGCTGATATATTCCCGGCCGTTGATCTGGGTGGTGTCGGCGGTTATGCCTTCATGGACTGTAAAATACGGGTTCTCCACGCCGGTCGACAACAGCAGAGCTTTCGTAGCCTGCAATTGCTGGCGCTCCGGCATTTTTTCAAACCGATACCACTCTTCGGTGATTTCTTCGAGCGGAATGCTCTCGGTCGGCTGCGGAATGGCGCCCAAGTGCTTCTCGACGGCAATTGCAACTTCGCCGCAGGTTTCAATGGTGGGCAACACTTCGGCCGGAATCCGACCGCCGTAAATGTCTTCGATGCAAGAGATGATTTCCAAACGCTCCAGCGAGTCGAGCCCCAGTTCGACAACGTTGGAGTCGATCGTGAGGTTCTTGGCCCGCTCCTTGGCGATAGCGCGAACGGCGTCCATCACGACTTGCAACACCGCTGGGTTCACTCCCGATTTGGCGGCGGCTGTCGCGGCAGCGGCTTGCTCTGTTTTGTTGGTCGGCATGACTTCCTTTTCTTCGGTTTCCCAGGCGGACCAAGAGGCCACCTCTTTTAACGCGCCTTCGAGGAACGCCTGACGGCAGCCGTGGCGTTGGATCTTGCCACTGGAAGTTTTCGGAATCGACCCCAATCGGACCAACACCACCGCTTCGGGAGGCAGTTCGTGTTCGTTCGCCACATTGAGCCGAATGGTTTCGATGGCGTCGGTCCAATCCTTGCTGCGCGTGCGTTCCACTTCACTGACGATGATCAATCGTTCTTGGCCATCTTTTTCGATGGAGAACGCCGCGGCGCCGTCTGCCGCCAGGCGGGAGTCGCAACCTTGGACGGTGTGTTCGATATCTTGCGGGTAGCGGTTGACGCCGCGCACGATGATCATATCTTTCAGACGCCCAGTGACGAATAATTCTCCGTCGTGCAGGAAGCCGAGATCGCCGGTTCGCAGAAAAAATCGCTCTGGTTCACCGGCGATTCCAGCGTGAAAAACGTTTTCCGTGGCCTCTTTATTGTTGAAGTATCCCACGCCAACGCTGGGGCTATTGATCCAGATTTCGCCAATTCTGTCGGCCGGCAAACGTTCATGCGTGTCGGGATCCACCGTCGCGACCTCCTCGCCAGGCAACACGCGTCCGCAGCCTGTCAGACAACGCGCGCCGGGCGCGTCGCAGTCTGTCGCGACGACCTGCCTTTTGTCGAGTTGTCGACCATCGAACGATTGCAGCACGGGCTGGGCCCCTTTGTAGCCCCCGGTGACCAGCAAGGTGGTTTCCGCCATGCCGTAGCAGGGGTAGCAAGCCTCGGGTCGAAATCCAACGTGTTCAAATTTGCGAGAGAATTTCACCAGCGTTTCCGGACGAACCGGCTCGGCGCCACAGAAAGCCACTTCCCAACTGCTGAGATCGAGCCCCTGCAGCTCTTCCTCGGAAATTTTTTCCACGCACCGCTCATAGGCGAAATTCGGCCCGCCGCTGATCGTGACCCGGTACTTGCTAATGGCTCGCAGCCAGCGGACAGGACGCTGCAAAAAAGCCAACGGCGACATCAACACACTGGGGCGGCCATAAAAAAGCGGGTTCAAAATGCCGCCCACCAACCCCATGTCGTGGTACGCCGGCAGCCAAGACATGCCCACGCCGTTCCGAGTAAACTCGAAAGCGTGCGTGATCATGGCGCAGTTTTCCATCAGGTTGGAGTGCGTCAGCATGACGCCCTTGGGGTTTCCCGTGGACCCCGAGGTGTATTGCAAAACGGCCAGGGTTTTTTCTTGCAATTTCGGCGCGAGCCACGCATCGGCCTCGGCGGAATCGATCTGATCGGTGGCGATCCAGGGCAGTTCGCGCAAAGCAGGCGAGTCTTGCACGATAGCGCCGGCGCGATCCTTGACATCTTGTACGGTGAGCGCCGCCTTGGAGGAGGCAGCGGCGGCAATCAGTTCGATCCGCTCCATGTTGCGATTACGCCTGGGCGGGAAAGCGGGCACCGCCACGGCGCCGGCATACAGGCAGCCAAAAAAAGCCTCCACGAATTCAAGCCCCGGAGGATACAGCAGCAGCAGCCGTTCGCCCGTCAAACCTTGGGCGACCAGGTGCGCCGCGATGGCTCTCGCCCGCCGATCAAGCTCCCGATAATTCAACCCGACTTCGTTTTCGTCGCCGTCCGACAAATAATAAAATGCCGGGTTGTCGGGTTGTTCGGCGCACCAATACCGGAGTTGCCCCACCAAGTTGGTCAGAGGAGGATGAAAAGGGAGAAAGTCGTCTTTCAAACTCAGCTTGCTTTTTTGGATCATGTTATGTCCGTCAACGGTAGGACCACGCTTCGTACGACTCACTCAAACATCGTTACGTTTTTCACTAGGAAAGCGCGGAACAATGAGTTCCTGAAACGGCGTTCGAGAAGCCCGGCTTTTTCTCAAGGCCGGGCTTCTGAATCGGGAGGTAGCTTTTGCACGCTTTCTAAATAGGCGACCTTGGAAGCCGAGCCCCAGGCCAAATTGGCCGCCCGTCCGCCACCTGTGGTACAGTCTTCTTATTAATAAGGTTTCGACTATCCGAGCCAAGACACCGGCACTGTTGACGTAACGACGCAAATCCCCTTCAACCGACCGCAAGCATAACATATTGCCTAATTTAACACATTCACCCCTCCGCAGAAGTACGGCAAATGTTTCGATGCCGCCAATTCGGTGAAATGGGCGTAATAGAGAATTTGATCCCCAATTTTAAGGGCTTATGAGGGGGCTCCGCCAGTCCTGATGCGTCCCAGAATTCTCAACTTTTCTGCGGCGCATCGTTCAGACATGCCGCTTTTTCCCGATCTACGGCCCCTAGCCCGACTCCTCCATGCCGCACTTTTTTCCCACCGACGAAATCATTTATGACGATCCTGGCGATTGTCCGTATCTGCCGGAACGCATTTGCCGCCTGCCGTTGCGGGTGGTGCGGGCGCCGATTTCACCCGCGCAGTGGGACCAACGGCTGGAAATCGGCACGAGACGCTGCGGCGTTTTCTTGTATGTTCCCACGTGTCCTCAATGCAGTGCTTGCGAAGCTTTGAGGATCGACGTCGAGAAATTCCAGCCCAATCGATCGCAACGCCGCGTGAAACGTCGCAACGACCAAGCCATTCAAATCAGCATACAAGCGCCCTTGGTCGACGAAACACGTGTCCGACTATTCAATGAACACCGCCGTGTTCAAAATCTGCTGGGGCCCGCCGACGCCGACGATATCAACGCATCGGGGTATCATCATTTTCTCGTGGAAAGTTGCTGCGCCACGTTGGAGTTTGCGTTTCATCGGGCGGACGCCTTGGCGGCGGTTTCGATTCTCGACGTTGGCGCCGACTCGGCGTCGGCGGTTTATTGTTTTTATGGCGCCGATTTTCGCCGCTGGAGTTTGGGCGTGTATTCGGTGCTCGCGCAGATCGAATACTGCCGCCAACAGGGGATTCGATATTTGTACTTGGGGTTTTATATCGCCGGGTCGGCGCACATGGTCTACAAAGCTAACTATCTGCCGCACGAGCGTCTGATCGACGGGCGGTGGGTGCTGTTCGACGCCTGATTTTATGTATTAAGCATCGAGCGGAAAATTAGTGTCGTAGCCATGCTCGCCAGAGCGTGGGATGGTTCACCGCTCACCCACCGTCTGGCGACGATGGCTACACATATGCGACCGTTATTTATCGAGCGGTGCTAAGCGGCGCCAGTGGCAGGCGGACCGCTGCTCCAAGTATACTGAAATATCGTGGTGCGCCGCCGAAAACGCGGCAACCAGCAGTTCACATCCTTTGTTTGATAAGGCGAAACGCACGATGAGAATGATGCTTCTGTTGTTGGTCAGCGCGTTGCTTGCGACGACTTCAAGCCTGCAAGCCGCCGATCACACCACCGATACCCTCGAAACAGTCAAGAAAAATCTAGCCGCGAAAAAGGCGGTCTTGCTCGATGTGCGGGAAAAAAACGAATGGGAGCAAGGGCATCTCACCCAAGCAAGGCTGATTCCGTTGAGCGAACTTGCCGCCGGCAAGAAGTCGTTCAAGCTCCCCAAAGACAAAATTCTCTATCTCCATTGTCGCTCCGGGGGCCGAGCGTTGCCCGCCGCCGACATTTTGCGGGAGCAGGGTTATGACGCCCGACCGCTGCGATTCGGCTTCAAGGCGCTGGTCGAAAAAGGGTTCCAACCCGCGAAAAAGAAATAGACCGGCGAGCGTTTTTATAGGAACGGTCCTGAATTTACATACCGAACTAAAAGCCCGGCATTTTGAAAATGCCGGGCTTTTCTGAACCACAATCGGTAACTTATCTCAGGACTGTTCCTTAGCCGACTACTTTATTTTCGCCATCAAGAAAAGCCACGGCGCCACGCAAATCAGCGCGGCGCCGAAGGTCAGTTTGCGCGGAGGCGCCACGGCGCGAACCCGCATCACGACAGCGCCCAACGCCAAACCGACAAACCCCGTCACCAACGCGCTGAACAGCGACAGCAGCGGAAAGAAATGCCACAACGACTGTAGCCCCGCGTCAACTGGCGCGGCGAGCCATACCACGGCGCCGAGAATTCCCGCGCAGAGCGTCGCCAACGTAGACAAAAGCCAGGCCACCGTGGTCACTTCCGCAGCCTGAGTTTCCTTGGCAGGCGTCCCTTTTACTTGGACGCCTCTGGGCCGGGAAGGCTTTGACTTTTTTTGGGCGTGCTTCTTGTTTTTTCGTTTGGCCACGTCGCAAATCGTTCTAGATGCCGGCGGTGTCGGGAATACTTCAAGCGGCCCGAGCGGGCGTTTTGCCGGGATGCTTCGCACGGCTGGAAACGTCGCGACTTTTCGTTTAACGGCAAGCCGAAGGCGGCTGTGTTTTTCCGTCTTGTCCAAACGCATTGGCTCAAAACACAGTTTGGCTCAAAACGCAGTCGCCTTCGGCTTGCCGTTAAACGAGCGATTGCCAACCGTGCGAAGTATATAGTACCGCGAAGCGGTCGCCTTCCACAGCCCCGATCGCGGCGCATTGGCGCACCGTTGGGCGGCAAAGTGCGGAAGCCCGGCTTTTTCAAAAAGCCGGGCTTCTTGGGCGCCCATTCGGGATGTACCCATTCGGGATGTAATTGTTCCACCGCTTTCCTACCCAAACGCTTCCATCACCGGTTCGCCGCCGTCCACGACGCGAATCGGCCGGCCGATTCCGCTCATGTGTTCGATGTCGGCGTCGATTTTCAGGCTATGGCAGATCGTGCGTAAGAAATCCGAGACGCCCACCGGCCGGTCTTGCACGCTTTCGCCGCTGGCGTCAGTCTTGCCGATCACCTGCCCGCCTTGCACGCCGCCTCCCGCCAGCACGGCGTTATACGCACGGGGGTAATGATCTCGCCCGCCGCGAGCGTTGACGCGCGGCGTGCGGCCGAATTCGCCGGTCCAGACGACCAAGGTTTTGTCGAGCATGCCGCGTGCTTCCAAATCTCGAATGAGGGCGGCGAACGGTTGATCGATCTGCCCACAAAGTTCGCTGGTGCGGGAGAAGTTATCAAAGTGGGTGTCCCAATTGCCAACCGAAATTTCGATCGCCGGCACGCCCGCCTCCACCAGTCTGCGCGCCAGCAGGCAATCGGCGCCGAATTGGGAGTCGCCGTACTGCTTGCGAATGTGCTCCGGCTCCTGGCTCAAATCGAATGCCGACATCTGGGGGCTCATCACCATTTGCGAAGACTTCCGATACAGTTTCCGATGCTTGGCGACTTCCTGCTTCCCTCCGTGTTCGGCGTAATGCGTTTCCAGGGAATCGCGCAGCGCGAGACGCCGCCGGTAGCGCTTCGTGCTGGTGGCCGGTTCGGCGTTATCGGGAATGCCGCCGGCGCGGTCGACCACATAAGGATTGTAGTCGACGCCCAGAAACCCGCCCTTGGCGTTGATGCGAGAACGCCCAATGCGGACAAAACTTGGCAGTTCGCTGGCGGAATCGCCCAACTGTTGCGCAATGTGCGCGCCGATTTCAGGATATTTCACGCTGGCCGTCGGCACATAACCGGTGTGCATCAGGAATGTCGCCCGTGGATGGCTGCCTTCCTTGCTCGACATCGAACGAATCACACAGAGGCGGTCCATCACCTTAGCCACCTGGGGCAGGTTCTCGGAAATCTGAATGCCCGAAGCGGCCGTGCTGATGGCTTTCGTTTCGCCGCCATTCTCGTGCCCCGGCTTGGGGGAGAAGGTTTCAAATTGGCTGGGGGCGCCTTGCATCCAAAGGATGATGCAGGCCATTCCCTTTTTTCGCAACTCTTCGGCCTTGAGCGCCATGAGGTCGGGCCAGTTCACAATTCCGCCGGCCAAACCGCCGGCGCCGATTGTTTGGAGAAAACGGCGGCGCGCCAGATTCGCGGGGTGGGAACCCGTCCGGCCGGTATTTTGATGCTGATGCGACATATCGATTTGCTTCCGTAAAAATGATTGTTTTTCAAATGACCGCCTTTTTCAAATTACCGCCGGTACTTGAACTCCGCCGTGTTGATCAGCGACCAAAGCATGTCTTGAAAGGCTTCGCGGCGGCTAGGCGATTCGGCTCGATAGGCCAAACAGGTTTCGATTTCCCGCTTACTTGGCCGGCGGGCCAACACGCGCAGGTAGAGGACGACGATCGCTTCCTGGTCGTCGTCGGTGTTGTGCAAAAGTTGGCTTACGGTTCCCTCGCGGGAGGCGATCGCCCGATTGATTTGCGAAGAGTTCATCAGCGTGAGCGCCTGCGGGATCGAGCCGCCGACTTCGTCGCGCCGCTGGCTGGGGTCGAATCCGAATACGTTTTTGAAAAGAACGCGAGGGCCGCGCTGCCGGCGGAACCCGGCGCCGGGGCGGCCGCCTGCGGTGGCGGGGTCGGAAACGCCTAACGCGTTGAACAACGACGCATACAGTTGGCCATCGCGCAGGGGTTGCGAGCAATTGGCTGCGAACGGCGTTTCGATCGGAGTGCGGCGCGGCCCAGACGCCCGACCGTACGCCTCGGTGGCCATGATGGTTCGATAAAGATTCTTGACGTTGTGGTCGGAGGCGACGAAGCTATCGGCGAGAATCGCGAGCGTGGCGGCCGACGAACATTCGCGGTCGGGCCCGATATCGTCGACCGGTTCATAAAAACCCTCGCCGACCAATTCCGACCAAACACGATTCACAAAGGCGTTGGCGAACCAGGGGTTTTTGTCGGACGTCATCCACTGTGCCAACTTGCTGCGACGAAAGGCGTCGTCGGTTCCGATTTTCACTTTTTCGCCGGTGACAAAAAACACCGGTTGCATCAACTCGCCCGGCGCCGAAGGCGCGTTGAGGTCGGGCATGTTGTGCTCCAACGTTCCGGCGAAGCGATTGTTGGCGTTGGGGCGGCGGAACGCGGGGAAATTGTTGGCCACCACCAAAAAAGTGCGTTGCGGCCCCATTCTCGAAGGCCGCACCGCCACGCGGGGGAAAAATGCGGCGAGGTGATGGAACTGCTCTCGTTTCCAGCGGTCGGTGGGATGGTCGTGGCATTGGGCGCATTGAATTTGAATGCCATTGAAAATACGGGTCAATTCCGAGACGGTCTCCTCCGGCCTTCCCGCCTGCGCCATGATGACCGCCGTGGCCCCGTCCTCTCGAACATCGCCCTCGGCGGTAACGAATGAGGCGGCAATGTCGCGCCAGGAATCGTTGTCGTTAAATCGCTTCGCCAAATATTCCGTTGCAGCGCGGGCGCCGATCAGAGCCCGTTCCTCGGAGCGGCGGTAGAAGATGACGTCGGTCCAGTATTGCGCCCAATTATTTCCGAACCGCTCGTCCGCCAGCAATGTGTCGACCAGCCGCCGCCGTTTGTTGGCGGCGGTATCGTGAACGAACGCCAAAATGGCCTTTGGCGCGGGCGGCTGTCCCACCAAATCAAGCCACACGCGGCGCAAATAGGTGGCGTCGTCGGCCGGTGGCGCGACTTTTACAGAGACGTCCTGGAATTCGGTGCGTAACTGGGCGTCAACCCGTTGGATCGTTTTTTGGGGTGTGTTATTTTCCGCCGCGCTCAAAACGGAGTCGCCCGCCGCCAAGGCCAGTGACGCCACGGCGCCGCCCACGATCCCTCCAAATAGCCACTTTCCACGCATGAGACACCTCATTCTGATTGAAATCGCTCTTTCGATTTGACAGGCCGCGCCGTTGGAGGCCACGCTTCAGCGGTCCCGAGAAAAGACAGTCCACCGCCGGGCACACTCAGTAAACCCCGCAGGGCCGGGGGAGTTTCGCGGGCAGTTCCAGGAAGGCCGGCGCTGGGGAAATGAAGGCGGGTGGCGGGAAAGAATTTCCCCTTGCCAAGCAGGAGTAAGCGGTTCTTCAGAACCCATTAGGTGGCCGCGAAGCCCTGGCCTCGCATTTTTTTCCGGGCGCGGCTCAAGGTGGGACCGACGCTGTTTTCCGGAATCCCGACCCGCGAACTGATTTCCTGGTAACTCTTGCCTTCGAGATGAAAAAGCCGCACCACTTCCGCTTCCGGGCCATTTAATCCGCTCAGCAACTTGGCCACCTCTTCGCGATTGGTGAGGCGGTCTTCGGGAGATGATCCGTTATCGGGAACGCGGCGGGTGGAATCGCCTAGATTGGCGGGTGATTTTCTGTGAGCCAACTGGCGTGCGACAATCCGGCGAGCCGCCACGGTTAGATACGTGGCCAAGCTGGAATTTCCGCGAAAACGCCGCAACAGCGCGAAGTCGTCCCGAAAAAACCCCACGAAAACTTCCGAAACCAAGTCTTCGGCGTCTTCAGCGGAAAGATGGCGCGCGCGC
>JAJRWU010000294.1 GCA_024276655.1 Planctomycetota bacterium
CCCCTTGCGGCGATTTTCGCTTTGCAGGTAAAGCAGCTTCATCACCAACTCGTTGGCGTTGCCGTCATGAATTTCTCCCTGGAGAAAAACGATGCGGTTTTCCAGCAGCAGGTCTCCGAGCGTCATTTGACGCTGCCGCTGATAATCGCCGTATGCGTAGGAGTTTTGGAGGAAGGGCAGATTCGAATTCTGGCTCATGCCGGGGTCAATCCTTTGCGAGCATCCAACCTGAATGGCGCTATTTTTATTATGTAGTGGGTAGCGACCGAAACCGGCGAGGGTTTGGTCGGCGAGCGAGAAGAGAACTAACTAACTTCGGTCGGCGGCCGCTCGCAGCGGCTTGGCCTCTTCCCCGTGCTTGGCGTCGGGGATCTCGTTTTCAACTTCGGCTGGGCCGCCAACCGCGTGGTTGACGGCGACATCTTGCTGGGCGTCCGTTTCGAGAGGCGATTCCACGAAGGTCGCCTCGGCTTCGATGAGTGCAATTGCCTTGCGTTCGATGATCTGGTTGCGAAGCGTATCCATCAGGCCGAGTTTATCGTACCGGGCCCGCACCTGCCGCATCGATTGACGTTTCTGCCGAGCAATCAGATGGATTTCTTCATCGTAATCCTCGGGCGAAGCGTCAAGACCATGCTCCTCCGCGATTTTCTCCAGGATGAAGTGCTCCTTGAGCGCTCGGGCGGTGTTTTTTTCACTATTTTGCCGCAGATCATTTTCGTAGGTCTGAATTTCCTCGGGCGTAAATCCACTGGATTGCATTTCCATCACGGCGCGGTCCAGTTCGCGTTGGGCTTGCTTCCGCAGCATGTGGGGCGGCAATTCCCAGGCGGCGTCCTGGGTGAGAATTTCAGTGATTTGTCGTCGCAATTGTTGCTGCTGGCGGTAGGTGAGTTGCCGCTCCATTTCTTGACGAACCAGTTCGCGCAGTTCATCTTCGGACTCAAAACCGCCGATTTTCTCCAGAAAGTCGGCGTCCATTTCGGGCAGCTCCAGGCGTTTCACCTCGACCACTTCAAATTCCGCCTCAATTTCAGCGCCACGGAGTTCTTCTTTTTCGCATTCCTGGCCTAAAGCAAACGTGGCGGTTTTAGTGGCTCCCGATGTAACGCCTTCCATCAACTTGCCAAAATCTTCGAACTTGGCGTCGTGGAAGCTGAGCACCGGCCGCAAACGAACGACCTCTTCGGTAAGACGCGAAAGCTCTTCGCCGTCCTTTTTGAAGACCGCGTTGAGCGTGAGGTAGTCGCCCTTCTGGGCTTCGCCATCGAGAGACGCGAGCGTTCCGTGGGAGGCCAGAACCTCTTGCAGCCGAATGGTGACGTCGTCGCGGGTGAAATCTCGGACCGACTTCTCCAGTTGCAGCCCTTTCCATTCGGGCAAGTCGAATTCGGGCCGTACTTCCAGGTTGAATTCAAAGGTGAGCGAGCCTTCGTCTGGAAGCTCAACGGCTTCGAAGTCGAAATCGGGCTCGCTGATGGCCGAGAATTCCTGCTCTTCATTGACCTGGGTCATGGCATCCATCAGGATCGAGCCTTTCACCTGATCGGAAACCTGGCGGCGGAACTGGCTCTCCACCAATTTTCGGGGCGCGCGGCCCTTGCGGAAGCCGGGCACTTGGGCCTCGGGCATCATGTCCGAGATGGCGTCGTCAAGATATCGGTCTATATCTTCTCGGCTGATCGTCACCGCAACGTGGCGCTCGCACGCACTGGGCTGTTCGACCTTGACCGTAAGATCGAGTTTCTTCTTTTCGTTATCGCCTTCGGTCGAAGGTGCTTCGGCCGTTTCAGAATCAGACGCCATGACAATTCAACCTTCGCGACAGAACCAGTACGACAGAAAGCAATGCAATAGAAACGTAAAAAAAGTCCCAACAAAACGGGACTTCGCGGACAAAACCGTAACATGCAAAATGCCTTACATGCAAGATAAAGCCATCGCACGCGAAAAACGACACGTGCTCAAGAGCGGGTGATGGGATTCGAACCCACGACAACAACGTTGGCAACGTTGTGCTCTGCCAACTGAGCTACACCCGCACGCCTCAACGACAGCTCCCCCCATAGAGTGGAAGTAATCCGCCCCGTCGACAATGGTGAGATTATACGTCTGCCGCATTGTTGTGCAAGAGCAGGACGGCGGAACCAAAAAACGGCGTTGGCCCGCCTCAAAAGCAATCCGCACGCGCCGCCTTTCGCCTGGTTAGAATAAGGGGTATGTCTAGCGCATCGAGTAAAGAATCGTTCGCGGTTTATTCAGACCAGCCGAATCTGCTGCGTTATACGTCGTTCCCCCCCCGTGAACATTGGCTGCCCTGGCTGGTGTTGGCGGCATTGCTGGGGTTGGTTTATTTCCTGTTTTTGGCGGTTGGGGCGGCCATGGGACTGGCCGCCGCCGCCGCGTTGGCGTTTACGCTCCGCCGCCTGTGGGCGCCAACGGTTTGTGAAATCGACGCGCGCGGCGTCGGCGTTGGACTTTGGAAAGTCAGGCGACGCGTTTATTGGGACGAAATCGGCCGGTGTCGGGTCGGTTCGCACGGCGTTGTGTTGCTGCCTTCTTCTTCGCCGTCGGGCTATCACACTGCTTTCGGGCTGTATTTGCCGTTTGCCGACCACCGCCGGGAGGTGCTCGCGATGATCGAACGTCGCGTTCGGCGGACTACGTGAATTTTAGCCGGACGCATGGGTTCAGGGAACGCACCTCGTGGTTTCTGTGTTCAGGCGTACACGTCGCGGTAGGCGTGCCGATCACGCAAAGGGAGAGATCGTTGCCGTCAAGCCATGAGCCAGCGGTTGCCGAAGACGCGCCGGCGGTATCCGACGGGCAATCGCAGGCTTTTGATGTCTTCGGGATGTGAACAGGGTGGGTAGCGCCAAAAGATACTCGCGCACAAAAACCCGTTGCCGGCAGCAGTCATTTCACCAACCCGACTCCAGCCCCGCCCGACGAGATTCTCCCCACTTCCTCCAACGCCAGGCAAATCGCAAACTGCAAGACGCGACCGAACCACTCACTATTTCGGTAATGCGGTAATGCGGCGGCGGTAATGGGGTGCAGGAACGCACTTTTTAGGCAGCGGTGGCGGCTGATTTTATTTTGACGTTGGGGCGAAATGGGTTGCCTGGGCGAGATTGCATGTGCTTTTTTAGTTGGTCATCGTCGCTGAGAGCGGCGGCCCTGATTTGTAGA
>JAJRWU010000026.1 GCA_024276655.1 Planctomycetota bacterium
ATCGGCGGCAATACTGGGGGCGCCGTCCAACTCCGCGTCGATCGAGGTTCCCAGGAAGAAGTTATTCACCAAAACATGGCTGGGCCCTTCGGGCGTGGCGCCGAGGGTGGTCGAATAGGAATCGGGGGCGTCGCCGAAGTCGAGGTTGTCTGACACTTGAATGGTGAATTTGGTTTCACCAGTCGACTGATTCGCTTTAAGTATGTTGCTCGCGATATCGCGAATGGGAGGGACATCGGTCACATCGGGCGGGTCCGCCAAGGGCGTGTTGTCGAGTGTGATCTCGTAGATGCCGGGCGAGAAAATCCCCGCCAACGGAGTCAGCGTGATCGTGGCGTTGGCGGTGTTGAAGCTAAACGAGTAATCCGTTCCCTCAACCAACAGCGTCGGACTGTTCATCGCGACGTCGGTGGAATCAAAGAAGTTCACCACCACCGATGCCGACGACACGGTCAGCGGATCGACGCCCGTTCCCTGACTGGGGTCGGCCGGTTCGCCGCCATCGCGAATTTCAATAGCGAACGATCGTATGACCTGCCCCGAAGTTCGCACGACGGTGGGCGTGGGGTCTTGGTCGATGCCGTCGGCGTCGTTGTCTCGCGGTGAGATCAAGTTGGCGCCGGGGCCGGAGAAATCGACCCGGTCGATGGCGCCGCGGTCCTTGAACACCAAGGCGCCGGAGCCGATCGTCGATTGGAAGCTAGGATCGTCGACGCGCAGTTGGCCGAAGGCGTCGCGGCTAGGCGCCAACATGGGCGAGGGAGGAATGCCGATTGCGTCCTTCGCCGAGACCAGCGTGACGCGGTCCGGCAAGGCGTTGATCGAGCTATCGATCGCCTGCGAGCCCGATTGCAGGTAATAATTATCGTTCAGGGCATCAACGAACAACGGGTCCGAACTGCTGAGCGAGATGGGGAAGTTGCCGCCCAGGCCGACATTCGAGTCGGTGTTGTTTGCTTGGTACAGCGTTCCGCCAATCACGGTGGTGGCGTTGGACGTGGCGTCGACGCTGATTCCAAGATCAAAATTGGCCACGATATTATTCAGTATCGTGGGCGCGGCGTTCTGTTCAACGAGAACACCGATATCAGAAGCGCCGCCGCCAACAATGGTATTGTTGATCAACCGGCCCACGGGAACCGAACCGAGCGGCTGCCCCGCCTGAACGGTGTCGCCAGCCAGCCGAATACCGCCCTGGCCGCCGCGAACAAGCACGTTGTTCATCACCACCACGCCGGTGGCCAAACGTTCGTCGTTGATTTCCTCCAACACCCGCACCGGGCTGGGGTGCGGCGCATTAGAATCAGGATCTCGCGGGGCGGGGCCGATGTTCACGCCGAATTCCGCCGAATCCTTGATCACGTTGCTTTGTAAAATCAACTGGCCCTGATCGCGGAAACGGTTGGAATCGCCGATTTCGTTGAATCGCACGCCCGGAATGCCGTTTCTCGCGTTAGGATCAACCACCGAGGACCCGAAGGCTCTTGCCTCAATAAACACGGCGCTGTCGAAGAAGACGCCGAACACGTCGGAAATGGTAATTTTAATCGTGTGCGGCCCTGGCGCGAGCCCGGTGCTGCTAGCGGTGAACACATCGGTGAAGCCGTCGAAGCCGAATACGTCCAGGAATTGACCGCCATCGCTGCGGTCGTTGTTGTTGAAGAACTGCGGATTTCGCGCCGCCGTTCCAAAGGGATTTCCGCCATTGACCGTATTGACCCCAACCGGATCGTTGGAGTTCGGCACCAAACCGATGTTTACGCCATCGAGGAAGAACCCGACGACGTCATTGTCGAAGAAATTGGCGAATTCGTTGTATTCTTCGGAGGCAAACACGAAGTTGAAGAATAGATCGGTCTGACCAGGATCGAGCTCGAACGTGAATTCGAGCGAAGTGGTGTCGGTTGTGGTGACGCCGAATTCAGCGTCGAGTTGCGGATCTCCTTGGAGCGAAGCGAAGCCGCTGGAGAAGTCTGAAGTATTCGGCCCCTCGGAGAATTGAACGTCGCCGGTCGACAACACAATGCCCGATTCAATACCGATCGATTGCGTACCGCCGCTGAAGGTTCCCGCCGAGACCGCGCTTCCCACGAACTGAGCTTCGCCGAGCGCGGAAACGCCGTTGCCGAGAATCACATCGCGTAGCGCGTTGGCGTCGGTCGTTGTGCCTGTAATGCTCAAACCTGGGTCAATCAGGTTGACGTTCACCGTATCGCCGTAGAGGTCGATCCGATTGCCCGAGCCGGTCGTTCCAGCTTGAATATCGAGCCCCAGCACCGACTGCACTAGGTTGCTGTTGATCGCGGTGATGATTTTGGCCGCGATTTCGCCGTCCGAGTCGCTGGGGTTGAAAAAGACCGGCACGTTATCGCCGACCGGCGAGGCGCCGGGAACCGACTGATTCACGTATTCAAAGTTGACCGTCGTGACGCCATCGTACAGCGTGAAGGTGGCGCCCGGTGAAACGTCGCCGCCGGCCTGCGCGAACAGCGAGTAGGCGTCCGCCAGCCGAGCGTTCGTATTGAAGGTGTTCACCAAAACCAGCGAAGGTTCTATGCCGGGAGGCGAGGGGAAGCCGACCTCCGAAGCCCGGCGAATTTCGAGGTTGTATTCACCTACCAAGAGATCGAAATCGGGCGTTTGCAAACTCGGCACGAAGGCGTCGACGCCGTCGATCGAACCGGTCACTAATTCTCCGCGTTCCGCGAAGCCGACGATGATGTCGTCGATAAACAAACCTTCAAAGTTGTTGTTTTGCCCACGCAATGCGCCGGGGTACGTACTGAAGCCGTCGTTGAAGGCGCCGAAAAAGTCGCCATCGAGGCGGGTGTTCAGACCAAACGGCCCAGCATCAAATACGGTGTTGCCGACCAACTTAATAAAGTTCTCATACGTGGGGAAAACACTTTCTCCAGCCGCGAAGGCCGCCGGCGCCAACCCTTGATTGAGCGAGCTGGCAAGTTGGTCGCGGACCTGAGTCACGGACATCGAAGAAAGCAGCGGCACTGCGATGGCGCCGGTCGCCACACCCGGCAGACCTTCCACGACGATCGCCGGAAGCGGGGCGCCCGCTCCAGGCGACTGCTGGATGGTGAGCGTGGTCTGGGTGAAAAGGTCTTCCAGGTTCACGCGGTTGTTGTTCAGGTGAGGCGTGATCTGCAAGCCGGAATTCTCGATCGCGGCGGAAAGACTCGCGGCAGCCACGTTGGCCGACTGGCCCGGTGAAATCGGAATGGGAGTCACGCCTTCGGGCCGCAACGCCGTGGCGCCCGGCGAGAAAGTGAAGTTAAAGCCGTTCAGATCAACAACTTCGCCCACGCGGTTGGCCGAGACGCTCAAGTTGCCCGCCAGCCGCTCTGCTTCGATAGCGTCGGTGATCGTTTGCGCGATCACGGCGGCCGGCGAGGCGGAAGCTTCCGGAATGAAGGGAATAGCCACGGCGTTGGGGTCTGAAACGCCGGGTGTGCCGGTTTGTCGTAAACGCTGCGAGGCAGCGGTCGAAAGCAAGACGCCCGGCAAACCGCCGCTCGCTTGGGCGCCGCCCAAATGCACCTGACCGGCGCCAACGTTCAACGGAACGATGCCATCGGCCGCGCTCAGCAGACCGCCGCCGGAGATCACCGAATTGATCGCCGCCACGATCAGATCGGCCACTTCATTTTGGATGCCCGGCACGCCGGTGCTGCCCATCGCTGGAGTGCCGCTGACATTAACCTGATTCGGCGCGAAGGAGCCCAATCGCACCCGACCGGCGCCCAAGTTGATAGGCGTCAGATTGGGAAGCGAGGCTTGAATCGCCTGCACTACCGCGTTCGCTACGTCATCCTGGCTCGAAAGCGTGGTGATTGTTACCGCAACATTGCCGGGCGTGATCGAAGCCGGGCTGCTGGTGTCGAACTCGAAGGTGATATCTGGTCCGCCAATGCCATCGTTGACGGTAAAGGTGTCGCCATCGAATACGCCGCCGAAGGAGCCGCCTTCAAAGGGAATATTCAACTCGACATCAACCAACACATTCACCAACTGGCTGCCGGTAATGGACTGAATTTGATCGGTATCGAATTCGAAGACCACATCCTGCCCAGCCTGATTACGAATCGTGAACGACTCGCCATCGAGCACGCCGGCGGTGGGGCCGTCGACCAGAGAGGCGCCCGAAACCGGCACCAGCAAGCTATAGCCCGAATCGAACTCAAAGGCCACCGGCGCGGCGGTTGTTGAATCGCCAATACGGAAAGTGTCGCCATCGGCGAATTGCGAGCCATCAGCAACGCGAATGCTGCGGCTGAAGGTGTTGTCGGAATCGAACTCGAAGGTGATGGGAATATTGAGGCCATCGTTGAGCGTGATTGTTTCACCATCGCGGAAGGCGTCGCCGGTGGGCGCCACCAGCGTGTAGCCTAGGTCGAGTTCAAACGCTTGCCCGTCGACATTAACTTGCTGCCCATCGCGAAGCTCCGAAGCCGGACGCGTGCGCAGCTCAATGCCGCCCGTATTGCCGATGTCGAACGAGCCGGCGGTGGAGAAATCGAACCGTAGTCGGATATCGTCACGGCCCGCGAATTGGCTCAGGTCGACCCTAGCCTGCCGCCAGCCGTTGGTGTTGTCGTAGAACTCTTGAATGCCCAGACGACTGTTGACTTCATCGAGTTGAAGTGTTTGAGAGAACGGCCCCAAATCGAACTCGTCCAACCTTGTATTATCTCGGAAAGAATCGTTGGTGCCCAGCAACTCCCATTGGCCTTGGTTGGCGAAATTGGGATCGTCCGACGACACATACACCCGGAAGCTGTCGCGAATGCTGTTTCGGGGGCTTACAAGCGGATTGTAGTCCGTGTTTTCGGTGTCGAGGAAGTAATTGAAGTACAGAACCGGCTGGTCGGCGGGGTCGTACTCTTTCAGGCTGAACGTGTTGCTCATCACGCTGCCCTGGGCGCCGCCGGGGAATTCGTAATTGCGGCTGAAGCCGGAGCCGTCGGTGCTGTTGACTTGGCCCAGGCTGCGGTTGCCGGTGCGGGTGGTTTGGAAGCCTCGGAAGGTATTGGAAACCTGCCGTAATTCGTTGCCGAAATACAGGCTGGAGCCGCCCTGAACCGCGATGCGGGTGTCGGTGACGGGGACGTCCAGACCGTGGCCGGGTTCGTTGCCGCGTCGATTGCTGACTTGCCAGAGGTTGTAGTCGAGGTTGGAGAAGGCGATGCCGGTGGCGCCGAACCTGCCTGTGGAAACGCTGGTGGCGCCTCCCTGAAAAATCGGCAGCAGGTTGCCTTGCGTGTCGAACGCATACAGGTTTCCGGAGAAATCCATGCCGAAGAGCGTGTTGGCGTAACGGCCGCCTTCCAGGTTGAAGGGGCCGGCCGCCAGCGCGGAAAATCGAATGCCTCCGCCGCCGGGGCCGCCGGTGAGTAGGTCGGTCGAGGTTTCGATGAAGTCGACGTCGACATTCGCCATGCCGGTGAGGAAATTAAGCGGCGCGGTCTGGCTGGGGTTATCGATCCGATACAAACCGCCCTGGTCGCTCACCAACCACATGGTGTTTCCGAGAAACGCCATGCCGCTGATGTCGCCGCCGGGGGCTTGGCCGCCCAGGGTAAAGGGCGAGTTCGATCCAATCGAGACTTCGCCAAAGGGGTCGATGTTGGCCGAAGTGGCGTTATCGGGCGTGGGTGGAATAATGGCCGTGTCGACGACGAATGTGGCTGTATTTCCGGGCGGCGTGGAGGGGATGGCCGTCACGCCGGCAAAGGCTTGGTTGTTGAACACCGAAATAATGCTGGCCGTGACTACATCGCCGGAATCGCTCACCAAAAAGGGAACCGCGATATTGCCGGCGGTCACGCTGCCGTTGGTCGGCGTGACGCCATCGCGCTGCATGGCGGCGGTCATGAACTGGGCGTTGGCGAAGTCGCCGACTTGCGCCCCGAGGAAATTCACGCGAGTTCCCTCCGTTCCCGACGTAATATTCGGCACGCCGGGAATCGGCAACACCGGATTCCCCGGCACGCCGTTCATCACGTCAACAATCGCCTGGTTCACTTCTCCCGAACCGAATGTTTCCTCAATGCGAATAGCAATGGCCAGGGGGTCGACCGTGCCATACTCCGTATTCGTATCCACCACGACGCCCGCATTGCCGCCGCTAATCGTGACGGCCGTATCGCCCAGGAGCGTGATCCGCCCATTGGAAAGCACCGCCCGAGCGTTGAATGTTGTAGTAGAAAATTGCGTGTTGATGGCGTTGATGATCGCGGTCACGATTTGCGCCGAGAGCGCCGTGGCGCCGTTGTACGGAACCGCAATGTTGCCGGGCGGCACGGGGTTATTATTGTTGGTGTCGCTCAATTGGAACACGCGGGTGATCGGCGTGGCGGAATCGTCGGCTATCGTGATCAGGGCGCCGTCGGTCAGACCGCCCAACGCAAACGATACCGGAAGCAAAACACGGCCGGCATCGAATTCAAAACGTTGGCCATCAAGCAGGAACGATTCGCCATCGCGGAAGAATTGGGCCTGCGCTAAATCAAAGTCGACCAGCGCTTCAGGGCCACTATTCAGTTCAAACACGCCCAGGCTGTTCACCGTCCCGTTGGGGAAGCCGTTCACCGGATCGACCACGCCATCGTTGACGCCCACGTCGAACAGATCGCCATCTTGGAGAAGCCGTTGCGTGACCGGCTGCGGACCGGAAGTGTCGATCGCGGTGGCGTTGGGTGTGAGAATAACGGAAACGCCGTTGCCTACGAGATCGATCGCGGTTTGAATTTGGCCCCGATCAATCGCATTGGTGGCGGCGCGGCCCAAGCGGGCTTGCCCTGGGTTGGGAATCGCGGTGCCGGGCGCCGTGCCATTGCCGTCGAACGTGCTGGCGTCAAACTGAAAAAGAATATTGCGATCGTAGTTTGTTCCTGAACTAAACGGGGAATCACCGCGCCGACCGGCTGCAAACAACCGAGAGGCTTCGGGAGTGAACGCCACGGCATCGAATGCCACGCCCCACCCAACCCGCGTGCCGTTGCCGCCGCCCACGGGGTGCGCAACAACAGGATTCCCCGCGTTGTCCGGTTCATACGTGATAATGCCATCGTCGCCCAGAATGGTGGCCGCGGCATTGCCGGTGTCGAATCGAATGAAGTTGCCAGCGATGGAATCGCGCGGGCTGTCGTTGGCGCCCCGGTTGTCGATTCTCAGGCCAAACAATTGGCCGTCGCCGCGAAGCGCGAGATCGCGGACAGCGACATTGCCCCGGCCCACGCTGGTTTCAAACTGGCCCGTAAAGGGATCAACCGTGCTGATCGTGGTCTGGTTGCTGCCGGCTTGGCTGACAAACAGCGTCACATCGCCGAGGCTGAAGGGAACCACCGAACCGGCCGCGCCGTTGTTTCGAGGGAAGAGCGTGGTTGCTGGCGGATCGAACGTACCGCCGCCGACCGCGCCGATGCGGTCTTGCGCGATGCGGTTGATCGAATCCAACGGTTCCAGCCGCACCAAGGGGTTGGCCGGGTTGCGCTGCGTGAACTGATCCAGCGCCGCCGGTAGGGTTGCATTGGAGGAAATGGCCAGGGAGTACGTTCCCACCGGCAGTTGGATGGGGCCGAGCAGCGGATCGAGCGAGCCGATCGAGCCGCGAGAGAGGTCGTCCACGTTGGCGCTTTTGAGAGGCGCGGGCCGATCCTCGGCGACGCCCGAATCCCGACTAGTGACAACCAGGCGGCCGTTGGAGTCGAAAATGGAAAGCGTGGTGTTCGCCCGGCCGAATGCGTCGGCGTAATCAACGTCGAACACCAAGCCCGCGGAATAATTCAGCGGGACCTGCGAATTTTCAAACTTGATGGAATCATAGAGCACATCGAAAGAGTACCAATCGACATCGCCGGGCGTGCTGAGGTTGCCGCTCACCGAGAGCGCGCCGCGCCCAGTGGTCAGGACATTGCCGATATCTTGTGCGCTGCCGCGCGTGTCGTTGGGGCTGGAATCTTCGGCGATTTCGCCCAAGAGCGGTGAATTAGCGACCTGCCCCAAAACTTCAACGCCATTGGTGGCGTAACTAATAGCAGCAAAGCGAACCGTCGTTCCAGCGACTTCGTCCGTCTCGCGGAGCCGGATTTGCAACTGGTAAACACCCGACGATTGGCCGCCCAGGAGATCTTCCCCCGGCGTGCCGAGCAAGCTGCTGCTACTGCGCACGCGAACAAAGTAGGTGCCGAACGCGCCCGGCGAACCGGGCAACACAACTCGCATGCCGGCGTCGGCGGGGTTCGTGCCCCAGAAGTCGCGGTCGATAAAATCTTCTTTGTTGAGAATGTTGACGTCGTCAACCGGAATACGTTGGGTGTTGGCGAAGAGTAATTTCGAGCTGTCGGCCAAACCGAGCTGGCCTTTCTCGATCAGGTCTTCAGCGAGTGAGTTGTCGGAGCGGGCGATCACCAAACCGTTGCCGTCGACCACTTCCACCACGGTATTGAGCGCAAAGGTGGTGCGGTCGATATCGAACCAGACTTCCGTGCCCGTTTGGGCGCTGAAGCTGTAGATATCGATATCTTTGTTTTCAGCCAAAAAGCCCTGAACTTCAAAACCCAAACGACGGTTTTCATCACCCGATTTTTCGTTCGGCGCCAACGCGCCAAGGAACTGGGCGTTGGCCGGAGTTGCGTTCACGCCCGGCGAGTTTTCATTCGCAGCTTCTGTTTCGGTAACGATCTCGACGTTGCGATCATTCGAATACTGTTCGATTGCAACGCTGCGCCAATCGCCCGCTTGCGGGAACGACAAACCGGCGTCGTTGTTCGTATCGAGTTGGACCTGCCCGTTGAGCTTCAAACCCGCACCGACGCTGTCGTCCGCCAAGGAGGTCAGAACCACCGGACGGCCCGGCTGACCAACGATTTGCAGCGTGCCGCCGATGCGGTCGTCGATCTCGAGCGGACGCCCCATCGCGGTGAAGCCGGCGTCGGGTCCGAAGAGTTTCACGACCAGGCTTTCCGAGCCGCTGCTTTCCAGCCGCACGCCGCCGTAGGTTTGGAAATCAGGTATGAGAATTTCATCCCGCACGACATGCACGATGTCGGTGTCGTCCCAGACGCTCTGCGTGGTGATCGCCTGCCCGCGAACAACCATGCCGTTGATGGCATTGAAGTTCGTGATCGAATTCTCGATGCGGTTACCGCGAATGAGCGGCCCTTGGTTATCGCCGAAGGCCGTGATCTGGTCGATACCGCCGGTGGAGCGGCCGGGATCGGTGATGAGGAAATAGTTCAGGGAGTTGACGTTGATATTGATCGCCGGCGCGATCGTGCCATCGACCACGACGGTTTCGCGAATGGTGTTGTTGACGATGATCGGTTGGGCGCCCTGCACAAAAATGGCGCCGCCCGCATTGATGCCGCGGCCGGCCCGGGTGACGTCGTCCGAGGCGCTGAGTAGTTTCCCGCCGTTGGCGTTGAATTCAACGACGCTGTTGGTCAGGCGAACATCGGCCTGGCGAATTTCGATCGCGTTGAAGGCCGCGAAACCGCCGTCAATGCTGGTCACGCCGCCACCGTAGGCAACCACAGCATGATCAATACTGGCGGTGCTGGTTTGGCCGAAGTACAACCCGCCCCAGTCGGCGGGCGCCGCCGGCGCCGTGCTGCCGCCGCTGGTCGAGAAGGTGGCGCCGGCGCCGTAACGCGTATCGAACAACGACGTGAACACCACCTCGTCGCCGTCGCGGCCTTCGGCGATCAACTGCCCGCCGAGCCTGGTTTCAATTCGTGAGTTATCCAACTTGACCACCACTCCAGGATCAACCACCAAACTGGCGTCGGTGCGAGCGAGGTTAATGGAGGTGGTGGGCGTGCTCAGCGCACCGCCGGCCGTGGAGCCGTCGTCCAGAATGGTGCGCGTCGCGGCTGGCTGCTGGGAAGCCAGCGTGAAGGGGCTGAAACCGGCGCCATCGCCCAGGTCGACGCTGCGATACACCCGTTGTGAAACGAAGCGGCCCTGGGTCGGCAGGAAGGTGCGCAAGCTGATCGCGTTGCGGCCGGAATTGGGAATAAGAATGGTGGAGTTACTGGCGTCGGAAGGCGTCGTTTCGTTGCCGTCGACGTCGACAAACGTCACAACATAACGAATCGTGGCGGTGGGCAGACTGCCGCCGAATTGCGTGAACAACGGAATCGGGGCTTGCGCCGGTAGATATTCGAGTTGGCGAGGACCGCCCGCCGTGCCTTCCACGATCAAATTCTCAGCCACCACATGCACGATGTCGGTATCGTTCCAGCGGCCGGCGACGGTCTGGGTTTCGAGGTCTTGCCCGGCGGGCGTATTAACGCGCACAAACAGGCCGTTGATCGTGTTGTCTTCGATGATCTGCGCGCCAGGAATTGCGTCGGGATCGGGGTCCGGTACGGTCGCGGAAAGGACATTGCCGTAAATTTCGGGGCCGATCCTGCTGTAGTCGAGGGTGAACGGCCCGCCGGCTTGCGACGTCGGGTCGTTGAAATTCGACTCTTCGAAGCTATCGGGGTTGGCCGACATGGCCGCATCGGCGCTGAGCACGATCGTGTTGAACGCGATCGTAGGTCGGGCATTGGTCATGTGAATCGGGGCGACCACCTGCTCCACCGACCCCAAGGAAACCAGCCCGCCGCCGTAACGCAATTCGGCGTGGCTGATCTGATTCAGGAAAATCCCCTCGCGTTCGTAATCGAGCCGGCCGTCGCCGGCGGCCCGGTCGACATCGTTGCGAAACACCAAACCACCCCAATTCCCCTGGCTCGGCGTTTGGTCGATGTTGGGGTTGGTGTCGGCGCCGATCGTTTCATCGTCGTACGAAGTGAAATAGACGCTCGAATTGGGCGTGCCCAGCACTTGCAACGCACTGCGGCTTTGATTCACGCCCGGCGAGGAGCTGCCCACGTTCACCGTCGAACGCCGCATCTTGAATACGGCGCCGGCGTCGATCATTACGGTCACGCCTTCGGGCACGTCAAGGCTGCCGCCGTCTTCCAAAGGCTGACCCAGAATCGGATCAAAGCCGATCACATAAGGCAAACGTTGCGAAAGATCGCCGCCGCCCAGCGGACCGTCGTTACCCACGATTCGCAAGACAAAATCGGGCCGGGGTTGATTCAACGCCTCGGCGATCGTGCGATTATCGGCGATGAATTGCAACGCCGTATCGATCTGATTGTAAGGATTCGCCAACGTGCCGTCGGGTTCAGGATCGCCGGGGCCGGGCTGATTCGCCTTGTCGACATAAATCGTGCTCGACTGAATGGTGATCACGGAACTGGCCGGCGGCAAAGCGCGGAACCAGAAATTAAAAACTCCTCCCGCCACGCCATCGGCGTCGCCATCGAGGGCGGTTGGCGACGCTTGGCCGCTTCCATCTGGACCGGTGGTGTCGGCGTCGACAATGCTTTCGTTGGCCCGCGGACGGAACGCCATGCGCAGGTCGTAATCGCCTTGCGTGAGTCCGCCGATGCCGGTGTTCACATTATTGGGGTCGTAGGCGTCGTTGCCGCTGGCCGAAACGCCCACAAAGTAAACGCCCGGCGTTAGCTCAAGCTCCAGGAAGGAATCTTCGCTGAAGTAGTTGTCGTTTTGGGAGATCAGCGTTTTTGAGCCGTCGCCATTTTCCCGGTAGAGGGCCAGCCGGGTGTCAAGAAAACTGGAATCGTTTTTTCGTTCGGCGATGGTTTCGGCGCTGAAACGCCCGGTGTCGTTGACTTCGAACCGATACAGATCGATATCGATGCTATCGGGGCGGTACAAATACTGCCCGTGGACGATATCGTGGTCGCCGGGAAGAATGCGTTCGCCCCGATCCAAAAACGGCGAACCATCGGGAACGAGCGAGGCTTCCTCACCCTTGACGGTAATCGGCGGCAGGTCGAAGGTGTCGCCCAAGCCGAGAACGCCGCCGATGGAATCCATCGCTTCTTCAAAAAAGTCTTGAATAAAGGTGTTGTCCCAACTGATGGCGTTGTTGAGGACGACGGTCTCTTGGCCGTTGAACGTGTTGCCGCCCACCGCACTCGATATTCCATTGGGCCCGGTGGCGGCGTTGGGAATCACGCCGCGAACATCACCCGCGGCGACAATAATGCCGTCGTTGTCGGTTTCGACGAACTGAATGCCCAGGTAATTGGCGTAGAACGAGAACACTTCCCGCACGCGCTGGCGTTGCTCTTCGGTGATCACGTTCTCGAGCGTTTGGCCGGTAATCGGGTGGACGCCGTAAATCGTTTGGAAGTTATAAGAGATCGTCGCCACGCCATCGGTGATGTCGGGGTTGTCGAGTCGGGCCGTCACTTCGGGAGAAAAATATTGCCCGGCCAGGAAAGGATCTGGGCTGAAGTGCGACTCAGGCCCCGTATCCCGATGCCCAGGGTCTTTGAGCGAGCCGGGGAAAACGACCGGCAACGCCTGAGGATCGATCGTCGAGGAAACAACAATACTCCGCGCTCCGGCTTGCGCGCCAGGATTGAACGAGAAATTGAACTCCGATAGATCGGTGGCCGTGCCGAAACTGGAGCCGGGGTCCGCCAACAGGAGCGGAGAATAATTGATTGCCGGAGTCGCGATATCAACGCTGGCCGACCCCGAAGCGATCGATGCCGTAAGCAAATTGCTCGCCAAGGCGTTGTTGTTGAGCGCGTCGACAAACTGTTGCGATGTCGTCTCGCTGCCCGCCGCCGTGTTGAGATCGACCGTAATCACCCGCCCGGCAACCGTAACGGTCGGCTCCACGGGGTTCGAACCGGCGGAATGGTCGCTTTTCGTGACGACCACCGAAATCGCCGCCCCTTCCGACACCGTCAATTTAGGAGTCAACCGGATCGAGACCAGATTGCCCGTGTTAAAATCGCTCTCGACCGCAACACCCGCCACGACCGTTGCCGGCGTTTGCGGAACGACTTCGTTCGTGCCAATGCGCAGCCGATACGTGCCAGGACCAGACGAAAGTTGCTCGATCGGTCGGGAAAACGTGAGCGTGGCCGTATCGGCGTTTGCATCGTAGACAACCGAAGATGGCGTGAACGAAACGTCGTCATCATTTTCAACCGTATCATTGGTGAAAATGAGTTGGTATAAATTCGGGTTCTCCGCCGACGCCTGGTCCAGATCGTCGTCGTTGAAATAGACCACCACCTGATCCCGGAGTTGGCTCAGGGAGCCGTCCGAGGCGCGGCTGATCGGTTGCGGCACCACGGAAAGAACTTGCGCGCCAAGATTCAATTGGAATGAAAACGGCACCTGCAACGCGCCGACATTTTCATAAATGTCGCCATTTGTGTTCTGGAGCTGCGTGTCGCCCGTAATATCGACGGTGTATTGGCCATCTGCCAGCGTTTCGTCGAAACGGAAAACGACCTCATTCGGTTGTCCGCCAATCCCCACGAAGCCAGGGTCGATGACCATGCCATCGGACGTGCGAGTGACCTGAATCGCGCTCACCGACGCCGGGTCGATGACTTGCCCGTCGTCGAAGCGGAACACCAGATCGGTCGGCGCAATATCGCGCACCGAACCGTCGAATAAAATAGAGCCGTTATTCGGCTGAACGGCCACCAACTCCGGACCTACGGCCAGAAGCATGCGGTCTTCCAGTGTTTCCAACTGCATTTCACGATGCTGCAATGCATTATTGCGGCGCTGTTGACGCCGGCGTTTTTTGGATCGCAACGACGGACGTGAACGTCGAACGCTCATATACCAACCTCGGATCAGATACCATAGCTACCCAAAGGCCCCAGATTCCGCATTGCCGCGAGAGCAATCGCTACGGAATGGGTAATGAAATGACGCAACCGTTTGGGAATTAGGATGTTGGGTGAATAGGTCTTGGCAGACTCTGACGATTATAATTGCCTAAAACGGCAATACAAGTAAACGGGGGGACTGTTCTCTGTTTTGCCTATGCTTGCCATTCTAATTGCCATCGGACGCTTTGCTAGACAGCAATTCCGGCCGAATCCAGACTCGCGCGACATGGCATGACCGCGCACGTACAACCGGCAAAATCGGCAGCCCGACAATCTTAGATGGGTGGCCCGCTGGGTTTGTTCCGTTACAGGCGAAAAAACTGTGCGAATCCCTTGCAACGCCCTGAATAGGCGGCAAACACCCCTCTTGAGGCTAGTTTCTCAGCAACCCGCAAGGGCTGTTATTTATAGAAAAGTTGTACGATGGCCTTCCTAGGCCGTCGAAAGCAGGCGGTTCCGGGAGCAAACCGACGGCCTTGGAAGGGCGCCGTACGTTTGCCGCTCGCCAAAGGAGCCGTTTCCTGGCACTTTGCCAAGTGACAATTCAATTGGGCGCATCAGCGGCGGCTTTTTGCATGGCGATGGCGCTGACCACATAGGTCCGATGCCCCATTTGCCATTTCCAGGGACGCACCACCTGAACCTTACCCACTTGGGGGTGGAGGTCGGGGTCCGAGCGGAGTTGCTCCGCGATGGCGAAGGGATTCGCGCCGGTGAAGAAATTCCCAGCCTGCACCGCCAAATCCAGCATTTCCGGCAATTGTTCGTCGGGAACGGCGTCGAGCCCCAGCCAAGTGGTGGAAGAAACCACGTCGGTGAAGAGAATGGCCATGCCGCCCGGCCGCAACAACTCCAGCATCAGCCGCAAATGCCCCCAACGCAGCGCCAAAATCAAGTCTACGAATTGAGGATGTTGCTCTCCCAGCGTATGGCACGCGCTATCGAACAGTTGTGTTAGCAAACAGTTGGAACTCACGACGTCGAACGGCTGGCCGAGTTTCGCCGGGGCGGCATGGCGTGCCTGCTGAATGCATTTTTCCACATTTTCCGTCGCGGCTGGCGTATCGGGCTGGAATTTATCGAGCAGGGGCGTCGCGCCCGTGAGGTCGACCTTTCCATGCAGTACGACGTTGTCCGGCGCCGTGGGCAGTTGTTTTTCGACGCCCAGGGCGAGGGCTTTGTCGTCGAGGTCGACCAGATGCACTTCATCGTAGGCAAAACCGAGGCGAGGCAGTTCAATATCGTTGCAATTCCCCGCCCCGAGAATTGCGATGCGTTTCCCAGCCGGGTCGACAGCGCCGGTGAGTAGGTCGGTCACGAAGCGACGATGCCCAGCATAAGACGACCAATCGTCTTGCGTCTTCTTGTTGCGTTGTTTCTGGAGTTGAAGTACGCGTTTCATGCGTCGGCGCCGGAATTCGGGCGGGTTGCCTGCTGCTGAATATAGGGCTGCAATATCTGGCCCGCGTTTTGATGAAACTGCCCGCGCGTGAGCACTTCATCGCAGCCGGCTTCGCGGGCCGCCTTAAGGCCAGCCACGCGCACATGGGCGTCGTAAGCGATGACCGCGCCCGGCGGCGAGTTGTGTTCTTTCAATGCCGCCACGACCTCTTTCACATCAAGGCCGGGAGTGGAAAGGTCGAGAATCACGAGGGTGGGCATCTCGGAGTCGGCCTTTCCGCCAGAGGCGCGGCTGAGCAGTTCGGCCGGCGAAGCAAACATTTCGACCGCCGCGCCCAAGGCCCGCGCAGCGCCGGTAATGTGCGATGAGAAAAAAAGATCAGCGGTTAGATATAGAATGGTCACGAGCGGCTAGGTTTCGTTTTTTGGGTGTTTCGTCGCACCGGGCTCACACGGCTTCCGGGCCCTTGGTTTCCCGCCCGATTCGAATGACGTCGTCGACTGGCAAGACAAACACCTTGCCATCGCCGACGCTTCCCTCCGAACCGGTGCGGGCCACGCGCGTGATGGTTTCCAGGGTGCGTTCGAGAAAGTCGTCGTTGACGACGATCTCCAACTCGATTTTCCGCAGCAGATTGATTTTGTATTCCACACCCCGATACATAGCCGTTTGGCCGCGTTGCCGTCCGTATCCTTGGGCGTCGCAGACCGTCATTCGCTCCACGCCGATTTTATCGAGCGCGTACTTCAAGGCGTCGAGCTTTGTCGGCTGTATAATGGCCACGATCATTTTCATGTGGCGTCACTCCGAGAGTGTGATTTTTTCAAAGAGCCTACTTTGGCAATTCGCGGTTCGTCGTCCCGCGTCACTCTAACATAGCGGTCTGGTTCCCATTCGGGTAGCTGAGTTGGATACGCCCTGCATGTGCCTCGTTTAACGGCAAGCCGCAGGCTGTGTTTTGAGCCAATGCGTTCGGGCAAACCAAAAAACGCAGTCGCCTGCGGCTTGCCGTTAAACGAAAATGTGCCATTTTCAACCGTGAGTGGTATAAATTCTCACCTGCCGCTCGCCTTGTTCTAAGAAAGACCAGCCTTCCAATTCGCCGCATCTTCGCCGTCCAGCCGCAAGGTGAGGCACTTGGCGCTGCCGCCCGCTTTCATGAACTCCTCCAAGGGCGTTTCACGCGGCTCGAAGCCACTTTCTCGTAGCGACGCATGCAACTTGGGGCAGCCGACGTTCGTGATCACCGTCCGCCCGACAACCACCGCGTTGCAGGCAAAACGCCGGGCTTCTTCCGGCAAGACTTCGATCAATTGCGAGATAGATTCTC
This sequence comes from Planctomycetota bacterium, assembly GCA_024276655.1. Taxonomy (GTDB): domain Bacteria; phylum Planctomycetota; class Planctomycetia; order Pirellulales; family Pirellulaceae; genus SZUA-33. Next base: position 16,481 of record JAJRWU010000026.1, read on the forward strand.
GCAGCACGCGGCGTCCGTACGTGTCGAAGGCGGGCGGGTAAATCAAGGCGGCGTCGGGCGTCAGCGGGCAAAAACAAGTATCGAGATGATAATAATAGGGGTCGATCAATTCCAACGGCAACACGCGCACGCCGAGCATTTCACCGATGAGCTGATGCGCCAACGCGTCGCTTCGCATGCGGTACCCGGCAAAGAGCGTATCGCCGCAGAACAGGGCGTCGCCGGCGCCTTCAAAAAAAAGGTCGGTTCGCGGCAGCGTCTGTACTTGAAACCCGGCTTCGCCGAGGCGGGCCGCGAAATGTTGTTCCTCGCCTTGGCGTTGGGAATGGCGAAAGTGCGCCAGCACCGCCGTGTTTTGAAAAACGATCGCGGCGTTGGCCGTGAACACCAAATCGGGTAGATCGGGCTGCGGCGCGACGAGCGAAATTTTGGCGCCGCACTCCAGCAGCATTTGTTCCAAGGCCCGCCACTGCTCCATCGCCAGGACGGGGTTGGCGCGCCGCTGGCGACTCATCCAGGGATTGATTTCATACACAATATCGAAGTGTTTGGGCGAGCACATCAGAATATGAGGTTGCGGCATGGTGTTTTCCCTGGCCTAAGGCGCCGCTTCGAGCAATTTTAGCTCCTCGACCAGCGCTCGCAGGAAGGGCTCGACGTCGGTCACCAAGCCGGTGGTTTGAAAAGAGCCGCGATCATTGAGTTTGATCACTGTCGAGGGGTTGATATCGACGCACACCACCTTGACCCAAGCCGGCAGCAAATTGCCCACGGCAATAGAATGCAGTGTGGTCGCGATCATCAAACAAAAGTCGATATCTCGCGTTCCGGCGCGCATCAGCGACTGCGCCTCCAGGGCGTCGGTCACGACATCGGGCAGCGGCCCATCGTCTCGAATGCTGCCGGCGAGAACATAGTCGATGTTGTTTTTTACGCATTCATACATGATGCCGGAAGTGAGCAATCCCTGTTCAACAGCTGGCCGAATCCCGCCGATGCGGCGCAAACGGTTGATCGCCCGCAGATGATGTTCGTGCCCCGCTTCCACAATACCGCCGCTATCAAGCCGAACGCCCAAACTGGTGCCGAACATCGCCTGTTCGATATCATGAACCGCCAGCGCGTTGCCGGCGAACAGCCGATGCAAATAGCCGTTGCGAATCAGCCAACTCAAATATTCGCCGCTGCCGGTGTGTACAATAGCCGGCCCGCCCACGAGCAATATCTTGCCGCCCGCCCGGCGAATACTGAACAAAGAACGGGCGATTTCCCGAACCGCCGCGCCTTTGGGTTTCTCGGTGGAAACGGCGCTGTTCATGAACTCAAACCCGGCCGACTGCGTGTTGCGTTCGTGCGGCGTGACACGCACCCCCGCATGGCCGACCACCACGCTCTGGCCTAAAACCGCTTCGCACATCGGCAGGCAACGGGCGCGATTTTGGACCGCGTCGAACACGATGCCGCAATCCATTTCCTGATCGTCGACGAGAATCCATTCGCCGTCCACTCGTATTTCGGTGCGTTGGTTGGTGGTGGCGTAAAAGCTCTCGGGAAACGCGCCCTCGACATCCACCGGCCGCAGTCGGCAGTCTTGTTTGAGAACCGGCGTAGCGCCGTGCGCGGAAATAGTTTTTATGATTTTACCAAGCTTCTCTTCGGTGTCGGCCCGCACTTCAATGCGGGCGAAGCTTGGATCGGCGAGATTTTGGCCGACGTCGATTTTGAGAATTTGAAACGACCCTCCCGCCGCTTTGATGGCGTCGAGAATTTTGGGCAGAATCAGGCTGTCGATGATATGTCCGCTGACCTCCGCCACTTCGCGGAAGGGCGCAGAATCACTGCTGGATCCATGCGTATCCTGGCTCATTGACGGCTCCTCCAAAAGGTGCAACAGACTCTCCTATTTTCGTTCGACGATTCCATTATACGCCTGAATAGAAACGGGGCCAGCTAAGCATCGAGCGGAAAATTAGTGTCGTAGCCATGCTCGCCAGAGCGTGGGATGGTTCACCGCTCACCCACCGTCTGGCGACGATGGATACACAAATGCGACCGTTATTTATCGAGCGGTGCTAACGATTGCGTTCGGGGCCGCGCCGTAGGTGGTTGCTGACAACCATCAAAGCAAGAAAAAGAAAACACGCTCAAGCGCGAGCTCCAACGGCGCGGTTCGTCGCCCGACAGGACCCTGGTAATTTATTTGGGTTATTCCGGCCAAGATTCCCGGTCGTAACGGTCTTTCTGGCGTCTACTAAAACTCCTGCAAGAACTGCGTGGGTTTGGCTCAAGCAACGCTTGCAGGCGGGAAGTTTATTGTTAAAGTCGAAGGATCGGTTGAAATATTGACTCCTTTGTTTGCGACAGGTTTCCCGTAATGGTGAATTCAAGGCGACCCCGCGCCGAAGAGGTGGAGGAGCTGCTGCTGAACGCGCGTCTGCGTGACGAACTCGAACCGTACTTAGACGAATCGGTCGGTTTGCGCAGCATTCGAGAGCTCCCCACGCAGGTGGAAAACGACTACTTGGCTTCGATGTTGGCCTGGGAACGCGCTCCCGTTTTGCCGATCAGCCAGTGGTTTGGCGAATCGCTCGATCTCGAACCGCCCGACGCCCTGGACGACAAAACACTCCGAGAAGTGCTGCGTTGCACAATCCACAAACTTTACGACGCGCGCATCGTACTGGAATTCACCGAACACCTTTCCGACCGCAGACTGTACCTAGTGATTTTTCGCGACATTTTGCCCTCGCCGGAAAAGAAGCTCGATTAACCGGGCAATTATTTGCGTTGGCATTGCCTCGACATCGACACCGAAACCGAAACGTGGCTACGCTATTACGCCACGCCGCAGGAACGCAAGGAATGGGCCCTGGAAACGAATGAACCGCTCCCAGAGGCGGAAACACCGCCCTTTCCTCGAAAAATGCCCAGTCGTCCGGCCTCGAAGAACGATCTTTAGCATAGCGCGAAAATGGCGCCCTTTTTAGCCGTGAGGCGGAAAATAATTTACCAATCGACGAGGACGTCCCTCCTCTTACGGTATGTTTTCATCCGCCGCTCGCCTGACCAGCCGGTCATTTCTGTTCCTGTTGGCCAACGGCCAAACAAAGGGATGTCGCGTTTGTTTCCGTGGCGATGCGTGGCGGTTGGCGAATTTTCATCTGCCGCTCGCCTTCGAGAAGCCCGGCTTTTTCAAAAAGCCGGGCTTCTTGTTTGCGACTCGCCGGGATTCTTATTAAGCGATGCTTCAGCTTGCGCGGCGGCGCACTCATTACAACCGCCCCCACCGCAATCATGTTTGGATTTCCGCCCAGCAACTCGCCACTTGAGTTGCGATCGCCCTTCAACTCCGGCTGATAGTAACCCTGTATCTACATCTACGCGCGCCGGTAGTGAACCGTATGGAAACATGCGGATTGCGAAAACTCGGCGGCTGCGAGCCGAGCGGTTTTACCCGCGCGGCATGATTTAACACACCCGCATCTGCGGTGCGAACGTCATGCCTTTCGACTGCGTGAGGTGAAAAAAGTGCTTGCGTAGGTTGCGGAGTGTCAATGGAGGACGCATGGAAATTTCGGCAGGGCAAACGCCGACCGCGTTAAAGGTTCGCCGCATGGCGATGCGGTTGCTGCTGTGCGCCTTCATGAGCGCCCCGCTCGCCCACCCGACGCCGACCGCCCATGCACAAGACGTCGCCAACCCGCCCAATACCGGGCCCCTCAGCACCAACCCGCTCAAATATCGGCTGCGCGTGCGAGGCGATCTGACGCTCACCGACACCACGCTTCGTCAGGCGTTGTTTACGATCAGTCGAACATGGGGCATCAATATTGTCGTCGGCGACGCGGTCGATGGCTCGGTCAATGGCGTTTTCAAGGACGCTCCCCTCAACGATATTCTCGACGCCCTGCTGCTGGCCAACGGGTATGGGTACCGGCAGGTGGGCCAGAGTTTGGTCGTGATGCCGATCGCGAAAACAGGCGAGACCAATCCGCTCTTCGAAACCGCCACCATTCGCTTGCAGCGCGTCGACGCCATCGAAGCGCTCGCCGGCGCCAAAATGCTCGTTTCGCCTCAAGGGAAAGTCCACCCGATTCCCTCGGCCAATAGCGTGCTGGTGGTCGACTTCCCTGATCGCGTCGAACGGGTGCGGAAATTCCTTCGCGCTCTGGACGACGCCACCTCCGGCGTGAGCACGGGAACGGCGCGCATCGTGGCGGCCCAGTTCTCGCCACAGTACATCAGGGCGGAAGACTTACAACAGTCGCTGCAAACGCTGCTCAGCCCGTTGGGAAAAGTCACCACCATCGCCAGTGAAAATCGAGTCGTGATCGTCGACTCGCCAGAGGTGATCGCCCGCGCGCGCGATATCATCAATCAAATCGATGTTCCCCGCCGGCAAGTTCGCATCACGGCGTTGGTCTACGACATGAGCATCGAAGACGTCGAAACCTTGGGCGTCAATTGGAAACACGCCGCCAAAGCCCGGCCAGACGCCAGCGGGAGTCCTCGGAGTTTGTTCGCCTTCGATTCACTCATGCAGGCGCCTGCGGCGGCGGGTTCTCCCGCCGGCGTAATGACGTTCATGAACCTCAGCTCCAGCTTCGATCTCACGTCGGTGATCGACGCCATGAACACCGCCAGCGACTCCCGCCTACTGGCCGACCCCACCATCATGGTGGTCGATCGCGAACAGGCGACGATCCAAATCGTGCAGGAAATTCCCTACCAACAACTCACGCAAACCGGCCTCGGCGGGAACATCGGCACCACGGCGTTTCGTGAAGCGGGCGTTACTTTGAACGTTACGCCGCGCATCTCGAACGACGCCACGATTCAAATCGATGTCACCCCCACCTTCAGCATTCTTACCGGTTTCACCACCAGCGCCTCACCGCAACCCATTATCGACAAACGCGAAACCCACACTATTGTGCGCGTCGCCGACCGCCAAACCTTGGTCATCGGCGGACTCCGGCAACGCAGCGAGATCGTGACTCGGCGGGGAATTCCCAAACTCAAGGACATTCGAAACTTCGGCTTCGGCAAACTGTTTAGGTCGCACAAGACATCGATCCGAGAAAGCGAGTTGGTGGTTTTTCTGCACTGTGAAATTGTCAGTCCTTGCACCGCAGACCCGCCTCGCCAAATCGCCGCCCACGAGCACAGCCGATACCTGCTCGACACCATGCCCGTGGCGGGAGAGGGGCGGCTCGATCCTCAGGTGTCGTGTCGGGTGGAACTGGAAGGCGCGCCGCCGGTCGGGCAGTTCATCCCCCTGCCCGACGATTCCCTGCAACTGCTGGAGCCGGAAATGGTCGTGCCGGCCGATGACGCGGCGCTGCCCATTCCACCCCAAGTGGAATCGGCGCCGGAACCTCGCCTGGCGCCGAACCCGCCGCTGGCGTCGTTACGACGACTGCCGAGAGTCGGACACGCCGACAAACGCATGGCCGGCATACCCCAGACCACGGCGGCGGCGAACGGGAGCCAGTCGAGTAACAGCCAGTCGAGCAACAGCCAGTCGAGCAACAGCCAGTCGGGTCGGCGTCGAACGTATCCGCCTACTCCCGCCCACCGCCCAACGTATCCGCCTACTCCCGCCCACCGCCCGCCGCCGAGAACGCGTCAGGCACCAACCGCGGGCTCGAAAAAACCAAGCGAAGCCGCAGCGCCCAAGGCGGCTTGGTACAAACGGTTGTTCCCGTTCTGAAATGGGGCGGCAATTTCGCGTTTGGGGGCCGAGCGGTTTTTTGTTGTTCAAAAAACGGCCTCAATGCTCGTAAAACCGCCCCGGTGCGAGGCTGCATCTGAACCGTTATCAATTTTGTGCGTAACAGTTTAAGTGTAGATCTTCGGCTGTGGGCAAGGCCCGTAGTTGAAGAAACCCTCAAATTCTGGATGATAACACCTCCGGCGGTTGAAAATTCGGCTTTCGCATTTCGTAGGAGTGCGGGGGTATTGAACCAGACCGAACGAAGCATTTGGTTTTTCGTCGTAAGTCGTGACCTACCCATGAGATGACGCCTTTCATTGTCGATCACATATTTCATTCTTTTTCTTTTTTCCGAAAATAAGCTTGCCAGATGTCACAGTTATTCGCAGTCGGGGAACCCTGGGTCGGCACTTGGTTGACTTCCCTTTGGATCTTGGGCGCCGGCGCCCTTCTGGGCTTGGCCATTTTGGCGGCGGTTTGGGCCGTTATTCATCTATTTTCTCGGAAATTTTCAGCCGAGATCCTGCTCGGCATCCAGGAAGGCGTTTTGAAATACGTCTTGCTGGTTTTTTGTTTCATGGCCGGTTTTGGGGTCGTGGGGTATTTTGCCGCCGTGACGCCCAACGAGATTCTTGAGTCGCTCCTGGAGCTTCCCCGGGATCACACCGTGACCTACACCTTCAAAATTCCGCCAGCTTCGGGCGAAGGCGATGTCTTGGATGAAATTCCCGAGAAAATCAGCGTGCCTTTTAAGGGCCGCGAACTTCGTTCCCTGACGTTCAACAGCGACCAGAGCTTGGTCGTTACGCCTGAAGCAGAAGCTGGGTTTACTTCCGCCACGAAGATCGACGTCGCCGGCAACGAAGCAAAAGTTTGGACGCGTCGCGCGCAGTTGATCAATCCTTTTTCCGACGACCAAGTCGATCACCTCTTTGTGCGAAACCAGAGCGAGACGGCGGCCACTCTTTCGGTCACCGTGGAAACAGCGCCAGCACACATGGAAGCCGCCGCCATTCCCGTCATGGCCTTGTTTGTCATACTGGTGGTGCTGGCTTATTTGGGCATGCGCACCGCGGCTCCCAAACTTTCAGCCGTCGCGATGGCTACTTCAAAATCGGAAATGGCCCAACCGCTCTACCTGATTTTGATGGCCATGGGCTCGGTGTTGCTGATTACTTTCCTGGTGGTTCCCTACAACACCTTCGGCGAAGACATCAAGGTTCTCAAAGACTCCGGTCTGACCCTGATCATGGTGCTCTGCATCATTCAGGCGGTGTGGGCGTCGGGCACTTCGGTCTCGGAGGAAATCGAAGGGCGAACCGCGCTGACCGTTCTTTCCAAGCCGATCGCACGCTGGCAATTCGTGCTGGGAAAATACTTGGGAATTATGTGGTCGGTCGGCGTGTTGTTTTTAGTGCTGGGCGTGGTGTTTTTGATCGTCGTGGCGTACAAGCCCATTTACGATGGCCGCGAAAGCTCAAAAACCGGCATCCTCTGGACGCTGGTTCATTTTGAGGTGGTGCGTACGATTCCCGGGCTGGTGCTCGCATTCCTGGAAACAAGTGTTCTGGCTGCGGTGGGCGTGGCCATTTCAACGCGTCTGCCGATGTTGGCCAACTTCGTATTATGCTTCTCGATTTACGTGCTCGGCCATCTCACGCCCTTGATCATTCAGTCTGATGCACAAGCCTTTGAGCCGGTCGTGTTTGTGGGGCGTTTGCTGGCCACCGTGATTCCCGTTCTCGATCACTTCAATATCCAGGCCGCGATCGCCTCCGGCGTGGCGGTGCCGTTGAGTTATTTGGGGTGGGCGTTTGTCTACAGTTTACTGTACAGCGCAATATCGATGTTTCTGGCGCTCGTGCTGTTTGAAGATCGCGATTTAGCATAAGGAATAGTCCTGAAATAAGTTACCGGTTGTCGTTCAGAAAAGCCCGGCATTTTGAAAATGCCGGGCTTTTAATTTAGGACAGGTCCTCAGGCGATTTTTTTGCCGCGCACGTGGGAATGACCGTTTGCTGATTCACTCGCTTGCGCTTCGTGCTTGTATTAGGTAAATTTTCATCTGCCGCTCGCCTTATTTTCGGCATGTAAATTCAGGACAGGTCCTCAGGCGATTTTGCCGCGCACGCGGGCGTAAAGAAAACACGCTGTGGCGCACACTCCAACGACGTTCAACGTTTTTTCGCGGCGCGTTCGACGATCACCACGCGGCGGGCCGCAACGTGAGGCAGATTCAACGACGGGGAGAAACCCCGCTGCCCGAAAACACCCACCTTCTGCCGCATATAGCGGTGCAGGTTCACGCCCGGCGCCGGAGAAAGCAACAACTTGACTTGCCCGTTGTCGTCCATGAGGGCAAAGGGCGGCGCTGAACGCGTTCGCGAAACCACCGGCATCAACCAACCCACGCCATCGAAACCAGAATCCGATGCGGCGTCCGCGATATTGACGTCTGCTTGCTTCACAGACTGCCCCAGTACGGGCGTTTCCAATGCCGCCGCCGTGGCGGTGATCACTATTTCCTCATCACCTTCCATTTTGGCCGCACGCTGGGCTAGGTCAGCAAACTCGCGGATTTTTTTTTGCAAACGTTGAATTTGAGAGCGGGCCGTGGCGGTGTTGACTGAATCGAGCAGCGCGTCGGCTTCCACGCTCAGCGGCGCGAAATCCCACTGCTTGCGAGGCTGGGCCGCCATGAGGGAAATCTCGACTTCGATTTCTCCCAACCTTTTTCGCAATTCGGCGGGCGAAGCTGGCAACGGTCGTAAAATGCGAGGTTTGACGAAGGCGATTGTTTGGCCGCTCTGTTTTTCGATACGTCGTCGAATTTCGACGAACCCTACCGCGGCGCCGCTCTTGGCGGCCAACCAATCGCCATTCTTGAAAGCAAGTTTCTCCCGCGGGGCATCGCTCGCGAGGGAGCTGCGGGGAAGGTCTTGAGAGGAATCCGGCGGTGCGAGAATGCGATTCTCAGCGCTCGCCCGAGAAGGAACCAGCGATTGACCGGGGGAGCCAACAGCATCTCGCACGGCGGCATCCGGCGCCAGCCAGCGAAACTCACCGGCCGGCGGCGAGATTTTATAGAGCTTTTTTTGTGGGTCTTGAGGGTCGGCCACCGCGCCCAAGATTTCCACCACTTCGCCTGGTTGCAAACGCACCTGCCATTTCAGTGGAGCGCCCGCCAGCGATTTACGCCCCACCCAGGCGGTGGCGTCGGCGGAAATCACTTCCGCCAAATCGCCCGACGACGACAAACGCAAATGCTCGCCTGGCACCAAACTCAAACTTCCTGCCGGAGGACGTATCGCCAGCCAACCGTTGGGCTCTCGCCGATAAACCTCCACCTTCGCACCAGATTGCAAGCTTCCGGTCGTGTAGTGATTCGAACCGGGTCCGCTATGAACGAGCGTTCCGCGTTCGGCCACGATACCCGTATAGGGAAACTCGCCAGAGGCCGCCCGGCAAACCCCCGCCACGCCAAACGCCAACAGCCACGCAAATAGCCAGGGGCGAACGATGGTTTTGGTAACGGCCATGGTGTAAAACACCTTTCGAAATGAGCGAGATTCGTCCTGTCTGTTTCCAGAAGTGATGCCATCCCACTTGCTGGCAGCTTGGGATCGTTCGAGAATTCATTGTTCCATTTCACTTTGCCTTGCGTTCCGAAAAGGCGACCATAAGACAATTATTTCTCGAACGCCTCTAACGCAGGAAGGCAGCTTGAATACCGCCGATTCCGTCTACAAAAAAACCAAAGTCTTCTATCTAAAGCCGGGTCTCGAATCAAGAGCAACTTGCCTGCACCCTCTCGCACGGGTGCAGGAACGCACTTTGCCGCCTCGGGAGGAGATGGGATTTGGATTCCTGCATTTGTCGCGTTGTGCTATGCTTTTTCGGTTGGTTGGTGAATCTAGCATGTTTAGGAGGGAATCTAGCATGGGCAAGGACGCTCA
>JAJRWU010000295.1 GCA_024276655.1 Planctomycetota bacterium
AATTTCGAGGAGTTTCATGTAACTTAGTAATTGCGCTTTGTGGATGGGGCGAACCGTCTCGACGGCTTTGACTTCGACGATCAAACACTTGTTGACCAGGATATCGAATCGCAAGGGATACTCGCGTTGGAATTTTTTATAGCGCACAATCACATTGCTCTGGTTTTGAACGATGAAACCGCGAGACTCGAGTTCCATCGTCAAGCACCATTCATCAATGGACTCCAGTAAACCTAGGCTTCGTCTCGATGAACTTCGATGGCGGAACCAATCACATCGTGCGTCATGCTGTTTGCGGAGGAAAACAAAGCATGCATCGAAATGCCTTTCATGCAGCGGAAACGAGGAAACAAACCAGATTCTCCGTTCTCTCCTGTGAAAACAAGCCGGCGTAACGATGAACATGCCAATTAAACTCCGTGAACGGGTACGCTATATGAATGCCAGTGGTTCCATGACATTCCCAACAAGAGGCGATTTCGATGCAAATCCCGTGCCCTATTTGTGCCCGGCTGATCAATCTCGACGACACCACGCTGGCCGACAACGGCGACGCCGTGGAAGCCGGCGCGGGAGGGTCGAGCGTCGTCTGCCCCAGCTGCGGCACGGTGCCACTACCGAAGGGGTTTGCACCTACTGAAACCCGTTCGCCAGAGGATGGCGAGAATTCTCGCGTTGCGCATTTCTTATTGATTCGGAAACTGGGGCAAGGATCTTTCGGAACGGTGTGGCTGGCCGACGACACGAAACTCGGGCGGCAAGTGGCGTTGAAGGTTCCCAATTCGAAGGGCGCCGAAGCGATTAGCCTGCTGCACGAAGCGCAAATCGCCTCTACGCTTACACACCCCAATATTGTCACGATCTATGAAGTCGGCACGGAGGCGGGCGCGAACTATATTGCTTGTGAATTCATTGATGGAATCACGCTCCGCGATTTTCTCTCGCCGGGAGTCCCCTCGGTCGCCAAGACCAACGAATTAGTTGCGGCCATTGCGAGCGCCCTGCATCACGCTCATGTGCAGGGAATCGTGCATCGCGATGTCAAGCCGGGCAACATCTTGATAGACAACGATGGCCAGCCGTTTGTCACCGATTTTGGACTCGCCAAGGATATTTCCAGTAGCCAAACCATTTCTTCCGAGGGCCATGTGCTGGGGACGGCCCGTTATATGTCGCCTGAACAGGCCCGGGGCAAAACCCGGCAGACCGATCATCGGGCCGACATTTACGCACTCGGCGTCATGCTATTTGAAATGCTCACCGGCCACATGCCTTATCGTGGCAACGTCCGCGCGATTTTGCATCCAAAGGTCGTCGAAGACGCCCCGTCGCCCCGCAAACTTTCTCCCGCGTTGCCAAAAGACCTGGAAACGATTTGCCTGAAGTGTCTGGAAAGAGAGCCCGGTAAACGATTTCAGTCGGCAATTGAAGTCGCGGAGGAGCTGGGGCGGTTCGGGCGCGGCGAGCCGATCAAGGCGCGCCCCGTTTCCTCGTTCGAACGAACGTGGCGATGGTGTCGCCGACGGCCAACGGTCGCGGGCTTGTTGATCGGTCTGTTTCTAAGTTTGAGTTTTGGCCTGGCGGGGGTTTCGTTTTTCTTCCGACAAGCGGCCCACAGCGCCGACTTAACGCGGCGAGCCCTGTATCGGTCGCAGATGAATCTGGTGGCTGAGCACCTTGGCAAGGGAGATATCCTCGCCGTTGAAAATATGTTGGAGCGCATCTCGGCGGACAAGGCAATGGCCCAACTGCGAGGATTCGAATGGTATTATTACCACGCGATGAGCGCACCGTTTGTCCAGACCGTGAATCAGGGGGCTGTCGTGACGGACGTTGCCGTCTCGGCGGACGGCGATCTTCTGGCGGCCTGCGGCGCCGACCGTGGCCTTCGTATCTGGGACGCCGCCACCGGTGAATTGTTGCGAACTATAAAGCTCGACGCCGGCCGCTTCCTGTCCATCGATTTCTCGCCGGCGAATGGCCATTTGGCGGCCGGGTCGTCGGACGGAATGGTCCGGTTCTGGAACCCGCGGAAGGAGGGCGCCGCAGTCCAGCAAATGAAGCATGGTCCGGCGGCGGCCCATGTTCGTTTCTCGCCGAACGGGAAGTTATTGCTCTCGGCTGGTGCGTCGGGCGCGGTGCGCGTCTGGGATGTCGCCTCGGAATCGATGGCGGCGGCCATCCCGACAGGTATGTCGGGCGCTGTTGATGTGCGTTTCGCTCAAGGCGGAGAAGTTGTCGTGGTCGCCGCAGCCGACGGTCTGATTAGGATCTGGAAAGTCGGCCACCCTCCGACGCGAATCCAAACGCTCCAGGGAGCGCCGGTCGTGACAACACTGGCAATTTCCGACGATGGTTCGACGATTGCCACCGGCAGCGCGGCCGGCTCGATTTGTATCTGGTCGGCTGAAGATGGAACGCTTCAAAATACGTATGAGTCGGCGTGGCGAAGCGGCGACTTGGAATTCATGAAAGACACAAAAATTCTCGCCGCCATTTCCAACAGCGGCTGGCTTCTTCTCTACGACGTCGACGCCAAGACGGAGTCGCGCCGGTTGAAAACGCATAGTTTGGCCTCTGGCTTTCTGGCCAGATCCGCCAACGGCAAGTATTTGGTCGTGGGCGGCGGCGATGGCTCCGTGAGGCTGTTGCGCGCCGACGCCTTGAGTAATCGCAACGTGTTCTGGCATGCGTCGGACGTCCGAAGCGTCGAACTTCCGCCCGCTGGTAATACGCTATTGGCCCTCGGTGGCGACGGCGATTTACGTGTCTGGGATGTCGACGATGGGAGCAGTCGGGCTCTGGGCGATGACGCGACATTACCGCCGTTGGCGGCATTTTCCTTGCAACCACACGGCCAACTGATTGCTCTGGCGAACGACGAAACCACGATTTTCCTGAAAAACCGTGTTTCCGGCCAAACGGTGGCAAAGATCACCGCTCCGCTGCCTGATCTCTCGATCGTGAGATTTTCTCCCAGCGGACAACGACTGGCGGTGGTCAGTCGGGTGGGGCCTGTTTGGATTTATCATGAGGGGAATTGGAGTGCGCCACAATTCGAGATACCGCAGCAGGAATCACGTGCAACCGCAATTTCCTTTTCACCCCAGAGCGAAAATATCGTGGTCGCCTACGAAGATGGAGCTGTTCGGTTTTATCAAGCAGCCGACGGCGCTGAACGTGAAGAGGCAATGCAAGTCGGTTCGATTCCGCGAGCACTTGTCTTTTGTGAAGCGGGCCGCTTGCTCGCCGTGGGCGCGGAAACCGGTGAAATCCATCTGTACGATGTTGCACGGCGGCAAACACGGGCCATCGTAAAGGGGCACACCGGTCGTATCAACGCGTTGGCCGTTCTTCCCAACGGCACGACGCTGGTCTCGGGCGGTCGCGATAAAGATTTGAAATTATGGGATACCGTTTCAGGCGAACAACTCACCACGCTCTCCGGGCACCGCAGGATGGTGTTCTCGATTGTCGCCTCTCCCGACGGACAAACCATTGTTTCCGGCGGTCTGGAAGGCGACATTCGCATTTGGTCGGCGCAAATGGTTGGGCGATAAATATTTTCGCCAAACGCTTGCACTAACTGCGCAAACTTCCTATACATGCATTGAAATAATCGGCATTGCACAGGTTGCCTTCGTTACCTTGAGGAATTCACATGGCCATTCGAAGCGGGCGTTTTAGTTCTAATGATGCATCTGGCAACAACAAAATCCTTGTCATTAAGGGGAAACGGAGCGGGACGTTCCGTTTCTTCAACTCGGGCGGCAATCCCTTCACGATTTTGCCTTCGGGAGAAAATACTCCGAGCGGAAAACAAATCGTGCTGAACCCCACATTCTCGGTGGATATTTCACCCGGCAATGGAGGAGTCTATATTGTGGGCGAACCACCTATCGGTATGCCCCCTGAAGACCAGCCCATTGAGGGAATTTATGACTTTCTGTCACACGCCGCGACTGTCCGGAGTGGACGCTTCAACATAAAATTGCGAGATCATCTTGGCGCAGCCGTTGACCCAACGACGCCGCATCAGATCATCGATTTGCAGGGCGGCAACAGCAACGCTTGGTATCGAATCTTCAATTCCGGCGACTTCAACATCGAAATCGAAAAGGGTAAACAGAATCCAGTCGTGATCAAGCTGCTTGCCCCGGGGCAATCGTTTGACTTTCAAGTATCTCAAAAAAATGTGTATGTAAAATCAACGAACGCGAAGGAACCGATCGAGGGCATTTACGAATTCCTCGCCTGAACAGTTTGAGTAACACTCGGCCTGATGTGCTTCTCACACGCTGTGCTTCCCACACCTTATGTAATAGTGTCTTGCCATGAGCCCAGACGACGAACGCAAACTGACACGCCGCCGCTTTTTGGAGCATACGGCGGTAACTTCCGCCATGACCGCAACGTGGTATAGCGTCGCAATGAAGACCGACGCCCTGGCTCAAGCGCAGCAGGTAACTCCTTCGTTCGTTGACCCCGGCACGGGGCCGTCGCCGTATGCGTACGTCGACGGCGGCTCCTAGGAGACCTTCGTGGCGGTAGCGAATGTATTGCTTGTTTCCGGGGCGGCCAACTTCTCCACGCGCGACGTCTGGGATGGCTATCGACTCGCGCTCGAAGCCTGCGGCGTGCGAGTCGTTCCGTACCCCACGTTCTCCTTCTTGGAGGTCTTGAGCGCCAAGGCGGTCTGCACCGATATTCTCGGAACGGCGCTCGATATCGAAAATAAAATTGACTGCGTCGTATTTATCGACGGACTCTACTTTCGCGGCAAACGCGCTCGGATTCCGCTCTCCATTCGCCGTGCTGGCATCCCCACCGTGCTCATCGCGACCGACGATCCTTACGAGACGATTGCCAACGCGGAGTCGCTCTACACCTACCGTTTCACGAACGAAATCCGCTGCCAGGCCGACGGCGTGTCGTACCTCCCCACGGCAACGCTTCCACTGCCCTTGGCGCCACGCGCGGAAACGCCGCAGTATGACGTCTCGTTTCTAGGAACCGTTTTCGAAGATCGGCTTCCCTTGTTGGTCGAGATCGCCGAATATTGCGAGCGAGAGCAGAAGCGGTTTCTGGTCGCGGGAAAAATCCTCGGCGGGACCGATCCGTTTCATCGTTTCGTCTATACCGAAGTGCGGCAACGAACCATCGACACACTCGAAAAGTGGGAAATCTACGCGCAGTCGCGGCTGACGATCAATCTGTTTCGTCAGTCGGATAAACCCGCAGACTCACCCAGCCCGCGAATTTTCGAAGTGACGGCGTTCGGTCAAGCCGCTCTCCTGACAGGCCCGCCACGCGCCGAAGTTACCAAAATCTACGGCGATTCGGTGTATCAGTTCGATCACGATGTGTCGGCCGTTAGCGTTATTCGCGATGCCTTGAACGATGCAGCCGGGCGAGCCGCGCGCGCCGCTGCCGCGCGAGAAATTACATTACGGGAGCACCTCTATGAACACCGGGCGGCATGGCTGATTTCGGAGTTACGAGAAGCCGAGCAGCAGCGATCCGCGACAAAGGCGTTGGAAAATCGGATCGGCTGGGTGATCGGTTGTGGCCGCACCGGCTCCACTTGGCTGGCGGAAATGCTCGGCGACCTGCCCAAAATTCGTCGCTGGCACGAACCCTACTTCGGCCGCCTCTTCAAACATTTGCAAGACCGCCCCGAAGAGCTTGATCGAAATACGTCGTTCTTCGCCCGGCGGCATCAGAAAATCTGGCTGGACGGAATCCGCGATATTTTTTTCAAAATGGTCCATGATCGGTACCCGCAGTTCGGTCGGCACAGCCTGATGATTAAGGAGGTCAACACTCCGGAGCTGTATGGCTGGCTGCAGACCCTGTTTCCCGCCGGGCGAATGATTCTACTCATTCGCGACCCATTCGATATTTTGGATTCGTACCTGGATTTGCAAAAGGCGGGTAGCTGGAATAAGAAGTTTGGCGATGCGTCGGCCCCGTTGTCGGAAGAGAACGTGCGAAAAACCGCTGAGCATATCTGCTCCACGATGAGTCAGGCGATCAGCGCCTATGACGCCTTTCCCCTGGAGCAGCGGCTCCAGATTCGCTACGAATATCTGCTCGCCGACCCGGCGCCGCATTTGTTAGCCTGTGCAGAACTTGTGTCCGTCGCGATCGACCAAGACACGGCGGCGAACATTGCCGAAAAGCATCATTTCGATAACTATGCGGAAACCGGTTCGCTCAAGTTCCGACGGCACGGCAAGGCGGGCGTCTGGAGAGAATCCAAGAATTTCACACACGCAGTCAAACGGATCGCCCAGCACACGCTAGGGCCGCTGCGCGGCCGCCTAGGATACCGAGACAAATGAAGGACTATCGGCTGAAGCCGGTAGGTTCGTCAAAAGAAGTTGTGAGCTACGGACTGAAGTCCTGCGCACCGAACAAAAGAAAACACGCAACCTTCTTCAAGAGGCTGCCAATAAAAAAGAAGGATCACCAGAGAGGACACAGAAAAAAAGACGCTCTAAAAAATCTTTGTGCTCTGTGGTTACATTTTCTTCCACTGGATTTCTTCGTGGTGACCAAACCCCTGCCACCTCAAGAAAAACCTAAAGGATTCGCCTGAAGGCGAGGGTTTTAGACCCATCGCAAGGACAATAAGTGGCGGGAACCCAGCGCACCGTCGTTCCCGCGCAGGCGGGAATCCAGTCGGCATGCGTACTCCACTAGATTCCCGCCCTGTTGTTTGTACGTAAGTTTTTTTCGCCGGATTCGAAGATCATCTACGCAGCGGCGTTCTTCTGAAAATCTATCCCGGAGGGATCAACAGCCATTAGCCGGCGGTCGAGCGCAGCGAACACCACCGGAGGATCGAAACGCCGAAACACCTCATCCCAGCGGGATGCCAGCGGCGCTCTGGCAATGTGGCGGAACCATTGACCGCCGTTCAAACCGCTGCATCTGGCTGGCATCCCGCCGAGATGCTGCGTTTGTTGTGTTGGCGGTCCGGCGGTGTCCTCTGCGTCGCATGGCGGCTTCTGGCTTGCGTCTTCGAGCGGAAGTTCGTCGTCAATCATGGCTACGTCCTCTGGCAAAAGTGAAGACGGCATTATTGTGGCGAATGAACGGAATTGCAAATTTTGCATCGATTTTATCGGTTTTCAGCGAAGTAGCGGTTGCCGGCGACCGCTGGCATCACTCACCAATGCCGTGAAACCGTGGTTTCGTCCGTGCGCTGGTCTTCCAATGTCGTCGATCAATTAGAAGGCCCTCGTACGGATCATCTCGAAGAGCTCACAAACGCGGCGTGCGGCGTTTGGAGAGCGCGGTTTCGTTCGATGTTCGCACGTCGAGCGTGGTTGTGGGGCTTTGCTTGTTGAGGGCGCTGTTTCCGGCGGCGAACTGGAGTAGGCGTTGCAGTTTCTCGGCGGCTTTGGGTTCGTGCGCGTTTTCGCGTCCTGGAGCGCCGCCCCACAGAACGCTGGCGCCGTTTCTGGCAGTGATGATGTACGCCGCCGACGAATCGTCTTGCCGGTCGTCGGCCAAACCGCAATTCGGTACAGCCCCAACGTTTGCCATTGCTCCTTCAAAATTGCCGCAATGCCGGCCGCTCCGGCAATGTTTTCG
The DNA here is from genome assembly GCA_024276655.1 of Planctomycetota bacterium. Lineage (GTDB taxonomy): Bacteria > Planctomycetota > Planctomycetia > Pirellulales > Pirellulaceae > SZUA-33. The sequence continues at coordinate 7,603 of JAJRWU010000295.1, forward strand.
TCGCCCCACTTCGCTCCGTCGGGATTGAGGGGAATCGATTCGCCGCCATCAATGCGGGGCAGCCCGCGGGCGAACTGCGCTAACTCCCCCTGTTGGTTTCTGAAGGCGTCGATTGGCAACACGACTGCTTGTTTGTCGACCGGCAACGTGCCTCGTTCTCCGTTGTAGGTCACTTGCACCAGGGCGACGGGAACGCGGTACTCCAATTCGACGTCGACCCCGCCGCTGCGTTTCGTGACGCGGAGCGTTCTAGCCACCCAAGGGTGCAGTTCGAAAGCGCCAGCGATTTTCGCCGTGATTCCAGGATCGAGCAGCGGCAAATCCTCCAAGCTGCCCAAACGAACCACTTCCGCTTTGATATCGCCGGGAATGAAATCCGGCGGAGCGGGCGAAATATGGATGTGGTCGCCGGAAATAGAATAGGCGGGATGCAGCGTGACATCGTCTCGCCAATGATTCCAAGCGAGTTTCCAGCCAACCGCCGCCGCTGCAAGCAGCAACACGCAAGAGACACTTTTCCCGGCCGCGCTGTTCAATTTGAGCATTTTTTATGCTTCCGTGGGTTGGCCGGAGTAAGTTCTTTTGAGTTAAGGACGAAAACGCGTTGTCGGGCCGCTTATCGTCATTTCATCGGAGAAACTGAAAGATTTTTGCTTGCCGCCCCACGTTGGGGCGTGCGGTTCCGCGTGTTTTGACCTTCCGAGTGCTTCAAAACACGCTCAAGCCTGGACTCCAACCCTTCCGCTTTACGTGATGACAATCACCAAAATCGGCCGCAGCGCCCTTTGACGAACGACGCGGCAAAGCGTACAAATACTAGGCAGCGTCGATTGTCGAGAAGCGGTTCTCGCGAGGGGGAGCCGTGAACCGAGTCAGGACCGAAAGGTAGCAGCTCTAAGCGGGGTACTCTTGTGCGAGAACCGCTTCCCGCCCATCACGCGATTCACCTCCGATCATTAAGCAGCACCTCCCATGGCAGCCGATTCATCGCCAGCAGCGGCGGAGTATGTTGTCGTCGCACGCCGTTATCGTCCTCAGAGTTTTGAAGAACTCATCGGGCAGCAGCAGGTGGTGCAGGCGCTCCAAAACGCCATTTTGAAGAACCGCGTGGGCCACGCCTACCTTTTCACCGGCGCCCGCGGCGTTGGCAAAACCTCGGCGGCGCGCATCTTCGCCAAAGCGCTGAATTGCCAACAGGGCGCTTCGCCCGAGCCTTGTAATCAGTGTGATATCTGCTTGGGCATCGTGGCCGGCGGCGATATCGACGTACTGGAAATCGACGGCGCCAGTAATCGCGGTATTGATGAAATTCGGCAATTGCGAGCGAATGTCAGTGTGCGACCCAGCCGCGCCCGGCTGAAAATTTATATCATTGATGAAGTTCACATGCTGACCACTCCGGCGTTCAATGCTCTGTTGAAAACGTTGGAGGAGCCGCCGGAGCATGTGAAATTTATCTTTTGCACGACCGACCCCGAGAAAATCCCGATCACGGTTCTTTCTCGTTGCCAGCGGTTCGATTTTGCCCCGGTTGAGCGCGAGGCGATTGTTGGCCGTTTGCAGCAAATCGTGGAAGCTGAAAAGGTTACGGCGGAGCCCGCCGCCTTGGAGTTATTGTCGCGCCGCGCCGCCGGCTCCATGCGAGATAGCCAATCGCTGCTCGAACAACTGCTTTCTTTTTGCGGCGATCATATCAGCGAAGCCGATGTGTATTCGATGCTGGGGGCTGCGAGCGTCAGTGGAATCGCAGATTTAATCGAAAACCTAGCCAATCGCGACGCCGCAGCCGCGTTGGGTGGTTTGGAGGCGGTTGTGGTCGCGGGCGCCGACGCCAGCCAGGTCGCGGAGCAATTATTGCAGCGCTATCGCGACCTCATGGCGGCGGCGGTGGGGGCGTCGTCCGATTTGTTCGTTTCGGCGTCGGCGGGTGAGCACGCCGCCTTGGAGAAAACCGCCGGCGAATTGGGCCTGGAAGCGATCTTGGCCACGCTGCAAATTCTCGATCAAACCGTCAGCCGCATGCGGCAAAGTCTTCATGGCCGGCTGTTGATGGAAATGGCGTTGGTCCGCATTTGCAGCCTGGAAAACCTCTCCGACCTCTCTTCGCTGATCGCGGAAATCCGCTCGGGAACCATGCAGCAACCGGCGGCCGTTCAGCGGCCTGCGGGAAATGCGGCTTCAAACGCTGGCCCCGCCACGGCAGCGGCGGCGAATCCGGCGAGAAATCGTCGGCCTGAGGAAAAAAAAACGGATAGTTTAGCCTCGCCGCCCAAAAAACCGGAAACGGCCGCGCCTCTCACCGATCAAACGGCTTTGGGTATATGGAAGCAAGTCGTTACGGTACTTGAAGATGCGGAAGATACGAACGCCGTGATCGCCAAGGACTTCAAGTCGGTAGCAAGTTCCGGGCCAAATCGACTGGTCGTGACCTTCCCCGCGACGTATACTTTCCAAAAGGCCCAGTGCGAGCGGCCTTAACGCCGGCGTCGGATCGAACAAGCATTGGAATCGGTGGCCGGCAAGGGGATTCAAATCGACTTCGCGGTCGAAGCAGGCGCCCCCGAACGGGAGTGTCCCACAAAGCCGGTGAGTTCTCCCAGGCAACGAATGCAAGAGTTACGGTCGAACGAATTGGTCAGTGAGGCCATCAAACTGTTTGACGCCGAAATTGTGAGTCGCTAAAGCCGCCGCCATTAAGAAAGCGAGAATAATAGATGTTCAAGAACCTTTCCAATATGACGTCCATGCTTCGGCAGGCCCGCGAAATGGCGGGGAATCTGGAATCGCAACAGCAACAGTTGCGGAGCGAAACCGTTTCGGCGAATGCCGGCGGCGGCATGGTGGAGGTGGAGGCCAATGGTTTGGGCGAGATCACCCGTATCAGGCTGGAGCCAAGTTTGGTGGAAGGCGGCGACCGCGAGATGATCGAAGATCTGACGCTCGCGGCGGTCAATCAGGCTATTGTCAAAGCCAAGCAGTTGAATATGCAATCGATTCAGGAATTGGCCGGCGGCATGCCGGGGCTGCAAGATGCTTTGGCTTCGCTGACCGGCGGCGGACCTCCCACGGAGTAGAGGCGTTGCGAAAAAAACACGCTACAGCGTACACCCCAACGGTGGGTGGTTCCGCGGAGTAGGCGTTTTGATGGAGTGATTAACGATAACATGCCAGCAGTGACGGAATCGGTAGCGCGAGTGATCGACCAATTCGCCAAGCTGCCCGGCATCGGTCGCAAGTCGGCCGAGCGATTGGCGTATCACATTCTTCGCGTGCATAAATCGGAAGCGTTGGGTTTGGCCGACGCTATTCGCGATGTCCGCGAAAATGTGCGGTATTGCGGAACCTGCTACGCACTTTCCGAAGCCGAACTTTGCCCGCTCTGCCAAGACGCCACGCGAGACGAAACCCTGCTCTGCGTGGTGGAACAGCCTCGCGATGTCATGGCGATTGAGCAAACCGGCTCGTATCGGGGGATGTATCATGTGTTGCTGGGCCGCATCGCGCCGTTGGACGGTATCGGTCCTGAGCAACTCACGATCGACGCCTTGGTGGAGCGGGTCAGAACCGGGAATATCAAGGAAGTCGTGATGGCGACCAACCCCACCGTCGAGGGCGATGGCACAAGTTTGCATATATCAAATTTGCTGGCCGATTTTCCCGTCACGATGACGCGATTGGCCCGCGGCGTGACCTCCGGCAGTATTCTGGAGTTCACCAATAAGGAAATCCTCACCGATGCTTTAATGGGCCGCCAGAAGCTCTAAACCAGGAATAATGAGTGCAGGGTGGACGCGGCCCGCGTTGGATGGCGAAAAAAGGGTACAATTAAAACATCGTGCGCGGAGGGATCGATAAGCATTTTGAATGGGCGTTGGAGAAGCCCGGCTTTTTCAAAAAGTCGGGCTTCTAAATTGGGCTGCGGTTGTTCCACACTTCCTCAACGATTGTAAAGAACGGATCCATGCGGCTTTCTTTTGGACTAGAACAGAAACTCGCGCAGAAGCAAATTCTGGCGCCTCGGATGATCCAATCGATGGAGATTCTGCAACTACCCATTATGGAGTTGCAGGAGCGCATCGAGCAGGAAATGAACGAGAATCCGCTGCTGGAGCAACGCGAAGCCGACCCTGATATTCCCGACGTTCAAGCCGATGTGGAAAACCCCGACGCCCTCGCTGAACCGGAACGCGAACTGGTTGTCGACGAGGCGCATAATAACGAAGAAGATTTCGAGCGTCTGCTCAACATGGGCGACGACCTGCCCGACGCGTACGAAGAACGCACGCGCAGCTCGTCCAACCGCATGGAGGAAGAGGCGGGACGCAAACACGATGTCATGGCCAACGCCGTGGCGCGCGCCGAATCGCTCTACGATTGCCTCGACCACCAACTCGGCGAACTGGCGCTCGATGGCGAACTGAAATTGCTGGCGGAGAAAATCATCTCGGGGCTCGATTCCAACGGCTATCTTAAAAACAGCCTGGAAGATCTACTGCCGCCCGACGCCAGCGAAGAACAGTTGGCCGCCGCCCGGCATGCCTTGGCGATCGTGCAAAGCCTCGATCCGGCGGGCGTCGGCGCGCGTTCGCTGAAAGAATGCTTGCTACTGCAACTCAACGAGGGCGCTCCGTTTTACGAAGAACTGAAAACACTCATTTCCAACCACTTGGAAGACCTCCGCGATAACCGCCTGCCCGCCATCCAACGCGCCACCCAATATTCCATCCAGACCATCCAGACGGTTTGGGCGGAGCTTCGCAAGCTGAATCCGAAACCGGGCGCCGACTTCGCGGAGGTGATCGTGAGAACGGTCACGCCGGATATTTTTCTGGAGCAAGAAGCAAACGGCGACTACCGCGTGCGTTTGGAAGATGGCCGCACGCCGCGATTGTTTATCAGCGCCTATTACCGGGAGCGGATGCGCAACGGCGACGCCACGCCCGAAGAACGGGAATTCATCAAACGCAAGGTAAACGCCGCGCAGTGGCTGATCGAATCGATTGAACAACGCCGGAGTACGATCACGAAAGTCGCCCAGGAAATCGTGAATCATCAACGGCAGTTTTTCGAGCAAGGTCCACAGGCGATTGAGCCGTTGAAAATGCAACAAATCGCGGACCGGGTCGGCGTGCATGTGACGACGGTCAGCCGGGCGGTCGACGACAAATGGATCCAAACGCCGCGCGGCATTTTCCCCCTGAAGCGGTTTTTCGTGGGCGGCGCCCGCAGCGACGACGGCGAAGAAGTCGCCTGGGATAGGATTCGCATGCAACTCCAGGAGTTGATCGACAAGGAAGACAAACGCAAGCCTTATAGCGACGACGAAATCGTCCGGCGTTTGAAGAACGAAGGCATGAACGTGGCCCGCCGCACCGTGACCAAGTACCGAAAAAAGATGGGCATTCCCAGCTCCCGCCAGCGCCGCGACTGGGCCCAGAAATAGCCCCGAAATAAATTACCGGTTGTGGTTCCGAAAAGCCCGGCATTTTCAAAATGCCGGGCTTTTAATTCGGCAAGTTCATTCTTGGAGATTTCAAAGGGTGCCCTCGCGGTTTTGAGTATGTTATGCTCAAGTGTTGAGAAAAACGCCAAGACAGCACTTTTCCATATATACCGATCACGGTTGCAAATGGCGAATGTTTCGTTTAACGGCAAGCCGAAGGCGACTGCGTTTTTTTGTCTCGCCCGAACGGATGGACGCGAAACGCAGTCGCCTTCGGCTTGCCGTTAAACGAGCTATTGCCAGCCGTGTGAAGATAGAACAGCCGCGTGCGAATACTGGGAGATTCACGACATGCTCGATCTGACAGGCAACGGAAAATCGCGAACGTGCAACGGCGCCACGCGGCGAGATTTTCTTAAAGTCGGCACGCTCGGCGCCGCGGGGCTCTCCCTGCCGCAATACCTCGCCGCCAAGGAGCAGGGGCTGGTCGACAAAAAGCACGACAACCGCGCGGCCATTATGATTTTTAATCTTGGCGCGCCCAGCCAACTCGACACCTTCGACATGAAGCCCGACGCCCCGGCTGAAATTCGAGGGCCGTTCAAGCCGATTCAAACCGCCTCGCCCGAGATTTTGCTCTCGGAAATTTTGCCGCGCCACGCCAAGGTGGCCGACAAATTCTCGCTGGTTCGCTCCTGCTACCACTCGGGCGCCGCCGTGCATGACGCCGGTTGGCAAATGATGCAAACGGGCCGCCTGTTCACCGGCGGCGTTAATACGCCGCATGCCGGCGCCGTGGTGAGTTATCTGCGCGGCCGTAAATCAGATCTTCCCGCGCACGCCGTTCTTCCGCAGCCGATGGGTCGCGGCGGCGGCGGTTTGCCCAACGGGCAATCGGGCGGCTTCCTCGGCAAGGCGCACGATCCTTTCGCGCTAATGGCCGACCCGTCGCAAGAGAATTTCAAAGTTCCCGATCTGTTGCCGCCGGCCGATATTGGCGTGGCGCGGCTGGAGCGGCGGCGGCGGATGCGCGAGGTCGTCGACTCGACATTGAAAAGTTTCGAGGCCACCGAAAACGCCAAGATGCTCAATGAGAATTTCGCCACGGCGTATCGTCTCATGACCAGCCCGGCGGCGCGGGAGGCGTTCGATCTCTCGAAAGAGCCGACCAAGGTGCGCGAGCGATACGGCATGAACCGCTTTGGCCAGTGCTGCCTGCTTTCGCGGCGGCTGATCGAAGCCGGCGTGCGTTTCGTCACGATCAACACCTTCCTCACCGTGTTCGACGAAATCACCTGGGATATTCACGGCTCCAAACCGTTTACCTCAATTGAAGGCATGCGGGATATCGTGGCCCCGATGTACGATCAAGCCTACAGCGCGTTGATCGAAGATCTGTTCGATCGCGGCATGCTCGACGACACGCTGGTTTGCAACGTGGCGGAGTTTGGCCGCACGCCGCGTGTGAATCCGGCCGGCGGGCGCGACCATTGGCCGCAATGTTTTACCTGCTACTTTGCCGGCGGCGGCGTCCAGGGCGGTCGCGTCGTGGGCCGTAGCGACCCGATCGGCGGCGTACCGGCGGAGCGTCCCACCGAACCGGCGGAAGTCATCGGCACGGTGTTCCATAGCCTGGGTTTCAAACTCGACACCCTGCTGCCCGGCCCCGGCGGCCGGCCGTATCCACTGGTCGATTCCGGCTACCATGAAATCAAGGAACTGTTTTAATTCCCGCGCTGGCGGCCCCCTGTTATTGCCTGCTGCCGTTGCTTCCTCCTGTTGTTGACCCCTCCTGCCTTACTGGGAGTTCGTTCTAATGCGATCGTTCGCCGTTTCGACTTTTCGGCCCCTTGCCGGTTGCTTGGCATTCTTGCCGGCCCTGTTGCTTGCCATTGCGGCGCCGATGCCTGTTTTGCACGCCGAGGAGGGCCTGCTTCTGCTGCCGAAAGATATCGTACTCACCGGCTCCAAGGCGGTGCAGCGTTTGATTGTGCAGCGCACTTCTGGCGGCGAGATTGGCCAGGAAGTTCGCGAGAATCTGACGTTCACTTCCAGCGACGAAAACATCGTTCGCGTCGTGGCTGGCGTATTGTCGCCCGTGCGCGACGGAACAGCCACCATCACGGCCACCGTAGGCGGCAAACCACAAACCTCGGTGGAGGTGCGCGTGGTCGGCTCGCAAGAACAAGAGCCCTGGAGTTTCCGCAACCATGTGTTGCCCGTAATGGCCAAGGCCAACTGCAACGCCGGTGCGTGTCATGGCGCGTTGGCCGGCAAGGGCGGCTTCAAATTGTCGTTGCGAGGCTACGACCCGCCCACCGATTTTCTCACCATCACGCGGCAAGCCCGCGGCCGGCGGATCGAACTTGCCGACCCAGGCCGCAGCTTGATTTTGGCCAAGCCGACCGGCGTCATTCCCCATAAAGGCGGCTTGCGGCTGGAAGCCGGCACGCTGAATTATCGTGTCTTGGCGGAATGGATCGCCCACGGCGCCCCCGCGCCTCAAGAGGCCGACGCCCGCCTGGAGCGTTTAGAAATTCTTCCCGCCATGGCCGTGCTCAAACCAGGATTAAAACAGCAGCTACTCGTACAAGCGTTTTATTCCGATGGCCGCGTCGAAGACGTCACCCACTGGGCCAAGTTCACTTCAACCGACGATACCGTCGCGCGGGTGGATGAAAACGGCTTCGTGGAAGTGGTCGGCAATGGCGAAGGCGCGATCAGCGCCTGGTTCTCCAGCAAGGTCGTGATCGCGAAAGTCACGTCGCCCTACGATTTTGACGTTCCGGCGAACGTCTTTGCCGACGCGCCCCGCCGCAACTTTATCGACGACCTCGTACTCAAGCAGTTGCAAAGGCTGAATCTGCGGCCATCGCCGCCGGCCGCCGACGCCGAATTTATTCGTCGCGTTTATCTAGACACCATCGGCCTGTTGCCCACTCGGTTTGAAACAGTGGCCTTCCTGCAAGATAAAACGCCCGGCAAACGCGATCGCCTGATCGAGCATCTGCTCGAACGCGAGGAATTCGCCGACTACTGGACCTACAAATGGTCGGACCTGCTGTTGATCAACGGCACGAAACTTCGCCCGCCGGCGGTCAAGGCGTATTACCAATGGATCCACAAACATGTGGAGGCGAATACGCCCTGGAATGTGTTCGTGCGGGAGATTGTCACGGCCACTGGCGGCAGCCTGAAAAACGGCGCCACGAATTTCTACGCGTTGCATCAGTCGCCCGAAGATATGACGGAGAACGTCAGCCAGGCTTTCATGGGGCTCTCGATCGGTTGCGCGAAATGCCACAACCATCCGCTGGAAAAATGGACCAACGACCAATACTACGCCATGGCCAGTCTGTTTGCCCGTGTTCGCGCCAAGGGCTGGGGAGGCGATGGCCGCAGCGGCGATGGCCGGCGCACGTTGTTTGTCTCGAATAAAGGTGAATTGACGCAGCCCCGTTCCGGCAAGCCGCAACAGCCCGCGCCGCTCGATGGCCAGCCGATTCCGTTTGACAGCCAAACCGACCGCCGCGCGTATCTGGCCGATTGGCTGACGTCGCCGGAAAATCCTTATTTCGCACGTTCCATTTCCAATCGTATTTGGGCGAACTATTTTGGCGTGGGGTTGATCGAAGCCGTGGATGACATGCGCGTGTCGAACCCGGCTAGTAATGAAGAATTGCTTTCAGCGGTGGCCGAATATCTTGTTCAAAACGATTTTGATTTGAAGTCGCTGATGCGGGTCATGTTGCAGTCGCACGCCTACCAGCGAAGCAGTGAGGCCTTGCCCGAAAACAAAGCCGAAAGCCGGTTTTATTCACGGTATTACCCACGCCGCATGATGGCCGAAGTTCTGTTGGATGCCGTCTCGCAGGTTAGCGCGGCGCCCACCGATTTCAAGGAGATTGTTTTTCCCGGCGCCGACCGAAAACCGACCGATTTTTATCCCCAGGGCACGCGCGCCATTCAACTCTACGACTCCGCGGTCGACTCATACTTCCTCAAAACCTTCGGCCGCAACCAACGCCGCATCACGTGTGAGTGCGAACGCTCGGACGACCCCAGTCTGGTGCAGGTGCTGCACCTCTCGAACGGCGTCACGATCAACAAAAAATTGCAGGCCGAGGGAAACCGCATTGAGCAGTGGCTCGCCCAGGGTTTGAACAATAAAACCATCATCGAGCAGGCGTATTTGGAATCGCTTTGCCGCTATCCGACCGACGACGAAAAGAAAAAGTTGCTGGAAGCCATTGCCGCCGCGCCGCCGGAGGAGCGTCGCATTGCGCTCGAAGATTTACTCTGGGCCATTTTCAGCAGTCGTGAGTTTTTGTTCCATCATTGAGCTCGTCATTGAAAACGCAGTGTGAAGAATATCGCTCATGGGTCGACTGCGCAGCTCCAGGCGTCTTTTACACTTTCTCGACGAGCAACGTCGGCCGCTCTATGTGTTGGACGAACAGGGCCAGATCATCTACTGCAACACCGCCTGCGCCGAGTGGTGCGGTCTTGAAGCCGAGAATCTGATCGGCGCACACTGCCGGTATCATGCCGGAGCCGCGGAGAACGCGGTCGATTCCGCGGCGGCGGGCCTTTGCCCTCCACCGGAAGTGTTTTCCGGAAGCAGCCTTTCAGCAAGTGTTGTTTGCGGCGGTGAAAACAAGCGCCGCCGCGGCGCCCGGTTTTTTTGGTTGGAGGAGGGAATCTTGGCGGTTCTCGATTTTGACGACGCCGCCTTGGAAAACACTCCCTTCGAAAACACCAACGCTGAACCATCGTCTTCTCTCGCGCAAGCGCCCGGCTCGCGAGAACTGCATGAGGCGTTGAGAAATTTCACAACCAACTGGCGACGGAAATTTCATCGGCGAGGCCTGATTGGAGAATGCCTCGCCATGCAGCGCGTGCGCTGGCAGGTGGAGGCGGCCGCGAAATCGCGGGCGCGGGTCGTGATTTTTGGTCCGCGTGGGAGCGGGCGGGAGCATGTCGCGCGTACGATTCACGCGCTCTCGGGCGCCGACGATTCCATCGGCCCCTTCGTGCCACTCGACTGCCGACTGATCGACGCGGAAATTTTGCAGTCCAGTATTTTGGCGTTATCGCGCCGCTGCCAAGAGTCGGATGTTTCGCCGGCGGGCGTGTTGGCCCTTCTCGATATCGATGAATTGTCGGCCGAGGCGCAGGCGGAACTAGCCGGCTTTTTGGAACTCAGTTCGTTCGACATGCAGATCATCGCCACGGCGCGAGAACCTTTCTCCTTTCGCCAAGACGACCGCCAAGGAGTTCGCCTCGACGTACAGCATGCGTTGTCGGCGGTGGTGATCGGATTGCCGCCCCTTTCGCAACGACCAGACGACATTCCCCTGCTCGCCCAATATTTTCTCGAAGAAAACAATCGCGGCCAGAGCCGGCAACTGTCCGGGTTTTCGGACGAAGCGCTCGATTTCCTGGCGGCATATCCGTGGCCTGAGAATCTCGACGAACTGGTGTCCGCCGTGGAGCACGCCTGCCACAACGCTGAAGACCGGCAGGTCGGGGCTGACAACCTGCCCGAGAAAATTCATGTGGCGCGCCGCGCTATGGCGCATCCTCCGCGTAAGGTGGAAGCCATTGTGCTGGACGATTATCTTCAAAACGTGGAAACGGAGTTGGTGCGTCGCGCGCTGGCTGCGTCGAAGGGCAACAAAACAAAAGCCGCGAAACTGCTGGGGGTCTCGCGGGCGCGTCTGCATCGGCGCATCGAACACCTAGGACTCGGCAACGATCTCTGAAACGGCAACGATCTCTGACGCGTGAACCGCAACCGCGTTTTGTTATGGCGCACACCGTTCAATTCAATTTGACGTTGTTGAAGTTGATGAGCATGCCAACCTTCACGCCAGCCAATTTCCGCGAGCAGAGAGATCGTCGAATTTCATACTTCGTGCTCTTCGCGTCGCTTCGTGGTGAACCTACTCTCGCCAAACGATTCTCCGTGCCGCCGAACTTGTGTTTCTCTCAATTGAATGCCTTGAGAATAACAGATACCGAGATAACATCAAACTTTTGGCGTGACGCGAGTTGCGTCGGATTTCATCGCGAGATGACTCAGGTTCTTGAACCTGAGCGACGTTCGTCGTGGGAACCATTCTAACAACGCTTGGTCATCGCGCGGTATTTGCTAAGTCGCGAAACGCCGATAAACGCTGGAACGGTGAGGATTGGGAATCCGAAGGCGCCCGCCAGAATTCCAAGCCAACGAGCTCGCTTGTGCAGCCTCTCGAAATCATCAGGAAGACGCATCGCCGTTCGGATCATTGTCCCGAAGAAAAGGAGCGTGGCTGCCATCATTGTTGCCCCCCCAATTATTGCTCCCACTAGCGGCAACTCGTCGATGAATAGTTCGTACAACGCGATCGAACTCGCGCACGACATATAAACTATCACCACCCAACCGATCCATTTGAAGTAGCGGCATGCGGACGCGAGATACCAGTCCGCTTGCCTTGCGTCACTGAAGGTTGCTGGAGAGGCGTATGGATTCAGTTTATTCTGAGATGTTTCCAAATGAGGCATAGAGGCAACTGTGATCGTGAGCATTTAGGAGGCGAGCCTGCCGATGGTCACCAAACTTGGCGACTTCAGCAGGTCTCCGGGTGTCACAAAATCTACGAAAGTAGCCACAACGCGAGATTCAACAGGGGCAAAACACTTCGTGGTGAACCTATCTGGCCAAACGAATCTCTGAACTGCCGAACGTTCAAGATAACGACCAAGCTAACCTGCCCGGTGCTGCCGGGCGGAGGAAACAGATTCTATCAACCCCCCCCGCCCGGCAGCACCGGGCAGGTTGAGCGCCTTGTTATGGCCCGTTTATACGTATTATCCGAAGATACTTCGCAGAAACGATTTCTTGTAAAAGGGCTTTGTTTCATGAAGCATGTATTGGGATACGCCGGAATCATCCGGCGAAACGGGAACGAAATCAACAATCTCATCGTCTGGCATCACTTCTTTGGCGACCATGCCGGCATCACCAACGATCGCCTCCCAATCACCATATGCATCAATTCCGATTAGCGTATGTGGGGATACATCTCGTTCGGGATTGAAGAAATGGGCCAAGTAGGCGGCCCTAACATATTTGTGTTTGGGGAAAAGTCGAGATAGTGTACTGGTTCAGCGGGACGTTGAGTTTGGGCGCGCGGGGTTTAGTGAGTAATGATGGACTAAAGACAGTATTTCTAGATTGCGTTTTTCGCATTAGGCCAAAAGCAAGTTGGAAGACGCCGAGGGCGAGGTTTGGTCGC
>JAJRWU010000296.1 GCA_024276655.1 Planctomycetota bacterium
AAATTCGCGCCGCCGCGTTATGCGACGACGACCGCCTCGCAAAATTCCTGGCCGCTCGCCCCGGCCGCCCATTCCACCCAAACGTCCAAGCAACTCCGCCAAATATGGCCACCTAAAAAAAGGAGCCGGTTCCTGCACCCAAAAACATCGGTTGGAAGAAACCGCCCATCCCACGCATTGCGTCGGAGCTTCGCCTGTCCAAATATGGCAGCAAGCTTTTCATTCGCGCACCGCTCGGTTACCGTTATGGCTGCCAGAACTTCCGCCCATTCATGTAATTGTTACGCTTGCCGACGACCAAACTCCCATGACCGACACCCCCGACGTTTCGTCTCCCGAACCTGCTGAAATCCTGACTGCCCAATCGGCGCCGACAAAACTCTGGGGCATTCTGCGGCATTTGGGGCCGGGGCTGATCGTGGCTGGGTCGATTGTCGGGTCGGGCGAATTGATCGCGACCACCAAAACCGGCGCCGAAGCCGGCTTCGGTTTGTTGTGGTTGATCATCATCGGTTGTGTGATCAAGGTTTTCGTGCAGGTCGAATTCGGCCGATACACAATGATCCATGGCCGCACCCCGATGGACGGCATGGCCGAAGTACCGGGGCCGCGTTTGAAAGGGCGTGGCAACTGGCTGGTGTGGTATTGGTTCATCATGTGGTTTGCCAGCATCGGCCAACTGGGCGGCATTGTGGGCGGCGTGGGGCAGGCCTTGGCCATTAGCGCTCCGCTCACCAATTCGGGCCGGGCCTTCAACGAATATGTCGACGTCGAAACAGAGCTGACCGTTAAAAAAGCGGAACTCAGCCGCGCTGCCTAACTAGGGAACGACGACCCAGCCGCCCTCGAAAAAATCACCGCCAAGATTCACGCCTTGGAAACGACGCTCGCTACGTCGGCGTATCATCCGCCGGAGAAAGTGAAAATCAAAGACTTCAATACGTTCCTCGCTTCCATGACAGCGCCGCCCTGGGACGACAAAATCTGGGCGGCAATCATCGCGGTCGTAACAGCCGTGGTGTTGGTCGTCGGCCATTATAGTTTGGTGCAAAACTTCTCCACGATCATGGTGGCGCTGTTTACCTTGATCACGGTAATCAATCTGGTCATGTTGCAGAACAACGCCACCTGGGCGGTGGGCATGGAAGATATCGTCACCGGGCTCAGTTTCCGCGCTACCGCGGGCATCGCCACGGCGTTGGCGGCGTTCGGCATTATTGGCGTGGGCGCCAGCGAATTGGTGGTCTATCCGTATTGGTGTTTGGAGAAAGGGTACGCCCGCTTCACCGGCAAACGCGATCAGTCGGAAGCCTGAGCCGAGCGCGCGCGCGGCTGGTTGAACGTCATGCGGTGGGACGCCTGGTGCTCGATGCTCGTGTACACCTTCGCCACGGTGGCGTTTTATCTGCTGGGCGCCGCCATTCTGGGCCGTTCGGGGTTGGACCCCAAAGGCTCGGAAATGATTCGCATGTTGGCCGTGATGTACGAACCCGTGTTCGGACACTCAGCCCAATTGCTCTTTTTGTTCGGCGCCTTCGCGGTGCTCTACTCCACGTTCTTCGTGGCCAACGCCAGCCACGCCCGCACTTTTTCCGACGCCCTGCGGGTGTTGGGGTTGGTTGGCGGTTCGGACGCCGCCCACCGCTTTCGCGTCAAGCTGCTCAGCGGCATATTCCCCTTTGTGTGCCTTGTGTTTTACATCGCGATTCCGCAGCCGGCGCTGTTGGTGTTGATCAGCGGCGTGATCCAGGCGGTGATGCTGCCGATGCTCGCCGGCGCCGGGCTGTTTTTCCGTTATCGGCGAATCGACCAACGCGTGGCGCCGGGCGTCGCCTGGGATATCTGCCTCTGGATTTCCGCCGCCGGCATGCTGGTGGCCGGCGTATGGGCCTTTTGGACGAAGCTCGCCGATATGTTATGGAACTAGGTTCTTCCCTGATTTCATGGCAAGGCGTTTTGCCATGTGGTTTGATGTCAGGGTGGTTGCTTTACCTAACACTGTTGAAGAACAGCGTGCATCCGATCACGATCAAGAGCCCCAGCACGATGCGGCGGAAGAGTTGTTCGTCGATGCGTTTGTGAAATAGTCCGCCCAAGAGAAACGAAACCAACAATACCGGCAATGCCGAAAAGTAGAACACCCAGACCGTCCTCGTGATATGCCCTTGTTGATAATGCACCGCCAAGACAAGCCCCACCATGGGCAGAACGTAGCTCTGCACGGTCGCTCGAAATTGCTCCGCCGTCCAACGACGAAGCGTGGCGAAAATAACAATCGGCGGGCCAAAAATATTATAGGCGCCGCCCAACAGGCCGGAAAAAAAACCTAACGGAAACGCCCAATACCAACTGCCCTCCGCCTCCCGCTTGTGCGGCCATAGCTGGTACACCGCGAATCCGGCGACAAGCACCGCCAGCGCCAATTTGATTGTCCGTTCATTTACCTGCTGCGCCAGGTAAATTCCGGTGGGAATTCCCACGGTGGCCGAAACCAAAAGCGGCCACACATTTTTCATTTCGATAGCGCGCCGATGCCGAACCGCCATGGCCAGCGCCAGCGTGGCCGAACAGAGAGCCACCAACGGCGCCGATGTTTTGGCGCCAATGAGCATGGAAAGCAGCGGCATCGCGATTAAGGCGTCGCCGAAACCAAGCGTGGCGCGAACGGTCGTTGCCAATAGCACGACCGCCAACACGAAAAACAATGTCGGTCCAAATTCCATCATCGCTCGCGGTGTCAGGAAGAGAGTTCACCAGACGGGCTTCCAGACGTGGCGAACAGCGGAGGAAATCCGATACAATAATCGTCGGCTCCCGTGTCTAGAATAGCGGCAACCGCCCGCGGCGCGAACTCGCCTAGGAAGCGTGAAAAAATTACTTCCCGGTTCAGACGCCAATTCGAGATCTGGTTGTTCCACACTTTCCAAGCAGCGTTTGAGAAACAACGTGCAAGCCATGAATTCAGATATTACGGTTTTGGCGACTGCCGCCATCGGGCTGGCGTGCATCGCGGTGTTTGTCGGACTACTGGGCGGCGGCTTGTTTTTGTTGTTTCGACGGCCGCGCCGCCGCGCTGCCGACATCGAGCCCAACCTGCACATCGACATCGGCAATTTCCCCTGCGAAGGGCCTCCGACGGAAGGCCCGCAATTGGCGGTTCGGCATCTGCCGGTGCGAATGGTCGTGGTCGTGACGGCGCCCTCCGGCCGAGATGGCTCCGCGTTGGATGCGTCCGATTTGCCGATGGCGTTGGAGTTCGTCACGCCGGGACTAGGCGATGTGTTTCGTTCGCATCAACCAGACGTGCGTTGTTGGCCGCCCCAACTCAGTTCGGAAGGCTTCATGCATGCTTTTTTCCGCAACGCCGATCTTCCGAACGACGACGGCCGCGGTTCGCCTTGGTGCTGCATCGCGGGAAAGTTTCAAGCCGGCGACGCCTCCTTCCTGCTGGGAATCATTTGCTGCGCCGCCGCTCCGAACAGTCTGACGCGAATCGAGGCGCCTCAGCCGACCGACTGGCAAGGCGTACTGAGCGTGCGTTATCCCGAAGCGGCCCCCGGCGTGTGAATTACAGCGTGTGAATTACGGGCTTCAAGTTCTCGAAACCCGGAGTCATATTCGGGTAAATAGGCCCAGCAGACGTCAAGGATCTACTCGAAGTTAAAAGCCCGGCATTTTGAAAATGCCGGGCTTTTTTGCCAACATGCTAAAGCATGAACTCCAACGGCGCTAACCATGCTAAAGCTCATCGTGCGACGCTCAGCCGGCGGCGGTGTGCTTCGGCCGGCGGAAGAATGCGGCGTAGCGAACACCGGCGCCCAAAGCCAAACTTGCTGGAACAGCAACCAACAGCGTGCTGGCTGGGTCGGCTGGCGTTATCACGGCCGCCAGAGCAAAGATCGCCGCGATGGCCGGCAGCCAGCGAACATGGCAAATTTTGGCCGCCGCGCAGCCGCCGATCTCCAAACAGGCGCCCGCCAAAAGAATAACTTCGCCGACGCCAACGGAAAAGAACATACCCATGAAAACATCCCTTCAAAAAGGTTTCCGCACGGGGAGTGCCGGAAGCCTCCCGAAAGGGAGCCGCCAGAACCGCTTCCAAAAAACGAAACAGTAACCTGGTAGGAAGACGCCGCTTGTTCAGCGTCGCCTTTATCGTAGCCGCCGTGGTAAAAGGCTGCAAGAGAAACGGTATTTGCAGCGGCGCGATAAGGCGTTCATCGCCGCCAACCACCAGATAGCTGGTACAATACGATACTCCTGTTAGCACCGCTCGATAAAATAACGGTCGCATTTGTGTAGCCATCGTCGCCAGACGGCGGGTGAGCGGTGAACCATCCCACGCTCTGGGAGCATGGCTACGACACTAATTTCCCGCTCGATGCTTAGCTAACAAAACCGACGCCCTGATGAAAACTGTTATGAAATATATCGTTCGCCTTTCTTCGATGTTGTTTCTCTGGCCGGTATTCGGGGGCTGGTGTTTTTCGGCCGACGCCCGTGCCAAAGAGAACTGGCCGGTGGCGGAGGTTCCAGCCGCGTTGCAACTTTCCGACTTTTATCGGAAGCATGTGAGCGTGGGCGGGTTTTCGATTGTCTCTTCGGAGAAAGTACACGACGCCGCTCTGCGAGAAGCGGCTTATTTGATTGAACACATGCTGCCCGGTCGCGCCGATATTTTGCAGGCGTTGGCGAAAAACCACGTTCGTTTCGCCATCATGAGCCAAGACGAATTCACCACCACGATTCCCGAACATCGCGACCTCGCGCCGGCCGACTATTGGGACCGCCGCGCTCGCGGCTTGGGCGCCTCTCCCCAACGGCCCGCCGTGACCTGCGGCGAAGAGAACCTGCTCTGCTTTCCGGGCGATCCTTACAGCACCGAGAATATTCTCATTCACGAATTCGGCCACGCCATTCATTTGATGGGCTTGAACACGATTGACGAATCGTTCGACGAACGCCTGCGCATCACGTACGCCGCCGCCATGAACGCTGGTCTTTGGAAAGAAAAATACGCCGCCACCAACAAGGAGGAGTATTGGGCCGAAGGCGTGCAAAGTTGGTTCGGCACGAATCGTGAAAACGATCACGACCACAACCACGTCAACACACGCGATGAAATCAAGCAGTACGATCCCCGATTGGCGCAGTTGTTAAAAAGCGTTTTCGGCGATGGCCCATGGCGGTATTCCCGCCCCGCGGCGCGCCGCGACAATCCCCACTTGGCCGACTGGCGTCCGGAAGAAAACCCTACCTTCAAATGGCCCGCCAAAATGGTTGCGCGCTACGACGCCTTCCAGCAAGCCGCGCGGGGCGAACCGCTGGCGCCGCGCGCCGAAGATTGGAAAGACACGCCGTCGCTGGCGCTTTCCCAGGCCGCCGACATACGTTCACAGCCCTCTTCCACGCCGGCCACGTTACTGCTGGTCAACCGCACGGAGCAGACCGTTCACATCGATTGGATCGACGCCGCCGGCCGGCGCAGCTCCAGGGGAACGGTTCTGGCCGGAAAATTTCGCTTGCAGGAAACCTACGTGGGCCACGTTTTTCTGGCCACCGGCGGCAACAAACAGCCGCTCGGTCTCTACCGTGTGGAAAAAGGCCGCCGCCGAGCGATTGTCAAAACGCCAACACCCTGATGCGTTCACACGCTGCGCGCATCGGCAATGTCTTGCGAAAAACCTTCAATCGTGTTTCGAGCTAGCTCCACGCCGCCCGCCTTGTCGTTAATTCGGATGCCAATTCTTTGCATGGCGTTTCGCGTTTCGCGAATTTCGTTGCCCACGATTTTGGTGTCTTTGGTGTGGCCGAGAATATCAATCCCGACGCCGGCGTCGCCGCCGGAATTGATGATTCGATTATTCGCCACCACGTTTCGGTTGGCCCAAAAGTCGGCGCCGCGAGCGTCGTCGCGGAAGAGAATGCCAACCTTGCCGCTGTCGGATATGTCGTTGTCGCGCATGATGTTGTCGGTGTCGTTGTGCCCGATCGACATGCCATAACTGCGATTCCCGCTGATCTTGTTCCCTTCCGCCAAGCCGAACTTCACGCCCCAGCACCAAAACACGCCGATGTTATTGCGCTCCAAACGGCAGTTGCGAATCAGCGGGCGCTGCGAACCTGAACCAGGATGCACGCCCAGATCGGCGTTGTCGTGGCTATGGCAATTTTCGATGACCACATCGTGGCAGATTTGAAAACTGACGCCGTCGCCGTTGTAGTTGCGCGTCGTGACGTTGCGAATCGTGTAACGATTACAATCTTGCAGGAAAATACAACCGCCGTAGTTGCCGTTCAAATTCGCATTATTCTGGCGGTTGCCATCGAAGGTCAGATTCTCCAAAACAACATCGTGCGTGTTCTCGCTGGTAAACAACGGAAACAGCGTGGCGGCGGTCGGCTTGCCGCTCAGCCACAAATTCTTTCGGATGCCGTCGTTCAACTTAAATCGCTTGCCTGACCGCGCAACCAGCATGCGTTTGATAGTGTCTTGGGCGCCTGTGTGAGGATTTTTGGTTTGCAGCACGACGCCGTCGCCGACTTGAAAACCGGCGGCGTCTTGCAGCGTGATTTCCTGGTCGTACCAATCGGAATCGGCCGCAAGCGGCGAGATGGTTGAAGCCCCCTTCGTGATGATGGTTTCATCGCCGGCGCCCACGATGCGAATCTTCGAGGGCAAATGCACCGAATTCCGCAGCGTGAACGAACCGGGCAAAAGCCGCACCACGCCGCCGCCCAACCGGGCGACGTAATCGACCGCCGCTTGAAGCACGCGATCATTATCTCCAACTAGGTCGGCCTTTTCTGAACCAACGGTGTTTTTGGGGCCAACGGTAATCGTCAGCCGCTTGTTCCATTGGGGTTCATGGGCGGAATCGCCATCGGTGGCGCGGGGATGATTGATCTGAGGACGCTCGCCAGCCTCTAAAGCGCCAGCCTCTAAAGACAACCCGACTCCAGCCGCCAGCCAACCCGCGCTGGCGCCGAGAAAACTACGTCGATTCGTGCGCCGCTGTAACATAATCCACCTCGGTTGGTCGGAAAGTGTGCGTTGATCATTGCAATCGCCGCGGGTTCCCTCTACAGGAAGAACGGCGTTCAGGCGGTCCTCAGGATACACCAAAACCTGGAGGGAATGAAAGCAAGCGGTGTGAAAGCCAAGTACCGTTCGAGAAATAATTGTCTGATTTGCACGGGAAGAAGAAATTTATCAATAGTTATTTTTCATTAGTCATTTGTCATTGGAGAAAGAGAAACAAAGATGCGAGCAAACAGACGGCCAATGACAAATGACCATGAACTACCGAAGAAACAGAGAAACCATAACCGACGCCAAAAATCAATTGGCGGACGAG
>JAJRWU010000297.1 GCA_024276655.1 Planctomycetota bacterium
GCTCCTTCTCCCAGACTTGATTGATGATCCTAACAATCAATTCTGAAAGGACTTCCGTTTTTTTTAATAGGCCAATATTTTCCTTAAGTTGATGCGTATGCGGTGTCGCTCCGCGCAACCGCCGGCTAATGGCTTGAATCCTTTCAGGATTTGAAATCAAAAACGCCTCACCCCCGCGGCTTCGCCCGCATCCGAAAAACACGGAATAGTTTTTGGACAGGTACTTATTTCAGGACGATCCCCAAGAACCTCTTGTATAGAAGCGGCGTAGCGCTCGCACGCCGCGCGCTCGATAGTCAGTTCGGCCAAATTGTGGCATACTGGGTGGATCGTGTGATTCCACCCGGGCGGCAGCGTCACTCTTGTTCCCTTTACTCAATAACACGTCTCCACGCCGATGCCACAGAACCCGACCACCGCCTACCCTGTTCGGGGTGTTCAGCCCTCCACGTATGTGTTTGAAACGGGCGATGAACTCGCTCGCCATACGGCGCAAATCATCGCCAATGTGATTCGCGAGCGCAATGCGCTGGGCCAAAAAGCGGTGCTTGGCCTGCCGACCGGTTCTTCGCCGATGGGCGTTTATCGGGAGCTGATTCGGCTGCACCGGGAAGGCCTGTCGTTTGCAAATGTCGTGACCTTCAATCTGGACGAATATTACGGCATCCCTAAAACGCAGCGGCAGAGTTATCACCGCTGGATGCACACCCGGTTCATCGACCATGTCGACCTGCATCCTGAGCATGTGCATATTCCCGATAGCGAAATTCCTCGGGAGCAGGTCGAGGCGTATTGCCGCGATTACGAATCTAGGATTTTGGAAGCGGGCGGCATCGACGTGGCCTTGTTGGGCATCGGCCGCAACGGGCATATTGGCTTTAACGAGCCGTTCAGTATTACGCATAGCCGCACGCGGTTGTGTACGCTCGATCCGATTACACGAAATTCGGCGGCCGACCATTTTTTCGGTGAGGAGAATGTGCCCACGCAAGCGATCACGATGGGGCTGGGCACTATTTTGGAGGCTCGCAAGGTGCTGTTGGTGGCGCTCGGCGAGCACAAATCGGCCATCATTCGCGACGCCGTGGAAGGCCCGGTGACCGATCGGGTGCCGGCCAGTATTTTGCGTCAACACCCCGACGCCGTCGTGCTGCTCGATACCGCCGCCGCCAAAATGCTCACCGGCTGGTCCACGCCCTGGGTGACCGGAAGTGTGGAATGGGATGAGCAACTCATCAAGCGGGCTCTGCTGTGGTTGTGCGAGCAAACCGGCAAAGCGTTGCTCAAACTCGACGACGACGATTTCCGCAACTACGATCTACACCAGCTATTGCGGCGGCATGGCCCCGCGCAGGCGGTGGCGCACCGCGTTTTTCGTTGGATGCTAGACACCATCGAATATCACCCCGCCGGCCGCGAAAGCAAACGCGTGATCTGTTTCAGCCCTCACCCCGACGACGACGTCATCAGCATGGGCGGAACACTCATTCGCCTGGTCGACGATGGCCACGAAACGCATATCGCGTACATGACGAGCGGTAATATCGCGGTTTTCGATCACGACGCCCTGCGAATCGCCGATTTGGTCACGGAATACAATCGGCAGTTCGGCATCGACGAAGAAAAATCTCGGCAGGTGGAGGACGAAGTCGCGAAGTCGTTGGAAAACAAGGAGCCGGGCTCGCCAGATATCGACGCCGTTCGCCGCATCAAGTCTTTGATCCGCCGCGGGGAGGCAAAAGCCGGCGCGCTCAAGGTGGGCTGCCAGGAAAAGCACCTGCATTTTCTCGATCTGCCGTTTTACCAGACCGGCGCCGTGACGAAAAACCCCGTCGGCGAAGAAGATTCTCGCATCATTCGCGAGTTGATCGATACCGTGAACCCGCACCAAATCTATGTCGCGGGCGATCTTTCCGACCCGCACGGCACGCACCGCGTGTGCGCCGAAGTCATCTTCGCTGCGCTTGTGCAGATGAAGGAAGAAGGGCTCGCCACGCCCGAAGTTCTGTTGTACCGAGGCGCCTGGCAGGAGTACGATCTGCACGAAATCGAAATCGCGGTTCCGCTCAGCCCGCGCGATATGGACCTCAAACGCAAGGCGATTTTCATGCACGAAAGCCAGAAAGACGAAGCGCTTTTTCCGGGCGCCGATCCTCGCGAATTCTGGCAGCGTTCGGAGCAACGGAACCAAGGCACCGCCGACCGCTACAATCAGATCGGCCTGCCTGAGTTTTACGCCATGGAAGCCTTTGTCCGCTGGACCGGCAAACCCATTTGACCGGCCTCCGCCGCCAGCGATTGGAGCTCAGCCTTCAGGCAGCTCACATTTCCGCGCGCCGTAGATGGTTGCAAACACCACCCTAAGACCAGTCCCGAAATAAGTTCCCGACGGTTGCTCAAAAAAAGCCCGGCATTTTGAAAATGCCGGGCTTTTAATTCGGTATGTAATTTCGGGACTGTTCCCTACATCAAACTTGCTCGACGAAACGCTCCACCCTCTCAAAATGGCGAGAATTCCGCAGATATTTGACGCTTGCCGCCGCCTCTGGTTAAATAGAGTTGGTAGTTGTCGTCTTCCCGCCGTCCCGCAACATCCGCGGCGCCTCCGTATTGCCTCGCCGTGGGAGTGTACGCTTTAGCGTGCTTTTCTTTACCGAGCCTCGCACGCGGTCGTCCCCCTATTCCTACCAGCAGACCTGCAAACCCATGTCGCTTTCTAAACCCACATCGCTTTCTCGAATTTCGCGTTTTATCTTTTTGGCCGTCTTCTGTGTTGCGGCGTGTCGGGGCGCTACGGCCAGAGCAGAGAGTCCGGTGGAAAAAAAAGCGGCGGCGGAAAAGAAGAATGCGATCGATTTCGTTCGCGACGTGCAACCGATCTTCAAGCAAACGTGTCTTTCCTGCCACGGCAAGGAAGAGCAAGAAGGCGGCCTGCGTTTGGACCTGAAACAGTTGGCGCTCGAAGGCGGCGACGCTGGCGCGGCCATCGTTCCCGGCAAGCCGGCCGAAAGCCGTTTGTTGGCTCTGGTCGAGGGACGCGATGAAGATCTTGGCCGCATGCCGCCCGAAGGAGAAGGCGCTCCGCTCACCGCTGCACAAATTGTGATTCTCAAACGTTGGATTCAAGCCGGCGCCGTTTGGCCCGATAACGTCGATGGCGACGCCGCCCAGTTGGAGCATTGGTCGTTCCAGCCGATTGTTCGCCCCACGCCGCCGGTCGTGAAGCAGTCGGACTGGGTGCGTAACGGAATCGACGCCTTCATTCTGGCCAAGTTGGAGCAGAAAAACGTAGCCCCTTCCGAGGAGGCTGCTCGCACGGCGCTGGCGCGGCGGTTGTATCTCGACTTGCTCGGTTTGCCGCCCAGTCCTCAGGAAGTTGCCGCCTTTCTCAACGATACGCGGCCCGGCGCCTACGAACGTCTGGTCGACCGGCTGTTGGCGTCGCCGCATTATGGTGAACGTTGGGGACGGCACTGGCTCGATTTGGCCCGCTACGCCGATAGCGACGGCTACGAAAAAGATCGGCAGCGGCCTCATGCTTGGCGTTTTCGACAATGGGTGCTCGAAGCGATCAACCAAGATCTACCGTTTGACGAATTCAGCATCCAACAACTCGCCGGAGATGTGCTCCCCAACGCCCACCAAGAGACCCGCGTCGCGACCGGCTTCCATCGCAACACGCTGCACAACACCGAAGGCGGCACCGATAAAGAGGAAGACCGCGTGAAGAAAACGGTCGACCGCACCAACACCACCGGCGCCGTCTGGTTGGGGCTGACCGTCGGCTGCGCCCAGTGCCATTCGCACAAATACGATCCGCTCACGCAACGCGAGTATTACTCGCTGTATGGATTCTTCAACAACATGGACGAGGTCGATATCAACGCGCCGCGTCCTCAAGATGTGCGGGCCTATGAACAGGCCAAAGCGGCGTTTGACCGCCAACATGCTCCCTTGGCGGCCGCCTTGAAAGACTACAAAAAGAACGAGTTGCCCGAAGCCCAACGCAAATGGGCGGCTGGCGCGGCGTCGTCCACCGGCTGGGCGCCGCTAGTCGTGACGAAGGTGAATTCAGCGCACGGCGCGACGTTTGAGATTGGCAAGGACTACTCCGTGTTGGCCAGCGGGACGAACAAAGTCTCGGATATTTACACGATAGAAACAGCGCCGCCGGAAACGTCATCGCCGGAAAAAGCGTCGTTAGAAAAAACACCGGCGGCGCCGATCTCCGCAATTCGCCTTGAAGCGCTCACCGAAAAACGCCTGCCGAAAAACGGCCCCGGTCGCGTATCGCACGGCAATTTTGTGTTGCGTGCTTTTCGGGCGGTGGTGGTCGAGGAGAACGGCCAGCAACGGCCGGTTTCTTTCCAGACCGCCAAGGCCGATTTTTCGCAAAACGATTGGGAGGTTGCTAACGCGATTGACCCCAAAACAACAACCGGTTGGGCTATCGCGCCGCAGATGGGCAAACGCCATGTGGCGGTGTTCGCGTTGGCAGAACCGTTGGTGCTGGCCAAGGGCGAACGATTGGTCGTCACGCTCGACCAAACCTACGAAGGGCAGGCGCACAATTTGGGCAAGTTTCGCTTGAGTGTCACGTCGCAAGCATTGCCGGTCGATTTGGAGGGCCTGCCCGCCGATATCGTGGCGGCGTTGGCCATCGGCGAAAGCGACCGGACCGACGTCCAGCGAAAACGCCTACAAGATCACTATGCAAAAATCGACGCCAAACTGCTGCAACTTCAAAAGGCGGTCGACGACCACGCCAAGAAAAAACCTCGCCGCGACGCCATCAAAGCGCAGACCGTTTCGGAACGGAAAGAGGTCCGCGAAACCCGCGTTCACATTCGTGGCGATTTTCTCAACAAGGGGGAGCATGTCAAAATCGGCACGCCCCGCTGGTTGCCGCGAGTGCAACTCAGTGAGAAGCAGCCGGCGCGTCTGCAAATGGCCCGCTGGTTGTTTTCCCCGGAAAATCCCTTGACGGCCCGCGTGGCCGCCAACCGGGCTTGGGCTCATTTTTTTGGACGCGGCATCGCGCCCACGGTCGACGATTTCGGCATGCAGGGAACGCCGCCCACGCACCCTGAATTGTTGGATTGGCTGGCCGACGCCCTGCGCGCCACGTGGAGCATGAAGCAGTTGCACCGCTTGATTGTGACCTCCTCGACGTATCGGCAAAGTTCGGCCGTGCGGGAAGATCTGCAACAGCGCGATCCCGAAAATGAATGGGTGGCGCGGCAAGTTCGGCGGCGCGTGGAAGCCGAAGTCATTCGAGATTTGGCGCTCGCCGCCAGCGGTCTGTTGGACACGCGTCTGGGCGGACCGGGGGTGCGTCCCCGCCAGCCGGCCGAGTATTCCAAACTCACCTACGCCAACAGCGCTAAGTGGGCCACCAGCGCCGGCGGCGACGCCTACCGCCGCGGTCTGTACACGTTTTTCCAAAGGACGTCGCCTTACCCGATGTTGATGACGTTCGATTCCCCCGACTCCACCGAAACCTGCACCGAGCGCTCGATGAGCAACACGCCGCTGCAAGCTTTAACGTTATGGAACGATGGCGTGTTCCACGAATGCGCTCAAGAACTGGGCCGCCGCATTCTGCGCGAGACGGCTTCATCTGCGGCGACTGGGCCTTCCGGCGATGCAGTCCGAATCGGCTACGCCTTCCAGCTTTGCTTCGGCCGTTCGCCGCAACCGGCGGAGGTCGCGGCCGTTCAGGAATTGCTGGCAATACAGCTTGAAATGCTCGGCTCTCCGGAAAGTATCGCTAACAAATCGGCCGAACAAATTGCCGGCGGCGGTCCGTTGCCGAATCAAGCAGACATGGCCGCCACGGCCGCTTGGGTGGTGGTCGCGAGAACACTTTTGAACCTCGATGAATTCATCACCCGCGAATAGAATTCGCGCGTTCCCATACGGAATAAATTCCATGCCGCAAGTTACTTCCAGGCAAATGGCTCCCCCGCACATGCCTACCAGGCAAATGACCCCCGCGCAAATGTTACGTCGCGATTTTTTCACGTCGGCTGCTTCCGGCTTAGGCGGATTGGCCTTGGCTTCGTTGCTTTCGGGCGAAGCAGCGTCGGCCGCCACGAATAGCGCCGTCAACCCGTTGGCGCCCAAGCAGGGCCATTTTCCTGGGAAGGCCAAGGCCTGCATTTTTATCTTGCCTGCCGGCGCGCCGAGCCATATTGATCTGTTCGATCCCAAACCCAAGTTGCGCGAACTGAACGGCCAGCCGGTGCCGGAATCGCTGACCAAGGAGGTGCGGTTCGCCTTTATCAAAAAAGAGACGGCCGTGTTGGCCGGCAGCGCTCGCAAATTCACCGCGCATGGCGAATGCGGCACCGAACTTTCCGACTTCCTGCCGCATTTGGGCGGGCAGGCCGATGAAATCGCCCTGATTCGCTCGCTACACACCGACGCCTTCAATCATCATCCGGCGCAGTTGATGTTGTGCAGCGGCGTGCCGCGTTTTGGC
The DNA here is from genome assembly GCA_024276655.1 of Planctomycetota bacterium. GTDB lineage: Bacteria > Planctomycetota > Planctomycetia > Pirellulales > Pirellulaceae > SZUA-33. The sequence continues at coordinate 6,485 of JAJRWU010000297.1, forward strand.
CGGCCAAGTATGGGCTCTTGGTTGACGTACGGCCTTGGTTCGGAATCGGAAAATTTACCCGGCTACGTGGTGCTCACCGCGGGGCGGGGCAGCAGCGGCGGCGTCTCGAATTGGTCGAGCGGATTTTTTCCCTCGACCTACGAAGGCGTCGTGTTCCGAAATCAGGGCGAACCCGTGTTGAATCTAAACAACCCGCCGGGCATTTCCACCAAGATGCAAGAGGCCAGTTTGAATGCGATTCGCCGCTTGAACCAACAACGCGGCAGCATTTCAAACGATCCTCAAATCGCCAGCCGCATCGCTTCGTACGAATTGGCGTTCCGCATGCAAGCCGCCGCGCCGGAGCTGATCGACATCAGCAAGGAATCGAAATCGACGCTCGACGCCTACGGCGTCACGCGGAAGGAGCCGGAGAAAACGAATTTTCGCGGCGGCGGGCCGGACGTCTACCGAAAATTCGCCACCAACTGTTTGCTGGCCCGGCGGTTGGTCGAACGCGGCGTTCGCTTTGTCACGCTGATGCACGCATCGTGGGATCATCACAGCAATATCGACGCCGAACTCCAGTACAACACCGGCATGGCCGACCAGCCAATTGCGGCCCTGATTGCCGACCTCAAACAACGCGGCATGCTCGACTCCACCATGGTGATTTTCGCCGGTGAATTAGGCCGCACGCCGCTGGCCGAAAACCGCAACGGCCGCGACGCCGCCAAACTAGGGCGAGATCATCACCCCTACGGTTTCAGCGCGTTCATGGCGGGCGGCGGCATCAAGGGCGGACAGGTCGTGGGCAAAACCGACGATATCGGTTGGGCGCCGGTCGAAGACCCGGTGCATATCAACGATTTCCACGCCACCATCATGAACCGCTTCGGGTTCGACCACCACCGTTTCACCCACCCTTTCAAGGGGTTGAACGTGCGGCTGACCGATCAAGGCGGCAAGGTCGTGAAGAAATTGCTGGCCTAATACGGAATAGTCCCGAAATAAGTTCCCGGTTATAGCTCAAAAAAGCCCGGCATTTTCAAAATGCCGGGTTTTTAATCCGGTATATAAATTCGGGACTGTTCCTACGCGCTTCTCCCCGGCCCGCCGAGCGACTATTCTGGAAGGTGGCGCCGCGTTATCAAAAAGCGGGCCGCTGCTTCGCTTCCCCCGTGCCACTTGGATTTCCCCCATGATGTTACGCCGCACCTTGGCCGGTTTGATTGCTGTCTGTTTTCTCGTTTTCCCCCTGGCGGCGCAGGCCCAAAAAGTGGGCCCCTTCACCAAGCCGACCCGCTCGGTTCGCAACCGGGAGTTTGACCAACAGCACCTCGCGCTGGAGCTTGCCTTCGATTGGGAAAAAGAAGAGATCGTGGCGCTTGCCATGCTGCGGCTGAAGCCGTATGCGGCGCAAAACACGCTCACGCTCGATGCTGCGGAATTACAAATCAAACGTGTATACATCACACTGGGTGAACCGCAAACCGGCGAGCGAGATTTATCATTCGACAGCAAAAAACACAAGCTCACGATCGAACTTGATCGCACGTACAAAAGCGGCGAGGAATTTGAAATCAAAATCGAATACCTGATTCGTCGGCCGCGGCACGGCGCGCACTTCGTCAACCCTGATCACGATGAACCGAACCAGCCGCGCATGGTTTGGACCCAAAGCGAGCCGGAGTACGCACGGTATTGGTACCCCTGCCTCGATTCGCCCGCCGACCGCTTCACCAGCGAAATACGCGCCACCGTGCCGCAAGAATATTTCGTGCTTTCCAACGGCGTGCTCAAGAGCATGGAGGAAGGCGACGACGGAACCGCCACCTGGCATTGGAGCCAGGTGAAATCGCATGTGCCTTATTTGGTTTCGCTAGTGGCGGGTGAGTTCGACGCCCACGAACAGTCGTGGGACGATATCCCCATTGTTTCGTATGTGCCGAAGGGAATGTCGGAAACGGCGGCCCGCTCGTTCGAGAAAACGCCAGCCATGATGCGATTCTTCAGCGAGAAAACCGGCTACCGATATCCCTGGCCCAAATACGCCCAAATCTGCGTGGACGAATACAACTGGGGCGGCATGGAACACACTTCGGCCACCACCCTGACCCGCCGCACCCTGCACGACGAACGCGCACACCTCGATGTTTCCAGCGACGGGCTGGTGGCTCATGAATTGGCCCACCAATGGTTCGGCGACCTACTCACCTGCAAAGACTGGGGCGAACTCTGGTTGAACGAAAGTTTCGCCACTTATTTCGCCAACCTCTGGACCGAGCACGATAAAGATTGGGATGAAGCTCTGTGGCAGCGGCATTTGGAGGAGGAGTCGTACAAAAGGGAAGACCGCGACCGCTATCGGCGAGCCATTGTGAACTACCGGTACGATCGGCCGGCCAATATGTTTGATCGGCATTCGTATCCTAAAGGCGGCCGTGTTTTGCACATGCTGCGTTTTCAACTGGGCGACGACGGGTTTTGGAAATCGATCAATCGGTATCTCACGGTGAATCAATATAGGACGGTCGAAACCGCCGATTTACGCATTGCCATCGAAGACGCCACCGGCCAAGGGCTGGGCTGGTTTTTCGATCAATGGGTGTATCATGGCGGGCATCCTGAGTTCAAGGTTTCCTGGAAATGGGATGAGCAATCGAAAACGGCGAGCGTTTCGGTCGAACAAATGCAAAAGGCCACTTCGCTCACGCCGACGTTTCGCACGCCGGTTGAAATTGAGTTGGCCTTGCCCAACGCCACGCTCCTGCGCCGGGTGGAAATTGCCTCGCGCAAGGAGACGTTTGTCTTTGAGTTGGAGCAGAAACCGACCCGCGTCTGTTTCGATCCCCGAGATTGGATTCTCAAAAAGCTTGATTTTCCCAAATCGAAAGAGGAGTTGCTCGACCAACTGGCCGACGACTCCTACGTGATGTGCCGGGTGCGAGCGATTGCAGATCTCGCCAAACTCACCTCCGACGCCGACGCCCGCGAAGCCCTGATTCGCGCCGCCAGAAATGATTCCTTTTGGGCGGTTCGGGGGCAAGCGGCCAAGGCGTTGGAGAAATTTCAGCATTCCGAATCTCGGGACGCACTGATTGATGTCGCGCATAATGACGCGAAGTCGTCGGTGCGGCGCGAAGCTATTAAAGCGCTGGCCAAGTTCGAGCACGAAGAAACCAATGCGGCGTTGCGGCGCATCATCGAACGAGATCAATCGTATTTCGCCATCGCCGATGCACTCCGCAGCCTAGTCAAGACGGATCGAAAAAACTGCGCCGCCGATCTAACCGCCGCGCTCACCGCTCCCAGCCATCATGATGAAATCCTCAAAGCCGCCATTGATGGCTTGGCCAATCTGCGGGCGGTTGAAGCGGCGGAAACGCTCACCGCCATGCTGGAGGCGACCAAGTCGTCGCGGCGGCGCGTGTTGTTGACCGGCGGAATAGCGCGGCTCAAGGGCGGTGAAGACGATACGCTCGAACTGCTGCACAAGCAGTTGGAAAGCCGCCGCAGCCAAGTGCGTTCGGCGGCTGTTTCCGCGATCGGCAAACTAGCCGATCCGCGCTCGATTGCCGTCTTGCAGAAGCAGCTCGAAAAAGAAGAGGGTTCCCGCGCTCGGCGAACGATTGAAGAAACGATCGATAAAATCCGGCAGCAGGGCGAGAGCGTCGCCAAGGTGCGAAAGCAGTTGGATGAAGTCCAACGGAAAAACCGGCTGTTGGAAAAGCGGTTGGAAAAACTGGAAGCCGCTGTAAAGAGCAGCCAACCTGCCCAGAGCAGCAAGGAGAAACCGTCGAAGAACGACGCCGAACCGGCCGCGTCGCCGTGACGAAACAAATGTCTAGCGACAACGCC
>JAJRWU010000298.1 GCA_024276655.1 Planctomycetota bacterium
CGGCTAACAATGGCTCGTTTAACGGCAAGCCGAAGGCGACTGCGTTTTTCGGTCTTGCTCAAACGCGTTGGCGCCAAACACAGCCGCCTTCGGCTTGCCGTTAAACGAAGAATGCGACATTTTCAACCGCGAGCAGTATACCTCAGTCGTTCGTCCGCAAAACCATGATCTACACGCACGTTTTGAACCGAGGCGGACGCCGCCCGGCGGACGGACTGGCCCGCCGGGTCGATGGAGCGCTAGGCAGGGGCCGCCTATCACGCGGGAAGAGGCGCGACAATCGAGCAACTGATGGCTACAATTCAAATTACAACAATTGCCTGCCTGCGCGTTAGGCCGCACGCGCGCCGCCTACAGGTGATGGGCGGAAACTTCCTATAACCAAGTTATCTGACTAAAGTCTATGCCAAATCCTGAGAACCCGTGGCTTGACTCCAATACACTAATTGCAATTGGCGGACTCACTATTGGGATTCTAGGCTTTTTCTTTGGCCTCTTCCGTGACCAGTGGTCGCGTCGAGAAACTCGCCTTGACGCTCTCGGCAAAGTGCTTCTCCCACTCGTCCGTGCAGACCAAGACCTAATGCGGGCAAACAATGCTCGCCGAACAGCTGAGCAACTGAAGCATTCCTACCCGCTGCCGCGCCAATCGACGCTGGAAGGCGTCGATACCGAGAAGCAATTTCCTCAGGCAACCCCTGAGGTTGTCCAACGCATCAACTCGTTGATTGACGACTACAATCAGCACTTGAAAATGTCAGAGCAAAATTTTCGGGACGCCGAATCCGAATTTGCGACTCGACATTTTCGATTTCCAACACGCATCGCAAAACAGATAAAAGATCTGCAAGAATGCCTCAGCGAACTTGGGCGATTAGTCAACGGTGGTTTCTTCGACAAGGCTGATATTCAACTCGCTCAATTTCGCGATCAATACAAACCGATCACCGTTACCGCTAAGGGATGGCGCCTTGCTGATCCGTTCGAGGGGATTCGCCGGAGATTTCGCAAATCCGGTGAAGAGACCGAACAACGCCTGTCTGAATTCGACCTGACAAAAGAGGAAATGGATGGCGTGATGGAATTGGTTCATCGTCGGAACACATCACAGGCACAAAATATGTTCGCTGTCCATCCACCGCAGAAATTAATCGACAATCAAGAGTTAATGAAATCGAACAATGTTGTTGACGAACTCAAAGATTCAGTTTTCTCTGTCGTCTTTCAGGACGGGACTGCTAAAATGCTCTCGCTTCCTGAATTGATGGCATTCATATTTAACCTGATCGTTCTTGCACACGAATGGCAACAACTTGAAAAAATGGTGGCCGCTGCTAAACCAACGGCACCAACCAAATTTAACATATCGTTTCAATTTGCTATGCAACACATTATGACGCCAGAAACCGTAAAGGTATTGTTGAGAAAAATCGAATTCTCGGACACACCGAGTGACGCCTGAATCGTCAGAACAAAATGTTGCACCGGAGTTGCGGGCCGCGCGGGTTTTGAAATCAAGTCGTTGGTCGCCGCCCGGTTAACTCAACCGTTATGTGCCTCAATGCGCGTCCACTCCAGCACCATCGAAGGCGTATTCCAAATCGACGGTCGTGGGGGCGTCGTCGTACCGGGATTGTTGCTTGACGCCGACCCTCACGTTTGCATCGGCGACCCAACAATCTTGCGTCGCCCGGACGGAACTGAAATTCAAACATCCGTTGCCGGAATAGAGATGGTCCGAACACTCGACTGCAATTCAATGCCGGTGCTGCTTCCCAAAAACATACACAAGGATGATATACCGATCGGAACGGAGTTGGCCATCACAGAAACACGCCCTCGTGATGACGATCCAGACAAACCGCTACTGAACATCGGCGACAATGTTTCGGTGGCCGTCAACTATCGCAACAAGACCGCAAGACACGGCACAATCGCATCGGCAATCTGGCACCACAAGTACAGGCTCTGGCACTACTATCTTGTCGATAACGATGGCCGTAAAATATCGAAACGGTATACGTCGTATGATTTGGTCACACACGATCCCGAAAACGACACATAACAAGGCGATGCACCGGAGCCGGTTACGTTTTCGGTTTTTCCACGTCATTCACTTCGTTTGAGGTTTTTGGCTTTTCAGCGGTCACTCGTGTTGGTCCGTCCGCCCGGTTATGCAGAACCGTTCGTCCGCAAAACCATGATCTCCTCCACATCAACCGATGACGGCTTTCCGATCCAATGCGAGATCTGCGGCGTTTCGTCGATTGTGAACGTATCGAAACCTCCCGGCGACTCTGTATGCCCAGCGTGCGGGTCTTTCCTCTGGGTGACGGCGCTCGTCGAAGTAACACGCCAGAATTCATTCACGCCAGATTTGCGACTCTCACAACTGGAAGCGACGAATCGCGACGACGCAATTCGTGAGATTACGCAGGCGATTGCCAAAGAACTGCATTGGACGGTCGATCAACAAACCTCATTCGTTAATTCCCTGCTCAATCGTGAGGAATTAGGGTCAACGGGCATCGGACGTGGATTTGCCGTTCCACATGCGTCGGTTGATTGGATCGACAATTGCTTCACCGCGATGGCGCTCGCTCCAGACGGCATCCCATTCAACGCACTGGATGGCGAACCAGTCCACACTATAATCATGATTGCTTCACCAAAATCATGCCCCGGAGACCATCTCCGACTACTGGAGCGTGTTTCACGTTCACTACGTTGGGCAGGTCACTCGGCTGCATAGAATGCGGACGAACAAACGGCTGAACGTGAGCGGCGCCCTGATGAAACATATCTCACGTAATCAGTCAGCCCGGTCATACCCGCAAGGATGCCGCCATGGATAGTTTCGGCTGGTGGAGCCTGCTGCCGCCGGTTGCGGCCATTGTGTTGGCGATTGCCACGCGGCGGGTGGTGGCGTCGCTGTTGGCGGGGGTGTTCGCAGGTTCGCTGCTGCTCACGGCAAACACGCCCGATATTACCACTTGGAAAATTCCCTTCGTGGCTTTCGGGAATCTGTTGGAAGGCCACCTGTGGGCGAACCTGATTGAGCCCGACCACCTGCGCGTGTTCGCCTTCACGCTGCTGATGGGCGCCATGGTGGGCGTGGTGCATCGTTCGGGCGGCATGTTGGGCGTGGTCGATTTGCTCACGCCGTGGGCCAAAACGCGCCGCGGCGGGCAGTTGGTCACGTGGGTGCTCGGTTTGGTCGTGTTCTTCGACGACTACGCCAACACACTGTTGTTGGGCGGCGCCATGCAACCACTGACCGACCGCCTGCGCATCTCACGTGAAAAACTGGCCTACTTGGTCGACTCCACTGCGGCGCCCGTTTCCGGACTGGCGCTCATTTCCACCTGGATCGCGGGAGAAATCGGCTTTATCGAAGACGGCTGCCGAGAATTAACCTTCAACGGCCCGGCCGATGGCTACCAGATTTTCGTGGCTTCCATTCCGTACCGCTTCTATGTTTTATGGGCCTTGCTGTTCATTCCCATCGTGGCTTGGCTCGGCCGAGATTTTGGACCCATGCTCCGCGCCGAACGGCGGGCCAAGAACGATCCTCCGGAAAATGAACTTCGCAATGGCAACACCATCGCAGGCGCGCCGTCCGCCCGAAATTGGTGGGACGCGGCTCTGCCCGTCTGTGTGATGGTGCTCACCACCTTCGCCCTGTTAGTCGCCACCGGCTGGAAGGCGGTCGAAGCGGCGACGGTTGCCTCCGATTGGATACAGGTCGTGGGAAAAGGCGATTCCTATTTCTCGCTGCTGTACGGCTCGTTGGCGGGTCTGTTCACGGCCGTCGTGCTGACGAGAACCCAGCGAACACTCACTGCCGCCGAAATGGGCGACGCCGCCAAAAACGGCGCTCTCCTGCTCACGCCCGCGCTGGCGATCTTGTGGCTCTCCTGGACGCTTTCCGAACTCACCGACGAACACCATCTGCAAACGGGGCCATTCCTGGCGGGGCTGCTGCAAGAAAAAGCGTCACTTGCCTGGATGCCCAGCCTGGTTTTCCTGCTGGCGTCGCTGGTTGCTTTTTGCACGGGAACCAGTTGGGGCACGATGGGCATTCTCATGCCGCTAGCCATTCCCGCCGTGCATGGCATGTTGGCCGCCGGCGGGCCGGTGGATGCCAACGATCCGATTTTTCTGGCGTCGGTCGGCGGCGTTTTGGCGGGCGCTATTTTTGGCGACCATTGCTCGCCGATCTCCGACACAACCGTGCTTTCGTCGCAAGCCAGCGGGTGCGACCACATTGCACATGTCCGCACCCAATTGCCGTATGCCTTGCTGGTGGGCGCGGTTTCCGTGGCGTGCGGAACCTTGCCGGCGGGCTACGGATTCTCCCCCTGGCTACTGTTCCCCGTGGGGTTGCTCGTATTAGGCGTGTCGCTGCGGCTGATTGGTCGGCCCGCCGAAGCCCCCAGCAGCGGTTCCCAACAATCGTAAATTCAGGTGTGAAAAAAGAATGGAAAATAACTGAGATTTTCAAGGTCCTGGTTCTATTACAGCGGCTGTCTGTTGCGTACAATCTGGCCGTGAAATAGGTTCAAGAGACGCATTCGCTCTCTATTTTTCGTCAGTACACGTTTGCTTTTTTCACAACGCAAACCGTTTGTTATTAACAGTTTACCGCCACCCACCAGCCGGATAGACAAATGGGCGTCCAGAATATAATTGACAACCAGGGCGTCAGCCTCGTGATCACGGGGATGACCATTGTTTTTTTGGCGTTGGTGATGGTCAGTATTTTGATCGCCCTGTTGCCCAAAATCTTGGATGTTTTATTGCCTCCGGAGTCGGCGGAACCGGCGCATGGGCATTCGGCGCATGGGCATTCGGCGCATGGCGGCGCGGCACGCACCCGTGAATCGTCGGACGAAGCCCTGGTCGCCGCGATTGGAGTCGCGCTGCATCGGCGATTGAACCGAAAGTAATCCCCGCGGCCGGTTCGCGCCAGCGCTCACACCGTGAAAACACCCAACGCCCGACGCTCGCCCTCTGTCGCGGCAACAGACGTCATCGAGATAGCACCATGCAGATACTGTTGAAATTTCTGGAATCCACCGGCTTTGCCAACTTGGAAATTGGCAATCTGATCATGATCGTGGTGGGGATTATCTTCATCACGTTGGCGATCACCAAGGATTATGAACCGCTGCTTTTGGTGCCTATCGGCATGGGCGTGATCGTGGGCAACATTCCCACCATGGACAACGTGGCGCTGAGCGTTTACTCCGAAGCTCACATTGCTGTTGAAAATGGGCAGGTGATGCTTGAGGAAGGCCATGTAAAATGGAACGCGGGGAGCGTGCTCTCGCTGCTCTATATGGGTGTGAAGATGGGGATTTATCCGCCCCTGATATTTTTAGGCATTGGCGCGATGACCGATTTCTCCACGATGCTCTCCAACCCGAAACTGGTGTTGTTGGGCGCTGCGGCGCAGATCGGTGTATTCTTGACGATACTCGGCGCTCTCTTTCTAGGATTTAACGCCCAGGAGGCGGGCGCGATTGGCATTATTGGCGGCGCTGACGGGCCGACTTCCATTTTTCTCTCCTCGCAACTGGCGCCCAAGTTGCTGGGCCCGATCGCGATTGCCGCATATTCTTATATGGCGTTGGTGCCGGTGATCCAGCCGCCCATTATGAAATTGCTCACCACTCGCAAAGAGCGTCTGATTCGCATGGCGCCTCCGCGCGTGGTCGGGCGACGCGAGAAAATGATTTTTCCCGTAGCGGCATTTTTGATTTGCGCCATGATCGCGCCGGCCTCCCTGGTGCTGATCGGCATGTTGTTCTTCGGCAACCTGCTCAAGGAAAGCTGCGTGACCGACCGCTTGGCGAACACCGCTCGCACCGCCTTTATCGATATCGTGACGATCTTGCTCGGGTTTTGTGTCGGCGCTAGCACCAATGCCAGCGAATTCCTCACCAAACAATCGTTGTTGATCTTCGCCTTGGGCGCTTTGTCGTTTTGTGTCGCGACGGCGGGCGGCGTGCTCTTCGCGAAGTTCATGAATTTATTTCTCAAGGAAAAAATAAATCCCTTGATCGGCGCGGCGGGCGTTTCGGCCGTTCCCGATTCGGCCCGCGTCGTGCAGATGGTCGGCCAGGCGGAAGACCCTCACAACTCGCTGCTGATGCACGCCATGGCGCCGAACGTGGCCGGCGTGATCGGCTCCGCGATCGCCGCCGGCGTGCTCTGGTCGGTGTTGGCGACCTGAGCACGCGGCCAAGCATGGCGGTCGGAATAACCGCGTCGGAATAACTACGAACTACGAACTGCGAACGAGCTTAACCTCAAACAGGCGAGAACATCGTGGCTAAAAAAGTGACGTTCATGTGTACCGCGTTTCGCGACGGATTCCAGTCCGTCTTTGGCGCGCGGGTGTTGACGAATGATTTTCTCCCAGCGCTCGAAGCAGCCCGCGACGCCGGCATTCAATATTTTGAAGCCGGCGGCGGAGCACGCTTCCAATCGCTCTATTTCTATTGCAACGAAGACGCCTTCGATATGATGGACGCCTTCCGAAAAACAGCTGGCCCCGAAGCGAATTTGCAAACGCTGGCGCGGGGCGTGAACGTGGTGGGGTTGGAATCGCAGTCGTCCGATATCGTCGACCTGCATGCCAAACTCTTCAAAAAACACGGCATCACCACGATTCGGAATTTCGACGCCTTGAACGATGTCAACAACCTGATTTACAGCGGGCAGTGCATCGTCGACGCCGGCCTCAAACATCAGGTGTGCATCACATTAATGGAATTGCCGCCCGGCTGCACCGGCGCCCATGACGCCGATTTTTACGTGGCCACGCTGCAAGCCATCCTCGACGCCGGCATCCCCTTCGATGCCGTTTGTTTCAAGGACGCCTCCGGCACGGCCACGCCCTCGAAAGTTTATGAAACCATAAAACGCTCGCGGAAAATCCTGCCAGCCGACGCCTTCATTCATTTCCACACGCACGAAACGGCCGGTGTGAGCGTGCTGGCCAACAAGGCGGCGATCGACGCCGGCGCCAACGCCATCGATCTCTCCATGGCGCCCTGTTCCGGCGGAACCTGCCAACCCGACATTCTGGTCATGTGGCATGCGCTGCGGGGCTCCGAATACACGTTGGATGTCGATATCGAAAAAGTTCGCGCCGCCGAGGAAGTCTTCAAGGACTGCATGAGCGATTACTTTCTGCCGCCGGAAGCCACCGCCGTGGAGCCGATTATTCCTTGGAGCCCGATGCCCGGAGGCGCCCTCACGGCCAACACCCAGATGTTGCGAGACAACAACATCATGGATAAGTACCCGGCGATTATTCAGGCCATGGGCGATGTTGTTCGCCGCGGCGGCTTCGGCACTTCAGTCACGCCGGTCTCGCAGTTTTATTTCCAACAGGCGTTCAATAATGTGATGTTCGGCCCTTGGGAAAAAATCGCGGAGCCGTACGGCAAGATGGTGCTGGGCTACTTCGGCAAGACGCCCGTTCCGCCCGACGAAGAAATCGTTCGCGCCGCGGCCGAACAGCTTGGTCTGGAGCCCACCACCCGACCTCCGCTGGAAATCAACGACGAAGATCCGCTCAAGGGGATCGAAGCGGCGCGCAAGACGCTCCAGAAAAACGACCTTCCACAAAGCGACGAAAGCATTTTCATCACGGCGGCTTGCGGAGAAAAAGGCATCACCTTCCTCAAGGGCGAGGCGAAAGTTGGCGTGCGGAAAGTGGAGAAAAAAGAAGAGCCCGCCGCGGCGGCGAGCGGCCCCGAACACTTCAAAATTTCCGTCGATGGCAAAAATTTCAACCTTACGCTCGACGGCGACCGCGCCACCGTCAACGGCAAGTCGTTCCAAGTATCCCTGGAAACAGCCGACGCCGCTTCCGCCGGCGCTGGGAGTTCATCGGCCACCGCCACGGCCACGCCAGTCACTTCGCAAATGCCGGGGGCCGTGCTCCGCATTTTGGCCCACGCCGGCGACCACGTGAATGAAGGCGAAGGCGTGCTCGTGATCGAGGCGATGAAAATGGAGGTGCAAATTGCCGCGCCGGTTACCGGCGTGGTGCGTAATGTCGTGGTGCAAAAAGGCGACCACATCACGACCGGCCAAATATTGGCGGAAATCGACGCTTAAATCACTAAGCATCGAGCGGAAAATTAGTGTCGTAGCCATGCTCGCCAGAGCGTGGGATGGTTCACCGCTCACCCACCGTCTGGCGACGATGGCTACACAAATGCGACCGTTATTTATCGAGCGGTGCTAACACCCCTGCGAGATTCACCATGACGCCCGACAACCTTCTCCGTAGCCGCCGCCCCGTACCCGTTTTGTTTTTCGCCCTGTTGGCGGCCGTCGTTTTGGCGCCCTGTTTCGCCTCACTCGCGAATGCGGCTTCGCCAGACGCCACTTCGCCCCAAAAAGGCGGCCTACTCTTTGAAGACACGTTCAGCCGCGCGGAGCTTGGCCCGAAGTGGGACGTCCACCCCAATTCGTTCCGCATCGAGAACGGCGTCTTGATTGCCGGGCAGCGGCCCGACGCCGGCCACGGCGCCGTCAGCCAAACTTTCCTCGACTTCAAAAACATCATCTTGCAGTTCTCCTTCAGCCTCGACGGCGCCGCGGGTTTTAATGTCGTGATCGACGACCGAAAATACCGTGGCTCTCACGCCGGGCACATCTGCCGGGTGACGGTGCGGCGGAATCAGATCTCGCTGCAAGACGACAAAACCGGCGCCATGCGAAACGACCTCTTCGACAAGCTGCGAGATCCCCAGCAGCGAGCCGCCGCGAAACGCCTGCTGGTTGGTAAATCGAAGACCGTGCAGGGCCGAATCGAGCAGGGGAAATGGTATCGGATGACGATCGCGCTGGTCGGCGAGAGAATGCAGGTGATGCTCGATGGCAAACCGCTCGCGGCGCTCGAATCGGCGGGAATCGGCCACTCCACGAAAACCGATTTCGGCTTCACGATCATCGGGCGGTCGGTTCGCTTCGACAACATCGCCGCTTGGAGCGTTGTTGCTCGTTAAAACCCCGCCTCTTTGCGCGGGCTTAAAACAGCGAGAAAATCGGCTTGCCTTCTTCGAGCAGGTTATAAGGACGGCCGTCGCGGTCTTGGGTTTGCAAGTCGTGAACGCCCATGGCGTGATAGACGGTTTTGGTCACATCGGCCGGTGTGACGGGATCAACCTCGGGGCGTTCGGCGCGGGCGTCGCTCTTACCGTAGGTTTGCCCGCCTTTTATTCCGCCGCCGGCGAGCAGGTCGGTCAGGCAGTGGGTCCAATGGTCGCGGCCGGCGCCGCTGACGCCGCCGCTGCGAGGATCGCCAATTTTCGGCTTGCGGCCCATCTCGCTCGTGACCATGAGCAAGGTTTCGTCCAGCATGCCGCGCTGGTGCAGGTCTTCGATCAGGGCGGAAAAACCTTTGTCAAACTCAGGCAGCAGATTGTTTTTCAGGCAGCCGAAGTTATTGCCGTGGGTATCCCAACTGCCGGCGCTCTTGCATTTTTTGGCGAGTTTCTGGTCGCCCAACCAAAACACCGTGATAAACGGCACGCCCGCCTCCACCAACCGGCGTGCAAGCAACAAACTCATGCCGTTGATCGTGCTTCCATAACGCTCGCGAACACTTTCCGGCTCTTGCGATACGTCGAAGGCGCTGGTCGCCTTGGAGGAGAGCAGCAACGACATCGCCCGTTGCTGTTGCGTCGACCACGTTTTCACGGCGGCGTAATCGTCGAACCGCCGGCGGGCGTCGTCGAACGTGCTCAGCAGATTCGTTCTTCCCGTCAGCCGGCCGACATCGACATCGGCCTGCAAGGCCAAGGCCGGGGCTTGAAACTCCAGCGGCTTATCAACGTTGCCATTCACATACAGCGGGTCGTACTCCACGCCCAACCGGGCCGCGAACTGCCCAGGACGCGTATACGGCGCCCGGCTCGGTTTGTGCGGCAGCGTGATGGCGTTGGTGAGGTCGGGGTGGGGAGCTCGTTTCGAGGCAACCACCGAACCCATGTAGGGCCAGTCGTCGGGGAAGGGCGTACGATTGTTGCCCAGCGAAAGGAAGCTGGGGTCGGGGGCGTGGCCGGTCAGATTATAATAGTAGCCGCCGTGGTGATCGTTCGTGTTGACCGTGGCCCCCACCGAATTGATCAACGCCAAATGGTGCGCCTGTTGGGCCAAAAGCGGTAAATGCTCACACAGCCGGACGCCCGGCGCGCTGGTTTCAATCGGCTGGAACGGGCCCCGATAGTCGGCCGGCGCATCGGGTTTCATGTCCCACATATCGACATGCGAAGCGCCGCCGCAAAGAAAAAAGAGGATGGTCGACTTGGCCGAACCCCGGTTCGAACTCCTGCTGGCGGCGTTTGCCGCAAGGGGCGCGTTGAGTCCTGCAATTCCCACGGCCGAAGCCGCCAGAAAAGTACGCCGATTGCATCGAAGCCCGATATTGCCTTGCCTTGCCTGCATGGGGTTCCTCCGTAGGTCGACGCGTCATGCGGATGCTTTCGTGGAAGCAACCACGCGCGGTATATCATACTCTCGGGCCGCGCGGCGCCGCAAGCGCAAGCCTCTTCCGGCGCCGAAATGGGGTGCGAACGCCCCGCCGAATGGTATACTGGCGGCCTGTTGTTTTTTTGCGATGGCCGCGTTTTTCTGGCCGACCGCCTTTTTTATCGGCGCCGATTTTCATTCGATTCAGTCACTCCAGTGAAATTGCTCCAATGAAATTACGATTTATCATGTTATTGCTTCTCGCGGGAGTGCTTTGGTCGTCTGCCGAGGCTGCTGAAAAACCGCTCACGTTAAACGTATGGCCCGACAAGGCGCCCGGCGAACAGGGCGACATCGGCGAGGAAAAAGTACTGCCGCAGCGGAAAGGCGCCAGAACCGTCGAACGCCTGACGAACGTATCTCGGCCGACGATTACGGTGTTTCGTCCCGCGAAAGAAAAAAACACCGGGGCGGCGGTCCTGATATGCCCGGGAGGCGGTTACCAGATTTTGGCTTGGGATTTGGAGGGGACGGAGGTCGCCCAATGGTTGAACACGATCGGCGTAACGGCCGTTGTCTTGAAATATCGCGTTCCGCGTCGCGCAAATCTTGAGAAACATGCAGCGCCCTTGCAAGACGCCCAACGCGCGATGCGTTTGCTCAGACAACACGCCCAGGAGTGGGAGGTTGATCCGGCGAGGATCGGCATATTGGGTTTTTCCGCCGGCGGCCATTTATCGGCGACAATGGCAACGAATTTCGACCAACGCCGTTACGACCGGCTCGATGCGATTGATGATCTCGATTGCCGGCCCGACTTTGCGGTGCTGATTTATCCGGCGTATTTAGTCGCCGGCGATCACTTGGCGGCGGAAATTCGCGTCGGCCCCAAAACGCCGCCCGCGTTTTTGGTCCATGCCGACAACGACCCGCTCGGCTCGGAGAGCAGCGTCGCGATGTATTCGGCGTTGAAGAAGGCGGGGGTCTCGGCCGAACTGCACATTTACGCCAGCGGCGGCCATGGTTTTGGGCTGCGTCCTTCCGAGCATCCGGCTTCCACGTGGCCCCGCCGCTGTGAACAATGGCTGAACAGCCAAGGTCTGCTCAATAAGCCGTGAGCGCGGGCGGTTAGAGAAAAACAACAGCGTCAACGTCAACTGCGCTCTGAACACTCATCGTCAAGCAATACTTCGCTGACCGAGCGGTCGATGGCCTTGCAGATTTGCTCAAGATCTAGATGGTCTTCGTGAACGCCGAACGGCTCTTCCACGTATCGGGCGATCAGTTCGGCGGCGATCACCAGGTACGCAGCCAGAACAGTTAGCGGGATGGTCCAGACGCCGAATTCGTCGGCCAAGCCCCACGGCAATACAATCAGATAGACGCCAATACACTGCCAGGTGATCAGCCGCCAAGAGATCGGCATCATGGTCGTTTTGATGCGTTCGCAGCCGCCACACACTTCGAGCAACTCCCGCGCTTCGGCATCGAGCACCCAAAGCTGCTGGTCGGATAAAACGCCGGCCGCTCGCCAGGCGTGAAAGCGAGCGTACAATTTCCTCGCCAGATAGCTGGGTAAGTGAGCGGGCGCGGCTTTGTCGTCTTTGAAACCGGGGAGTTGGGAGAGGGTGGGGGCGTCGCGAAGATGATCTTTCAAGCCCAGACAGAAGGCGACAATAACATTGCGCACCCGCTGGCGGTCTTCTCGATTTGGTTGTTCTAGCTCACGAATTTTGACCGCCAAATTGCGACTAACATTCACCAACTTTCCCCACAACGTGCGAGCCTCCCACCAGCGTTCATACGCCCGGTTGACGCGAAAAGCGATCAGCAACGCCATGGCGAACGAGAGTACGGCGTCGAGCGCCAGCGGAATTTCGGGCACATACGCAAACGGCGGATACGACTTCAGCAGCGCCAAACAACCGTACGCTCCAACCGCCATCGCACACAACCAGACCCGCACCAGCGGAACCGTGAAACCAACGCGTTGCGGCATAACCTGACGACCTTGGAAGCGTGCGTGTTAAAGAACTCAAGCTCGGTCGAACAGCCAAGCGGCGACGAGCCTTCGGCAAGGCGGCGCGGGAACGAATGGCGTCGGCCTGAGCGAGAGCGCCGGTATCTTGGAAGACGTGTCATCGCAATAGCACGATTGCAATCGCCGAAGCTACCCGATGGTTGCTCATGCGTCAAGAATCTCGCCCGGCGCATTGCACACAGTTGAAATCGCGCAAACAGTTGGCCTAAGGCTTGCGGCAGATGGGGATTTACCGCCCACAATTTTCTCGGTCGCCAAAAAGCCCGGCATTTTGGAAATGCCGGGCTTTTAACTCGGCAAATTCTCATCCGCCGCTCGCCTAATTCTCGTGGAGGAGCCGGGAGAAATCTCGCCAGGCGACGACTCGCAGCACGCCGTACAATATCGAAATTGGAATTGCATACGCAAGGGCCGCGCCGGTGGCGCCGTAATAATAGCTGAGCGGAAAACAGAGAACGAGGCTGAACACGACGCTTGTGGTCATCGCGGTGAGTACGAATCGGCTCCGGTCCGTGAAATGAAGGTAGGTCGGCGCCAGGGAGAATTGGGTGCTGATCGACGCTCCCACCGCAACGATGCAGAGCGCCGGGTGCGCCGAAATGAACTCCGGTCCGAAGATCGCCAGGATGGAGCGTCCGAAGAAAAAAATGAGCAGCAGAAAGGCGATCGTCATCGGCCCAATCAGTAAAAAACGGCGTTTGGCCGTGGCGTGCAGCGCGTGGAAGTCGCCACTGGCCAGCAACTCGGAAATTCTGGGTGAATAGAGGCGATTGGTCGCGGTGGCGAGAATCACGACAAACGTCCCGGTTTGGAACGCCAACGCATACGCCGAAACAACCGACTCGTTAGGATGATTCAACTCCAAAATAATGATGCCCGTCTGCGCGAACATCGTCAGAATAAGACCGCTGGCCGCCAGCGGCCAAGCGCCGAGCAACCATGATTTTGTTTGATAGGTTGGCTTGGCTTGCCAAACGAGATTGGGCGTTTGGCGTTTGAACAAGGCTAGTAGCGCAGCGAACGCGATGAGCCACGCGGCGCCGTAACAGAGCACTGCTGAAACGGCGTCGCCCGCCGCGGGAGAAACCCAAACGAGGGCGTTTAAGGTGAGCAATACCAGCGGAAAGAGCAGCCGATAAATCGCGACGGCTTTAACTTGTCCGCCATAAGATGTCACGACCTCCAGCAGGAACTGAAAAAGAGCAATCACCGGCAAGTACAAAGCCGCGATCACGATCGCGATATGATAGTCGCTCCCGCGCCAGGCTAATATGCCTTCCAAGGCGATGCCGAGGAAAACGAGCAACACCACGCAAAGAGTAAGAATCAACCGTTGCGAAAACAGCAGGAAGCCTCGCGACCGCGGCCAATCTTTCGCGTAGCGCAACGTCGGCAGGCTCCGCAAGGCGTATTTTTCCAGGCCCAACGTGGCGATGGCCGCCAAGAGCAGAACCGTTGAAACCGCGACGTTGTAGTCATCGAATTCGCGAATGCTGAGCGTTCGCGCCAACAAGATGCTGGTGAGGTAAAACAACAGGAAATTTGCTAGCGAGAGGCCACATAGCATTAGCGATTGGAATTGCTCTCGCTGCATCGATCGTTCGCTTTTCCTGCACGCGTTCGGTTTGCCGGCGGGATCTCTGGGCGATCGAGAGTTCTAAAGATTTTCACCGCGGTAGAACACCGTTTCCTGCAACCAATGGCGGGACACAAATGTTTTTCGCTGCTGGATTCGCCCCGGCAGCACTTCGTAAGCGAGCTTATGCGGATCGAGGTTTGAAGGCAAGGCGTGCCGCAAGACGATCGTTCCCGCACGCGCCACGACGCGCCTAATCTCGCGGAGGGCCTGTTCCCGCAACGGGGTTCTCTCGACGATCACACAAGCAACGCTACCGTCCGGCAGCGGGATATCTTCGGCTCGCCCCAAGATGAGACGCGGAATGGGTTTTCCTTGATCGCGTCCGCGCGTTTTGCAAGTGCGAGGATTCAAGTTCCAGGCTTCGGCGTAACGCCCTTCGCCGCCAATGTCCAACATCGGTAACGGCGAATCTATTGAACACATGGCCGCTTCCACTAATTTTCGTTTCACGTTTTGCATGTGTTTTTTAATCCCGGTTATTCATGAAGCCGGATTATGCATGAAAGCAGTATTGTAAGTCGTGTCGAACGGAAGATCCATGACTTGAGCCGATAGTCTACTATCGGCGTATACATTCGGCTTCCATCGACGACAGGACAATTGTTCCTCGAACGGTCCTTATACCTGCCCAAGTACTATTCCGTGTTTTTCAGATGCCGGCAAAGCCGAAAGGGGCCAGCGTTTTTTATTTCATATCCCGAAGGGATTCAAGCCATTAGCCGGTGGTGTTCGCTGAGCTCCACCACCGGCTAATGGTTGGCAAGCCTCCGGCTTGGCGGAGATTTCATAACACCATTGCACGGAATGGATCTTGGACAAGTCCCAAATGCGGGGTGATGGCGAGGAGGCAAGATATCTGAAGAAGCGCACGAGATCGCTGATTGTTTCTGGCGGGCAATAATTCGACCAGAAGTGGGCGTTTTTTTGCCAGTTGCCGCGAATTGGTCGGTGAAACATGTTTTGCATCGGCGGGGTCGTTGCGTACAAAGTTGCCCAATTCCGGCATTTGTCGTCCGTTCGGGTTTGCCGAGATGAAGGAGCTTGGCGGAAACAGGGCGCCAATTTCGCTTTCCTTGCTAGAGAAGAGAATTGTTCGCGTCAGGCCAGAGGATCGATTTTTTCGACATGCGCCTCCGCGAATCGCGACTATGAAAATGTGGAAAAATGACTTCCCAGTTCAGCAGCCTGGCTTTTTCAAAACGTCGGGCTGCTTGGACGCTCGTTCGGGAGCTGGTCGTTCCACACTACTTTCAATGAGGAACAGGAACAGGAACGGAGAGCATGTTAACTAAAACTGAATCGCAGAGGCCAAACCTTGACACGACTGCGGGGCTGCGGCTCCGCCCTCAAACGCCCTTGGCCCAATCGAGTGGGTTGGCAAGTCCCCCTGGCGCGAGTCCCCTTATCGCTCGTAGCCCCATAAAATGGGGCAGCGCCACACGGGTGCTCGGCCAGCGACCGCTCTGCTGGGAGCAACTGCAACCCAACGTCATGCCAATGGAACAAGATCCCGCGGCGCACGATGTGATGATCGCTCGCGTGAAGGAACTCGGTCGACACACCAGAATCGAGCTGGATTCAGGGCGCAAGGCTGCTTTTTTCGTTGGTGATTTGTTGGCCGTCACTTTCGGACGACGTTACGCCACGGGGCAGTTTTTCGGCGACATCCCCGGCTTGCAGGAAGAGTATCACATGCTTAGCCAGGGCGGCGTTTGCGGCCGGGTTCTCTCGGCGCCCAATCGGTTTTCCGCCCCGACCCTGTTGGCGCCCGTGGGGTATCTGTCAGACTCCGCAGGCCGCGTTGTGAATCTTCGCGACCACGGGATGGTCGCGATTCCCGGCGTATCTCGGGCGGCGATCGTGGTCGTGGTGGGTTCTTCGATGGACTCCGGCAAAACAACCATGGCGGCCAATCTGATTCACGGATTGTCGGTGGCGGGGTGTCGTGTCAATGCGGCGAAGCTGACCGGCACCGCCTGCGTCAAGGACTTAAATAAAATGGCCGACGCCGGCGCCAGCGCCACGCGAGATTTCACGCATGTCGGTTTCGCCTCAACGTCGCAGGCGTCGGTGGCGGAACTCCATGAACTCTGCGATGTGCTGATCTCGAATCTGACCGCCGACGCCCCCGACTATTTGGTGCTCGAAATAGCCGACGGCATCGTCCAACGCGAGACGCAGCTCCTGTTGGACTACTTAAGCCAGCGCGGCCTCATTGATCATCTTTGCCTGGCCGTCCACGACGTGCTGGCGGCGCCGACCTGCCTCGATATTCTGCACCGCAAATGGGGGCTCAAAGCGACGGCCGTTTCCGGCGCCGCGACGGCGAGTCCGTTAAGCACCGGGGAGCTTCGCTCGCTTGCGCCCGCCACGCCTTGCCTGACTTCGGAAGATTTGAGCCAAGCCTCGGTGCTCGAACTGTTTCGCTCCGGCGCCCAGAGCAACGAATAGGGGCAGTGTTCCCGAGGGAGAATTCCGTGGAGAAACAACGCAAACGCCGGCCGCGCGCCGAGGCGGAGGTGGCGAGAATTCTCGAAAAACAACGCTCGACCATTCGGCTCACGACGCTCGCCGTATTTATACTGCGCGTCGTTCCGGTGGTCGTGCCGTTGGTTCTGCGTTTAACACTCGATACTCTGCTCGACCAAAAAACGAGCCATCTATTCGGTCTGGATTTTTCGCCGCGGCAGTTATTGGTGGTGATGGTCGGGACCGGGGTTTTGGTCGCGCTGGTGCGCGCGATTGGCATCTACTTCTACGTCATGTTGGCGGGAAAAAGCGGCCATATGCTCGTGGCCGATCTGCGCATCGCGATGTTCGAGCACATTTTACGCCTGCCGGTTTCGTATGCCGACCGGCGAGGCGTCGGCAAAATCTTGTTGCGTTTCATTGGCGACTCCGACGCCCTGCGGTCGTGGGTTTCGCGAACCTCGCCGGCCATCGTGGCGGACCGCCTGTTGGTTTTGATTCTGTTGGCGGCCATGTTTTTCGTGAAATGGCAGTTGGCGATTATGATTTTGATCCCGCTTCCGTTGGTGCTCTTGGCGATGCGAAAGTTATCGCCGCGGTTGCAAACCCTGACACGCGAATCGCGCAGTTTTCAGGCGACGCTCACCGGCGTGATCGAATCGCGGCTGAGTAGTTTGCGGCAGGCCAAATGGCTTGATCGAGGCGGAGCGAGCCGGCGCCCGGTACGCACGTTGGCCGGCGCGATTGCCGAGCAGAACATTCGCCGCGATCGACACGCGGCGTTAGTGAAAAGTACCGGGCAGTTTCTGGCGTACTCCGCCGTTCCGCTGTTAATCGGCTTCGGCGTGTGGGCGGTTTGGTCGAACGCCGCGACGGTCGGTCAGTGCGTGGCGGCGGTTTGGTTGGCCGCTCATTTGTCGGTGACGGTCAATCGACTGGCGGCGGCCGTGGTGATCCAGCAAAAAGCGGCTGTCTCGTTGGAGCGTATTCTCCGACTGCTGGAGCGATCGGCCGAGCGAGGACGCTCCACGCAACTGCCTCTGTTTGAACCCGCGGGAGAGTCGATCACGTGTCGCGATTTGATCTTTTGCCAAACGGGCGCCGGCTCGCCGGAGGCGCCGTTGAATCTGGTGCTTGAAGGCCCTGGCGTCGTGGTTTTGGAGCCCCACCTCGACACCGCCGCGTTCTACGAAGTTCTCCTGGGCTTCGCTCCCCCCAAAAGCGGTGAACTTCTGCTCGATTCGCAACATCAGGCCGGCGTGCAGGTCGGCAGCGCAAGGCAGGCCATCGGTTGGCTGGCCTGGCCGCCGGTGCTGTTTGAGGGTGGGGTGCTGGAAAATATTTGCTTGGCAAATCCTGGCATCCGTCAAAAAGACGCCGCAAAAATAATCCTCCAAGCCTTGGCAGGCGCGCCAGGGGCAGATGCGAGAAGTAGAGGCGCGTCTGCCTTGGCGCTTTGGCTGCGCAAACCGGTAGGCCCGAACGGGCAAGACCTCACCAGCGAGGAGCGATTCCGAGTCGGGATCTGTCGGCTGCTGGTCATGGCGCCGGCCTTTGTGCTGGTCGACGACGTGGTCTGCTCCGACCGAACCGCCGACGAATTGCGGCTGGCAATTCTACAACTCTCCAAAACCGCATTGGTGTGTGTTGCCGCCCGCACCGCGACACGACTCGGATTCACCGCCGATGGCAATGCCGTTACTGGCAATAATTCGCCACCGATTGCCGAAAACGATGTGCCGCGCTGCCGCCGCACGACGCAACCGTGCTCCCGGTAAGCGTGGAAAAACGATTTTTCCGTGCAGAAGCCCCAATGGTGACATTTTTTCCACCCAGGGAAAAGTATGACCAGTTGGCGGGAAAAAGCCGCCGCCGCCGCTCCTTACCTGTGAAGGCGGACAGAACGCCCCAAACATTCGCATCCAATTTACCGCTCAACCCCCCCCACACAAACAAGGAACTCAAAAATGTCTCTTAATCGTAATCGCGGCCGTAATCGTAATCGTAATCGTAATTTTGCTCTGGAAAGTCTTGAAAAACGACTCGTTCTCTCGGCCAGCCCGATTGACGTCCACGACGATACTTCCGCCGACGCCGCAGAAGTCGCCTTGGAAAACGAAGTCAATGAATGGCATAACACCGAACGATCTGAAGATGTCAACGGCGACCTGGATGTGACCTTGGTCGACGCCCTGTTGGTGATCAACGGCCTGCACGATAACGGCATCCAGCCGTTGGATCCGAATATGGCCATCGCCACATTCGTCGACGTGAACAACGACGGCGTTCTTTCTCCCGGCGATGTCTTGGACGTGATCAGCTACTTGCGTTCGCCGTCGCCCACGCAGGCGCAGCAAGACGCCGCCTTGGCGGGCGTCATCGACGAATTAGACGCCTCCGCCGCCGGCGAATTGGTCGACCATGGGACGCCCGATGAAACGAACGAGGCCGATCAAAACGGCGAAACAGGTGCGCAAGATCCCAACCATGCTGAAAACAGCCCATCGGATTCCAACACCAACGACAACACCAACGACAACACCAACGACAACACCAACGACAACACCAACGACAACACCAACGACAACACCAACGACAACACCAACGACAACACCAACGACAACACCAACGACAACACCAACGACAACACC
>JAJRWU010000027.1 GCA_024276655.1 Planctomycetota bacterium
GCTCCGTGGCGACCGCTGAGTCTGCGTGTGCCGACCGACGAAATGCCTTTGGTAAGCCGGATGCGGGAAATCCGCACGTCCGGTTTGATGAGGGGGGAGGGGCGTCATTGACGCTCCTCCTCTACTCGACTGGTTACATTTCCTTCCACGGAATTTCTTCGTGGTGACCAAACCCCCGCCACCTCAAGAAAAACCTAAAGGCTTCGCCCGAAGGCGAGGGTTTTAGACCCATCGCAAGGACGATAAGATGAACGGTTGCAAACGCTCGTCGAGCGGATGGCGAAGTGCGCCAAAGCCGATACGAAAAACGTTCGCAAGGTCGAAACTATTGAGGCGCCTCTTTCGTCGATGCGCGGCGAAGCTGTCCACAGGCGGCGTTGATTTTGTCGCCCTTGCGTTGCCGGCAGCGAACTTGAAGGCCCGCTTGCTCCAACACATCGCGGAAACGGCGCACCGCGGCCGAAGTGGGAGTTTGATACGGCAAGCCCTCGACCCGATTATAAGGAATCAGGTTGATCAGCGCTGGCCGGCCCTTCAGTAACGTTGCCAGATGTTCGGCTTGAGCGGTGCTGTCGTTCACGCCAGCCAGCAGCACGTATTCGAAGGTCAGGCGGCGGCCCGAAGCCTCGAAGTATTGGTCGGCTTCGCGCAAAATATCGTGTAGACCGGTGCGTTGGTTCACGGGCACCAGTTGGTTGCGGAGCGCGTCGTCGGGCGCATGCAGCGAGACCGCCAAGTTGTAATTCGTTTGCGCTCGCCGCAGCTCTTGCATGCCGGCGGGCAAGCCAACAGTGGAAATCGTGACCCGGCGGGCGCTGATTCCCAAACCGTCTTCGCGGCAAGCCGCGTCGAGCGTCGGCAGAACATTTTTCAAATTGGCCAGCGGTTCGCCCATGCCCATCATCACGATATGGCTCAGGCGTTCGTCGTCGGGAAGCAGGCGTTGCAGCAACAGCATCTGTTCGACCATCTCGCCGCTGGTCAGATTGCGTTGCACGCCATCGAGCCCGCTGGCGCAAAACACGCATCCCATGGCGCAGCCTACTTGGCTGCTGAGGCAAATCGTGCGACGATGACCCTCGCGCAGCAGCACGCATTCGATTTGCCCGCCATCGTGCAATTGGAGCAACATTTTCTCCGTGCCGTCGGGCGAGACGCTGTGCTTAACGACCGTCATGCTCCAAACCTGAAAGCATTCACCCAGACGGGCGCGAACCTGTTTGGGCAGGTCGGTCATTTCGTCGAAACCGGAGGCGCGCCGCTGGTAAAGCCACTTGCGCAATTGGCCGACGCGAAACGGCGGCAGCCCCTCCGCGGCAAACCAATCGGGGAGATTGGTTTCGAGGGCGTCGAGCAGGTGGTCAAGATTCGTTTTCATCGTGTTGTGCTCATTGTGTTCCTAGGATAAGCAAACCGCTGTTGAAGACAAGGTCATCTGGCTGGATGAAAGTAGCTGACATGGCAAAAACGAGTCGAAAAATAAACACGCAAAAACAGGCGGAGGGCAAGCCGTACGCGCCCGACGAAAAACGCGCCTTCGATCTGGTCATGCAACTGCTGGCCATTCCCGGCGCCAGCGGCGACGAAGGCGCTGTTTCTCGTTTCGTGGTCGAGCAACTCAAAGCGGCCGGCGCCTCCGATGCAGCGATTACGAGCGACGCCGCGCATCGTCGAACCGTGATCGCCGGTGAAACGGGCAACCTGGTGCTCAAGCTGCCGGGAACTCAACGCAAAGCTCGCCGTTTGCTGGTTTCTCACCTGGACACCGTGCCGGTTTGCGTCGGCAGCCGTCCGCGCCGCAAGGGGGATTTTGTCGATTCGGCCGACGCCGCCACCGGCTTGGGCGCCGATAATCGAGCCGGCGTGGCGGTCATCCTGCAAACGGCCTTGGAAATTCTGCGGCGAGATTTGCCGCATCCGCCGCTGACCTTCCTCTGGACCGTGCAGGAAGAGGTCGGCCTGCAAGGCGTGCGGTATTTGAAAAAGTCGATGCTGGGCGGGCCGAAGCTCTGTTTCAATTGGGATGGCGGCTCGCCCGAAAAACTCACCATTGGCGCCACTGGCGGGTATCGGATGTCGGTCGTGGTGCGCGGCTTGGCCAGCCATGCCGGCGGGGCGCCCGAACAGGGAGTGAGTGCGATCACGATTGCCGCGCTGGCCATTGCCGACCTGCACCAAAACGGCTGGCATGGCGATATCTCGAAAGGCAAAAAACATGGCACGAGTAACGTGGGTGTGATTCACGGCGGACGGGCGACGAATGTCGTGGCCGATGAAGTTGTGTTGCGCGTCGAAGCCCGCAGCCACGACGCCTCGTTTCGCCAGCGGATTGTTCGCGAGATCGAAAAGGCGTTTCAAAAGGCGGCCCGCGCCGTGACGAATGATAGCGGCCGGCGCGGGTCGGCGGCCTTCGAGGGTTCGCTCGACTACGAATCGTTCCGCCTGCCACAGGACGACCCCAGTTTGGCGGCGGCGGAAAAGGCTATCTCGCGGCTCCAGGGGCGTCCGCTCCAGGCCATCGCCAACGGAGGGCTCGACGCCAATTGGCTCTGCCGTCACGGACTGCCCACCGTTTAGATGGGCTGCGGGCAGTTGCGGCAACACATGGTGAGTGAATCGCTCGATCTCAAACAGTTTCAATTCGCCTGCCGCGTGGGGCTGATGCTGGCCACGGCCACGGAGAATGAAAACGATGGAGCCTGACGACGAACTCTGCCTCTGTTTTCATGTCACGCAACGCAAAGTGGTGAACTTCATCCGGATCGAGAAGCCTCGCCGCGCCGGGCAGTTGAGCGAGTGTTTCGGCGCGGGAACCGGCTGCGGTTGGTGCCGGCCTTTTCTGGAAACGCTGTTTGAACAGGCGGCGGAGTCGGGCGTCGTTTCCAAGGAGCTGCCCACCGCAGCCGACTACGCCCGCATGCGAGCTAGCTACATTCGCGAAGGCGGCGGCGCCCCGCCTCCCGGTTCGGCGCCAACGGAAGAGCCAACGGGGAATGGGAATAAGACCAGCGGCGGATGAAAATGAGAGATTAGCGTCAAAATGTCGTATATATTGTGTCAGGCCATGCCGCGTGAGGTATATAGTTGTGGCGTTCCGATCCGCTGGCGGTTCAGACGCCGTATTGAAGGTAAACACCGTGGCGGTTGGGCAAGCGGAAAAGACGCCGCCATTGGCTCCATTTTTATGCAAGGGCGAACATGCGCACGTTTCTCGTTACAGGTGCGGCTGGTTTTATCGGTTCTCACATCGCCACCGCCTTGGTGGAGCGCGGCGACCGGGTGCGCGTTCTCGATAATTTGTCGACGGGCTTTCGCAGCAACCTAGAGCATTTGGAAGGTCGCTTTGAATTCATCGAAGGCGACTTGGTCGATTCGCGGGTTGTCGCGAAGGCGGTCCAGGATGTTGACTGCATTTTTCACCAAGCGGCGCTCGCCAGCGTGCCACGGAGTGTGGAAAACCCGCTCGAAACACACGCCGCCTGCGTTACCGGAACGGTGAATCTGTTAGACGCGGCGCGACGCGGCGGCGTGCGGCGGGTTGTTTACGCCGCCTCCAGCAGCGCCTATGGCGATCAACCGAACAGTTCCAAGAGGGAATCGGATTTGCCGGCGCCGTTGTCTCCGTACGCCACGGCAAAGCTCGCCGGCGAGTATTATTTGCAGGCTTTTTATCACACATATGGCTTGGAAACCGTCGCGATTCGTTATTTCAACGTGTTTGGACCGCGGCAAGATCCTGGCAGCGCCTATTCGGCCGTCATTCCGTTGTTTATCACCGCCATGTTGGACGGCCAGCAACCCGTGATTTTCGGCGACGGCTTGCAATCACGAGATTTTACCTATATCGACAATGTCGTGCATGGCAATCTTTTGGCGGCCGATGCGGAAGGCGTCGCGGGCCGCACCATCAATGTGGCCAACGGCCGCGCAACGAATCTGTTGGAGTTGATCGACGCCCTCCAGCAAATGCTGGGCCTGACCATCGAACCACGGCATGAACCGGCCCGGGTGGGCGATGTTCGAGAGAGTCTGGCTGATATCACGACCGCCAGAACCTTGCTGGGTTACGAGCCCCGGGTTTCCTTTGAAGAAGGGCTCCGGCGATCGATCGACTACTACCAGTCGGTGGTTAAAGTCTAGCGGGAAGCGACGGAGCACGCCGCGTTTGATGCGGCGAGACGCCGCCTTCATTTCACTTTAGTCGGGAACGACGGCCATGAGCTCGTCCGCCACCGATTCCACTTGCTCACAACCGAGCGTGTCGCGTTCTTCGGCGAAGCCGACCAGCAAGGCCAAGTCGCACAGACGATTGATGCGTCGCGGACTGCCTTGTGTCAGGTAGTGGATGGCTTCGATCGCGGGAGGGGCGAAAATCTGGCGTTGCGCGCCGGCCGCCTGCAAACGATGGCCGATGTATTGCGAGGTTTCGTCGAAGGAGAACGGTCGCAACAAGCATTTGACGCCCAGGCGTTCGTCGAGTTCGGGCATCCGATCAAGGGCGGGCAAAAGCGTGGGTTGCCCGAGCAAGAGCAGGGTAAAGAGCGGGGCGCCGTTGTCTTCCAGATTGAGCAAGAGCCGTAGCGTTTCCAGGGCGCCATTTTCGGGAAGGCGTTGCCCTTCGTCGACCACGATCACGGCGTGCCGGCCTTCTTGCGCGTTGCGTCGCAGTATTTGTGTTATCCGGCGGATACTGCCGACAATCGAAGGCGCAGCCTCCGTATCGGCGACGGCATCCCCATTGGCGGCATCCTCATTGGCCGTCGCGTAGTGAAGCTCTTCAGCGATGTACTGGAGCAGTTGCGCGGCGGGCATTTGCGGGTAGACGATCGAAACCATCGGCGAGATTTCAGCCTGGAACTGTCGCTTGAGCATGTCGATCAAGAGTGTTTTTCCAAGCCCGGCGCCGCCGGCCAGCAACGCCGCGTGACGACGGCTTTCGACGGCATAGCGAAGCTTGAGCATGGCGCCTTGGTGCGTTTCGCTGGAATAGTAGAACGCCGGATCGGCGCAATGCTCGAACGGTTTTGTTGTCAGGCCCCAAAATGGTTCGTACATCGCGCTATGTCGCCGTGTTGTGAGAGGCCGCCAAGGGCGGGAGTCGGACAGAAAACAACAACTGATCCTGTGTGTGATTTCAATGCCGCCAATTTGCCATTAGGCTGCTGGCCGGAAAGTTTCCACGACGCCCAAGGCCTCGATTCCCAAGGCGTCGAGTCGGCGAACGATATCCTGCAATTGGGCTTCGTTGGGTCGGCGGGCGTCTTGCACCAAAATGGCCCGCGCCGCCAAGCCCGCCTTATCCGATTCATTGCCTTGCTGGGCGGACGCCTCGACCGGTCCCAGGTCGACCAACACCAGATCAAACGCTTCCGCCAACTGCTGGAGCACCACGGAAACACGTTCGCCGTCGAGCGAGGTGTTCGCGGCCGACGAACCGAGCGGAAAGGCAGTGAGTCGGTCCGACAACGAAACAACCGCCACTTCCTCCAGACGAAGCTTTTCGCTGACCACGCACTCCCAGCCTTGCGGGATATCAAGCCCTAATTGAGGGCCGATTTCGTGGTGCGCGAAGTCGGCGTCGACAATCGCCACGGTATGGCCAAGCTGGGAGGCCAGACGAGCCAGACTCAGCGTGAGCGTCGTGCGGCCTTCTCCACGCATGCCGCCGGTAACCGCCAGCAGGTTCTTTCCGTCGCGAGCCTCTTCCAACAACCGGACCGCCACCTGCTCTAGTTGCTCGTGCTCTTCGCCGATGAGTTTGTCGACGATCGCCGGCCATTTGAATTGGTCGACCTCCCAAGAAGGCGCAAACACTTTCGGACTTGGCGGCGCTGTTTCCACTAAGGCGGCCGATTGCTCCGGTGCGATTTCCTCCGCCTTCGGCTGTTCCGCGACAACCGACTCCTCCGTCACTTGCTGTTCTACTATTTGCTCCGCCGCAATGGGGTGTTCCACCACTTGCTGTTCCGCAACCGGCGCCGCCGGTTCGGCCACAACTGGCGTTTCCTCTGGCGGCGCGGTTTCGACAAGGGCCGGAGGCGACGCTTCCACGGTGTCTTCTTTAGGGTCTTCTTGGACGTCTTCTACTGCGACGTCTTCTACTGCGACGTCTTCTACTGCGACGTCTTCTACTGCGACGTCTTCTACTGCGACGTCTCCTACATAGCCTTCTACAATTTTTTCGGCAACCGCCTCTTCTTGAGCAATATCCTCGGCTGGCGGCGTCACGAAGGCCTCCGACGCAACGGAGGCCGCAATGGGAGCAGCCGATTCTTCAGGTGCGATCACCATGTTGGTGAGCATTTCGAGGGAAAAACCGGTGTCGTGGTAGCCGGCGTCTGTCCATTGGAAGCAGGGATCCGGAAGCGGAGGTTCTTGCGGCGTCTGAGGGGCTTCCTGTTCAACCACCGGCGCGGGAAGCTCCCAATCTTCGTAAACCGCGACACTCAGCGACTGCGTTTGGTCGGCCAGCATTTCCACGACGCCAAAATAGGGCGCCGACCAGCGGTTGGCCAGCGCGCGCTTCGCTGCTGCGTCGGCTTGATCCTCTTGTTCGGCTGTCGGTCGGGAGGGTGTGTTTTCTTCGGTTCGAAGCGCCACGACTTGCGTTTCGGTTTGCCAACCGCGCACAGCCGACTCCATGGCGGCGGTGAGGGCGAAAGTCGCGGGACTGATCGCCTCCTCCTCCAGGACCGGGCAAGTATGCAGGCCGGTCGTCGTTTCATACGCGTCGCGGCGCACTGCCGCATCCTGAACGTTCGACGTAGGGGGTTGGCGGCCTGCTTTGCGGATTGGTATGTGGGGCGAGGAAATCGCATTGGAGGGCGCCGGGCGATCGACGCGCCGCCAAACGCCATCGGCGAACGTAACCGCCACCGTTTCCAAGCCGCCGCTTTCGATATGATCGGCGGTGGCATGACCGGCGGTGGTTGCTGCAATGTGCGGCGCGGCCGAGGCATGGTCCGACGGCGAATCCTGAGGACGTTTTGTGAAGGCTTGAATAAAAGCTTTGTCGAGAGTGCTCATGTCGTATTTTCTCTAGTGCTTACCGCTGGTAAGAGCCAGGCGTTGTTCGGGCGGAAGGGTTTTGCGAGCCATAGGGGTTCGTCGCGGGAGGAAGGTTCGTTTGGCGCCGAGGCGCGCGGTAACGAGGGGCGCCCGCAGTCGGGAGTTGTAAGGTGGGCCGCACGGAATACTGCACGCCGGTCGTAGGATACGCCGGAGGCGTGTTGGGCTGCGCGACTTCAGCTTGTGGCGGCGCGATGGCAAAGGCCTCGTTTTCGGGCGGCAATTCGACCACGGCGGCCGTTGGAATCGGCGGGGTTAGGGGAGGCTGCGGCGAAGCGGCCACCGGAGAGGGCGTTTGGGAGTCGGGCGGCGATTCCACCGCCTGATACGGCGTTCTCGACTGGGGCGCGGAAGAGGACGGCGGCGCGTTGTTCGGCTCCTTGGCGAGCGCGGGTTCAGACGATGCCTCGCCTTCCTCCCAGAATCCTGCGTCGAGCGTCACTGTGGGAGGAGAAAGCTCGGCAGCTTCGCTGTCGGTCTCCCACGCCTGCTCTGCAACAGGCGCATCGCTTGATCCGCCGCTGCGAAGTGCGAAGTATCCCAGACCAAGAACCAGCACCGCCGCCGTCGCGACGATCGCACGCGTATGCCGAAACGCCGATGCTCCCACCACGGCTTGGCGTCGCCGACGCTCACGCCGTAACTCGCCGACCTGAGCAGGCGACTCAGAGCCAGTATCGTTTTCGGAATTCGGTGGCTCTGGAACAGGCGCCGGTGTGAGGTCGCGCAGCCTTAGTAGAACAGGCAGCTTCCGCAATTCAGGCGGCTGACTCGATTGGCGGACTTCCATTCCGGTCGTTCCTATCGTTACGGCGAGCTAATGAAACACGCTACCGGCGTCAGGACCGTTCGGGAAATGGGCGTCGCCTTTCGCTCCGCGAAAGTAGCGCTCTTTCGCGGAGCGAAAGGCGACTATCAGACAATTATTTCTCGAACACTCCTAAGTAAACGTCGCTCGGCATGATTTGACGCCATTGCACTATCTCGATCCAAGTTACAAATTTTCGGCCGTTTGAGATAATGCACGCTTCGGAGTTTCTTATCGGTCCGGTTTGCAACGATCTTGAGCCATACGCAGACTTTGCTGGTTGTGCGGAGTAGCAAAAGGCGAGGCCGATAAAATGCATCGCCTCGGCGTTTTAGCGGGTCTGGGCGGCAGCCGGTTTGGGCAGGTTCCCGGTTACAGCTCAAAAAAGCTCGGCATTTTCAAAATGCCGGGCTTTTAATTCGGTAGGTAAATTCGGGGCTAAGCATCGAGTGGAAAATTAGTGTCGTAGCCATGCTCGCCAGAGCGTGGGATGGTTCACCGCTCATCCACCGTCTGGCGACGATGGCTACACAAATGCGACCGTTATTTATCGAGCGGGACCAATTCCTAAAACGCCGCCGGTTCCGCCACGGCTTCTTGCACGACTTCGACGCGGCCGCCTTTTTTTTCCAACGCCGGCGCGGCGTCGTCGATCAAATCGCAGTTCACGATTCTCACGCGGCACTGGCCTTCGGTTCGCACCTGCGCCTGGCCATTGGCGCCAACCAAACAGGCTTCCAAATCGACTTGCGAAGCGCCGCCAATCGAGATGCCGCTACGGCCGTTTCCCCGCGAGGTGATACCCAACAGCCTTGTGCGGCGAACGCCGTCGTGGGCGTTTATTCCGTCGAGCACGAATCCTTGGGTGATGAGGTCGCGAATGATCACGTCGTGAACTTCGTACAATGTCACGCCAACCGTATAGCGGGCGTAGCGCAAATCGTATTGATGCGGAAGACGACCCGCCTCCACGCGAAAATAAACCCAGTTGCCGCACAAGCACCACTCCAGCGGTTGGAGGTCTGGAACCAAACGCGGGTTTTCGCCCAGCGGAGCACGCGCGGCCGGGGCGTGGTCGAGAAACAGTTGTTGGAAGGTCAGACGCGCCGGGCGAAATCGCATCACGTCGCCTTGATAGGGCTGCCAGACAAAACTATTCAACGGCGCGGAGCCGTCGAGAGTGGCGCCGTTGCCGACCAATTCAAACGGGAATCCTGGGATGCCGCTATGCTTGCCGGCCTGCAACGTGATCGATTCATAATAGGGAACGCCGGTGTTCGCTATCACGACTCTGTCGCCAGGCCCCGCCGTTCGCAGCGCCCGGCCGATGGAATGCACAGGACCGATGCCGCGCGTCAGCGGGCGGGACTCCAAGCCATCGTAACGATCGTCGCCAATCGTATTATTAACATAAACATCACGACCGCTGGCCGGCGTAGCCAGAGCAAGCACCGCAAAGGCCGCTATCAAGCCGAATCGCATGAAGCTCTCCCACAGTGAGGAATACACAACAACGGTTTCACCAACACGCATTCGACCACCGCCCGCCGGAGCGAGCAAGCATTCTCCGCAGCGAGGTCCTGTCAAGTCTAGCACGCAGTGCATGGCCCTAGTGATTTGTCACGGATGAAAATTCGGATTGCTCAAATCAGCCGGAACGCGCTAGCGTCCGGTTTTTCCTGTACAACCGTGGGCTAGCGCCCAGCGGCTAATCCTAAAATTCAATGCTGACAGACCACTTGGGGAATGGCCCGTATTTGGCAGGGGAGCTTGGGGCGTCGAATCCACGCCTTTCTCCCCAGGCACTAATTTCGCGGGCGGATATTGCCCACAACGCCCGCTCCGGGTATGATCAATTACCGGCTGGATTGAGAACCTGTCTCAATCTCAATTACGCCTCGTACGGCCGGAAAATGTGTTTTGGCGGCGGTTTATTGCAAAACTTCGTTTTTCCGCCGTAAAAAGCTTCCCCATCACTCCTACCTAAACATCGCAAATGATTCCGCTTCAACTCCTTACAGCCGGCGCCAGCGGTCGGGTAACCCAACTAATGGGCGGCGTGGAGGAAGTTCGTCGCATGGAGGAGTTAGGTTTACGAGCAGGCGCGGCGGTCGAGATGGTGCAAGGAGGCAATCCTTGCATTATTCGTTTGGCGGGAAATAAGGTCTGTTTTCGTAGGACCGACGCCCTGCACGTGCTGGTGGAGGAAAGCCAGTGACCACCTTGGCGGAGCTGCCTTTGGGCGGTCGAGCGGTCGTGTTGCAAGTTACCGGCGGCGACGAAATCAGTCTGCGCATCTTGGAAATGGGGCTCACGCCGGGCGTAGCCGTTTCGATGGTGGGCTCCGCCCCGCTGGGCGATCCGCTGGAAATTGAACTTCGAGGTTACCGCCTCAGCTTGCGTAAAAATGAAGCCGCCCGCGTGGAAATTGAGTTGCCCGCGTCTGATAGCGTCTAAACCCACACCGCTTTCCCATGTCTCACTCGACTTCCTCCAAAACCATTACGGTTGTCCTGATCGGCAACCCCAATACGGGAAAGTCGACGCTATTCAACGCGTTGTCGGGCGCCCGGCAGCAGGTCGGCAACTACCCCGGAGTGACGGTCGAAAAAAAACAAGGCCGCCTGCGAATCGACCAACAAGATTTCACGCTGGTCGACCTGCCCGGTTCGTACAGTCTGGCGCCGCGCAGTCCTGACGAAATGATTTCCGTCGACGTTCTGCTGGGGCGGCGGGACGATGTCGCGCCGATTGACGCCATCTTGTGCATTGTCGATTCAAGCAATCTGGAGCGGAATCTGTACTTGGTCAGCCAGGTGTTGGAGTTTGAACGCCCCACGGTGTTGGCCTTGAACATGCAAGACGTCGCCCGGGAAAAGGGCGTATTGATCGACGTCGAAGCCCTGCGAAACCGGTTGCAGATTCCGGTCGTCGAAATCCAAGCCAATCGCGGGCGGGGCATTGAAGAACTGAAACAGGAATTGGCCCAAGCCGCCCACCAAGAGCCAGCGCGGCCGGAGAGCCCGTTTCCCGAAGCGTTCCAGGAGGAAGTCGCCTTTTTGGAGCGCATCGCCAAGGAGCATTCTCGCGACCTGCCAAGGTATTTAGTGGAGCGTCTGTTACTGGATACCGGCGGTTACCTAGAGCCGATTCTCGATCGAGATATCGATCAAGGTATTCATGAAGCCATTCAAGAAGCCCGCACCCGTTTGCAAAAGGCGGGCTGCCCGGCGCCGGGCGTGGAAGCCATGGCCCGTTATGGCTGGGTGTCGAAAATGCTCGACGGCGTCGCTTCGCGGCCCAGCATCCATCGGACCACCTGGAGCGACCGCATCGACAAAGTGCTCACGCATTGGGCCTGGGGCACGCTCGCCTTTGTGTTGGTGATGCTGGCGATGTTCCAATCGGTGTTTTACATTGCGGAGCCGGCGTCGTTGGGCATCGAAAAATTGAACAGTTGGCTGGTGATGGCGGCGGAAGCGGTTACGGCGGAGGGCGCGTTGCGTTCGCTGTTGGTCAACGGCGTGATCGAAGGCGTGGGCGGCGTGTTGGTTTTCTTGCCGCAAATTTTCATGCTGTTCTTCTTTATCGCGATACTCGAAGACTGCGGTTACATGGCGCGGGCGGCCTACCTGATGGACCGTGTGATGTCGCGCGTGGGCTTGAGCGGCAAGTCGTTCATTCCGTTGCTTTCGTCGTTCGCCTGTGCGATTCCCGGCGTGATGGCGGCCCGCGTGATCGAAAACCCGCGCGACCGACTAGTCACGATTCTCGTCGCGCCGCTGATGAGTTGCAGCGCCCGGCTGCCGGTTTATACACTGATGATCGCGGCCTTTATTCCGGATATCCCGCTGTTCGGCCTGCGATTTTTCCGGCTTCCCGGCGCCACGATGTTCGGCATGTACTTTTTGGGAATCGCGACGGCGGTGGTGGTCGTATTCATCCTCAAAAAAACCATTCTTCCGGGGCAGGCGCCGCCGTTCGTGATGGAGCTACCGACCTACAAACTCCCTTCCGCCAAAATGGTTTTGCACCGCATGCTCGATCGCGGCTTTGCTTTTGTGCGCCGCGCCGGAACCTTGATTTTCGCCGTGACGGTGGTCGTCTGGGCAATTGCCTATTTTCCCCACCATGAGAGCCAAATTTCACCCGGCTTGTTGGCAAAGCGGAGTGAATTGCAACATCGCATCGAATCGCTGGAGAACAGCGATGCCCCCTCCGCTGAAACGCTCTTGGCGCTGGCCGCCAAGGAAAAGTCGGCCGTCGAGGCGAAAATTGCCGGTGAGTACCTGAAGACAAGCTACCTCGGCGCGGCCGGCCATTTTATTGAACCGGTGGTCAAGCCGCTCGGCTGGGATTGGCGAATCGGCTGCGCCACGATCGCTTCTTTTCCGGCCCGCGAAGTGGTCATAGCCACGCTGGGCGTCATTTATAATCTGGGAGAAGACGAAACCGACGCCGAATCCACCTCTTTGCAACAAACCCTGCGCGACGCCAAATGGGACGGCTCCGACTGCCCCGTGTTCACCATCCCCACGGCCCTTTCCGTCATGGTGTTCTTCGCTCTGTGCGCCCAATGCGCCGCCACCTTGGCCACCATTCGGCGCGAAACGAACAGCTACCGTTGGCCGGTTTTTACGTTTGTCTATATGACGACGCTGGCCTACCTGGGTTCACTGGCAACCTTCCAAATTGGCACATGGTGGTTAGCAGGATGACGCTCTTCTCGATATCGATGCCATCTTTTTCGATCCAAGACGCACTGGTCGCCGCCATTCTTCTGTGGGCCGTGATCTACATCGTTCGCCGTCTGTGGCGCACCGCTGCTGGAACCGGCGGCGGTTGTGGATCGACCTGCAAAGGCTGCGGCAGCGGCGACCCAGCCCACGGCAGCGCCGACCCAGCCCAGCCGCCCGGAGCGTTCGTGCCGCTGGAGTCGTTGGAAGCCAGCAAACACCCCGCCGCCAAACACCCGCCGGCCTAGGCGCCGCCGGAGGTGAGCGCCAACGCCCCCTTCCAGATACGGCCGCTCAGTCGCGCCGCGGATGCAAATACAGTGAACCCGCGGCGATCGTTACACCCGCAGGAATTTGGCGGCGGCGAATAGGTAGCCGACGCCGGAATAGATGGTCGACAACACCGCCAGCCAAGCCGCGGCCAACACCACCGATGGGAGCATTCCGGTTTGTTCGAGCACGCCGCCCTGGTGCAACAGGCAAAGCGAGGCGATCACCGCGGCGCATTGAAACACCATTTTCAATTTCCCGGCGAAGCTGGCGGAGAAGTCGCCGCCGCTCTGTTCGATCATGCTGCGCAGCACCGTGACCAATAGTTCGCGTCCCACCACGACCACCGCCATCCAGCCCGCGATGCCCGAATTCTGCTCCGCGACCAACGAAATAAAAGCCCCGCAGATCAGAATTTTGTCGACGAAAGGATCGAACACGCGGCCCAGCTTTGTCACTTGGCCGTACTTCCGCGCCCAATAGCCGTCGATCCAATCGGTCGCCGCGGCGATGACAAACACGACCAAGGCCGCGACGTAAAATCCCAGCGGAATCAAGGCGAACACGGCCACCGACAACACCAGCCTCGCCAAGGTGAGTTGGTTGGGAACATTCGAGAACTGTTCTCGCAACGACTTTTCAGAAACGGTCGACATACGTTCGTGCTGTTTGAAGTAACGCGTTATTGGGGCAGCGAAAATTTCGCCACGGCGAGTTTCGCGGGAAAATACCGGCATT
This sequence comes from Planctomycetota bacterium, assembly GCA_024276655.1. Classification (GTDB taxonomy): domain Bacteria; phylum Planctomycetota; class Planctomycetia; order Pirellulales; family Pirellulaceae; genus SZUA-33. Next base: position 13,621 of record JAJRWU010000027.1, read on the forward strand.
TCCAAAATGCCGGGCTTTTAATACGGCAAATAAATTCCGGCATTGCTCTTTATTGTCCTTGCGATGGGTCTAAAACCCTCGCCTTCAGGCGAATCCTTTAGGTTTTTCTTGAGGCGGCAAGGGTTCGGTCACCGCAAAGAAATCCAGTGGAAGGAAATGTAACCACAGAGGCCACAGAGAGCACAGAGATTTTTTAGGGCGTCTTTTTCATTGGCTGCCTCTGTTGAGGAAGGTTGCGTGTTTTCTTTTGTCGCGTGCGAAGGACTTCAGTCCGTAGCTCACGACTTCTTTCGCCGAACCTACCGGCTTCTAGCCGGTAGTCGTTTAGTTTTTCGCGGCGCTACGGCGGCCGCCGCGACGTTTCTGGCTGCGGCGGCTTTCGTTTTGCCCGGCCACCGCGATCAAATCGTAGCCATCGGCCGAAACGATTTCACAGCGAACGATTTGCCCCTCCATTAAACCACTGCCGGTAACATAAACAAGGCCGTCGACGTCTGGGGCGTCAGCCTTTGATCGGCCCACCCAAACATCGGTTGCATGCGGCTCGCGCCGATCGAGAATAACCTCGATTTTTCGGCCGACTTGCTGCGCATTCCACTCGAAGGCAATCGTTTGCTGGGCGGCCAACAGCCGCTCCTGACGCGACGTTTTGACTTCTTCGGCGAGATGGTCGGGCAGTTTCGCGGCCGGCGTATCGGGCTCCAGCGAATAGGTGAAAACACCCATCCGTTCGAAACGCTGTTGCTCGACGAAGTCGCACAACTCGGTGAATTGTTCTTCCGTCTCGCCGGGGAAGCCGGTGATGAACGTGGTTCTCAGCACCAGGTTTTTGATTTTCGCCCGCATTTTTTCCAGCAACGCTTCGGTTTCCCGCCGCGAGACGCGCCTCGCCATGCGTTGCAGCATGGCGTCGTTGATATGTTGCAACGGCATGTCAAGATACGGAACGATCTTCCGACTTCGGGCAATCGTTTCGATCAACGCGTCGTCGACATACATCGGATAGAAGTACATCAGGCGAATCCACTTCAGGCCATCAATTTTTTCCAGCCGCGTGAGCAGTTCCGCCAGCCGAGGTTCGCCGTACAGATCAATGCCGTAATACGGCGTGTCTTGTGCGACGATGATCAATTCCTTCACGCCGTCGTCGGCCAACTGCCGTGCTTCGGCAATCACATCGTCGAGCGGTTTGGTGGCGTGCTTGCCGCGCATTTTGGGAATCGCGCAGAACGTGCAGAGGCGGTCGCAGCCTTCGGAAATTTTCAGGTAGGCGAAATGTTTGGGCGTGATGCGCAGGCGGTCGACATCGGACAACGCGCGAACCGGCGCCGGTCGAAAAATGCTGCGTTGCTCCGTTTGGTCGCCCAGCAGCCGGTCGGCCGCTTTTGTCACTTCATCTCGCCCGAACACGCCCACCAGGTGATCGATTTCCGGGCACTCCTCCAGCAACGCTTCCTTTTGCCGCTCGGCTAGGCAGCCTGAAACGATGATGCCCTTGAGGTCGCCGGCTTTTTTCAAGTCGGCCATTTCGCGAATTGTTTGATACGATTCCTCGCGCGCCTGCTCAATGAACCCACAGGTGTTGATCACCACAAAATCGGCGCCACGCGGCTGGGCGACCAATTTGTAACCATCTAGACGCAGCAAACCCAGCATGCGCTCGCTATCCACCAAATTCTTGGGGCAGCCCAGGCTGACGAAGGAGTAAGTGATCTCAGATTTGTCGGACGAACCCATAAACGCACCGAAGAATGAAGTAAAGACGCCAATTGCTCCACCATACCGCATGGGGGGTAATTCGCGGAAGGGGCGAAACGCCGGAGCAAATCGAATTTACCTGGATGGGGCGGGCCGCACATTCGCCAACGGGCTGTTCCATCTTTTAAGGCGAGCGAAGGGAATTAATTTACCATCAATGTCGGTCGGCGCATAAAAAAGGGGTGGCGTTGGCAGGCAACGCCGCCCCAAAAGCTTGAGGTTTCGCACAGGGACTTGAGGTTTCGCACAGGGAAATGTGCGGCTCCTAGTGCTTGTGCGCCTTCTTATGGACCTTGTGGCAAGCGCCGCATGCCTTGGTCATGCCAGCAAAGGCGGCTTGAGCGCCGGCAGCGTCTTTGGCTTCAATTTTTTTCAACACGGCGGCGCTTCCCTCGCGCAGTGTTTTGGCGGCGCCGGCCCAAACGCCATCGGGGCAGCGTCCGTCAGCCATGAGGATGTAGCTTGCTTCGTTCAAGAGGGCGGCTTGCGTGGCCACTTTTTTCCAGGCCTTGGCGTCGGCGGGTTTGGCCTTTAATGCCTTGCTCAGCCCGCCACAATTCGGTCCGACCAAACCTTCCATGAGTTGGTGGGTGGTCAAGGGGCGAGTTTTCCCCTTGGTAACCTGGCCGTTGGCGGGCCCCGTCACGACCATGGTCAACAACAGAGCCGCGCTGCATGCGGCGGCTCCCAAAAGAAACAGTTTCTTCATCGGTGTTAAGCTCCTGATGAAACAAAGTGGGAAAAAAGCTCATTCGCACCAGCGTGCGAGCGCGAAGGCATATGTAATATAGCCAGCCGCCAGCCGCCGCTGCAAAGACAAACCCGAAGTTTTAATCAAAACAATTGACACATGGTAAAATGTCAAAAGACCGGGCGAGGGAGGCGCCAAGCCGGTTTTGTCAATTTCCTTGGCTCCTCGCGCCGATCGAAGTTCGTGGTATGATGCCCCCACTGAGTGAATTAATTCGCTTGTGAGCGACCGATTCGATGCGTCGTGGACCTTTGGGCGGCGTCTTCGGCCAGCCGCCTTCCACGATCATTTCCCCTAGTACTTTGTCACAGCTTAATTTTAGGATCAGCCGCAGGGCGCTAGCCCACGGTTCTGAGCAGGAAAACCGTGGGCTAGCGCCCTGCGGCTGATATCTTGCAACCCTAATTCTTAGCTGTGACAAAGCACTAGCAGCCTTCCTCCAGCACATATTTGAATGATTATGCGACCGACCGACAACATCAATGTTCTCAGCGCAACACGTCTGATCACCCCTCAGGAATTGCGGGCCGAGTTGTCGGCAAGTGAAACCGCAAACAACACGGTGGTCGGCGGGCGAGAGGCGGTCAAGCGTATTTTAAGCGGTGAGGATAAACGCCTGCTGGTGGTGGTGGGACCTTGTTCGATCCATGATCCTGAATCGGGCTTGGAATACGCCCGCCGCTTGCGGAAGCTTGCCGCGAAGGTGCAAGAGCGGCTGTTTCTCGTGATGCGCGTCTATTTCGAGAAGCCGCGCACGACGGTCGGTTGGAAGGGCCTGATCAACGATCCGCATTTGAACGACACCTTCGACATTCCCGAGGGCTTGCGTTTGGCGAGATCGGTTTTGTTGGAGATTGCCGAAATGGGTCTGCCGGCCGCCACGGAAATGCTGGAGCCGATCACGCCGCAGTACATCGCGGATTTAATCACCTTGGCTTCGATCGGCGCCCGCACGACGGAATCGCCCACCCATCGACAGATGGCCAGCGGTCTTTCCATGCCGGTGGGTTACAAAAACGGCACCGACGGAGCCGTGCAAGTCGCGATCGACGCCATGAGCGCCGCCAAAACAAAACACCGTTTTCTGGGAATCGATACCGAAGGCCGCACTTGCATTCTCACCACCAAGGGAAATCCTTGGGGGCATTTGATTTTGCGAGGCGGTCGGTCGGGCCCGAATTATTCCGCGGGATCATTGGCTGACGTGGCCCAGCGGCTGAAAAAAGCGGGCGGTTCGCCGCGAATTCTGGTCGATTGCAGCCACGCCAATTCCGGAAAAGATCCGACCCGGCAGCATATTGTTTTCAACGACCTACTCCAACAACGCGCCGCTGGAAACGAAGCCATCATCGGCCTGATGTTGGAGAGTAACCTACAGGCCGGAAATCAGAAGCTGGCCGACCCAAAAGCTCTCAAGTATGGCGTCTCGATCACCGATGGATGTATCGATTGGGCGGAAACGGAAGAGTTGATCCTTTCGGCCCACGAAAAGCTGGCGCCGTAAGCAGCGGCCTGATTTTCTCGGAGCCTAGGTAAAGCCCTCAATGCAAGGAGGCGCGGCGATGTTCTCCGTCCCCTCTCGAAGGGTGCTGGCGCTGCTGGCCGTTCTGTTGGTTGGATGCGGCCGCCACTCACCCCAAAATGCCGCCCAGTTCGGCAAAAACCTGGGCGACTTACCGTTTCTTCGGGCCAGCCACGACCCCGAATTGCAGAATGAGCTGGCCAGAATCGAAGCGGAGCACGGCGCCCCCGCCCAACTGACCGCTCTGGGGAAAAAAAAGGGCTTGCCCGATGCCGAAAATGTGGCCGCGGTGCTCGACCGCCTGGGCTCCGTCGACGCCCTGGAGCAACTCGATCGGCGGCTGGCGGTGTTGTTCTCCAATGGCCGTTTTGTCGTGGGGCCGGAGTCGTCGGCGAATTCGCAAATGCTGATGGCCACGCAACAAACCGCTTTAAGGGTCTTTCGCGACGCCCTCGAACGGCGAAACAACGACTTCCATTTCGACTACGGCAAAGGGCTGCTCGCCGATACGAAATTTATTCTCGCCGCCAGAGTCGGCTGCCGGTTGGAAATCTTGAGCGCCAGCACCACGTTGGAATCGGGCCAAGCGTCGGACATCGTCACCTCGCTCCGCCGTGTCTACCGGATGGCCGAACTCTTGGGGGAAGTCAAACTGTTGGCCGCCCGGCGCGAGGCGGCGCATTGCCGCGCTGCGGCCCTGAGTATTGTCGAGCGGTTGGTCCGCCATCCGGAAGCCGATCGAGATCTGATACTACAACTACAAGAGCTTATCGGCGGCCAATTGGCTCGTTGGCCAAGCGATGCCTCGGTTTGGGCGGGAGACCGAGCGCTCGGTCTACACACCTTTGAAATTGTGCGATCGGGCGAAATCGCGACCTTGCTCAACTGGTCGGAATTGAAGGAGATGCGGTAAGCCGGCGAGCTGGATGCCGTATTGAAAAACGTCGATAGCGACGAATTGTTTTATCTGCGGGCGATGCGGCTGCTGATCGAAGCTTGCCACAATCCCTACTACCAGCGCCGCGACGCCTTTGCCCAGATTCGCCGCCAAATGCGGCAGAAACGCACTGAAGGGAACCGTCCGATCGTGAGCGAACGCATTCTTCTGACGATGGAGGAAATCGAGTTGGCGCAAGCGTTGCACGCGCAAGATCGGGCGTCGCATGAAGCATGGGCGTTGGCCTTGGCAACCTCTTTGAAAACGCCTCTGCCCGACTACCGAACGAACCCGCTCACCGGCGCGGCCTACGCGGTGGAAACGGTTTCGGGCCAGGTCGTGGTGCGGGGAATAGGGCGGACGCTGCGAATGCCGCTGTTCGAAGCCGCGGCGAATTAAGGCTTGCAGTAGATGAGGGGATTTACCGCTCGCCTAAAGGCCCGTCCGAAAGGTGATCGCCGGGCTTTCACGGCGAAGCCATCACTTGGAATCGCTTCCAATGAACGCGTGCTACATCGCCCATGTAGTGGTTGATCGGGTACTTTTCCGCCGCCAGTTGGAGGTGCGATTTGGCCGACGCCGCCCGGCCGCCAACTTCCTCGTACAGGCCGATGTAAAGGTGGGCGTAAAATAGCCTTTGTCGTAACTCGGCTTCCGTCGGTTCGCCGCCGCGAGCCGCTTTGAGGACCTCATGGGGCGTCATTTTCCCTCGATACATGGCGTAGATTTGCATCATCGGCACGCGGCGATCATTCGTGATCGGCAACAGCGTTTGCCGAGCTTTTTCCAGCCCTGTTTGAGGATCTCTCGCCAGGCAAAGATATCGCCACGTGGCGTTTTCCACGTCGTTGTTGAGGTAGGTCTGATAGAGTTCAAACTGTTTGGCGCCGGCGAGAAACTCCTCGGCGTAATAGCAAGTGATGCCGCGCTCCCACAAACTGGCCCGCCGATTGGGTTGCAGTTGGACATAGGCGTCGAAATCGGCCAATGAGTCCTTAAACTTCGAAATTCGGAAATTCTCCCTGCCGCGAAGGTAATAGGCTTCGGCGAGTTGGGGGTTGGCTCCCAGGGCGTTGGAAAGCTGCTTGACCGCCAGCCCCGACTCGCCTCTGGCAATCAGTGTTTTCGCCCGAGAAAGCGACTCCGCCGCAGTCTTCTCGTCGGCCCGCGCGCTGCTGGCGTTGAGTAGTCCCAGAGAAAAAATAACCACCCGCCAGACACGCCACATTTCGCGATTCATAAGGCTGAACTCCACGGTTTATTCATTGCATGGTTTGGCCGGGCGCGCCTCAAATTGGCACAATGTGTGCCAAACTAGATCTCGATTCGAGACGCGACTCCCGAATCGAGACGGCGAGTCGAATTTGCTAGCAGATCGCCGGCCCTGAAAGGCGTCGCATAACATGTTTTATACCAATGTCTTACGGGAAACATTGTGTTGTTTTCGTTTTTTTCTAAAGTTGGCGCGAACATTGCGTATAGAGAGAGCATCAAACCCAGAGACCCGCCACAATAGGCGGAGTTGGCTCATGTTTCAAGGAGGATGCAAATGTTGGTTCTCAGTCGCAAGGCCGGTCAAAAAATCATGATCGGCGATGGAATTTCGGTTGTCGTCAACCGCGTCGCTGGAAATCGTGTTGCCATTGGTATTGAGGCGCCGCAAGGCGTGCGTATTCTACGCGGCGAATTGCAGCCTCAAGACGAGGCGCCAGCTCAAGGCGGTGCTCAAGGCGGTGGCAAACGGAGCCTTTCGGTGGTTTCCCCGCCGGTTGCGGACCGTGCTTCCGTCGCCTGATTGTAAATCTGCTTCATGCTGAAGGCGCATCGGCGGTTGACCAACTTCCGTCGATGCAGCGTTGCATCACACCGTTGGGGTTTTTGTCTTGCAGGCAATCCGGTAGGCGGTGGCCGCGAACGTTGTCGTAACAATGCAGCGCGGCGAAACGGTGCATGGCGGCGGGAATGCCAACAGCGGTAAAACCGGGATGGCCCGTGGCGGGAAAGGGTCCGCCATGGTTCATGGCGATGGAAACGGCTACGCCGGTAGGCATTTTATCGTTCAACAAGCGGCCGACGCGAGTTCGCAGCCGGGGCGCCAGTTGGTTGTAAAGGGCGTCGTCGGCGCCATCGGCAGCGCTGTAGATGCAGCCCGTCAGATTGCCCTCCAAGTGGTCAATGATGGCGGCGAGTTGGTCGGCGTCGTCGGCCACGACGATTAAAGCCGCATTGCCGAACGCTTCCTCCTGGAAGGCAGCCGGTGCGATGAGAAATCTTCCGCCGTCGACTCGCAGCAAGGTGTTGGCGTAACTTCGGCCGGCGCCGCCGCCTCCCACGGCGCCTCCCACCAGAAGTTCGGCGCCGGAATCGCGTAACGCAACAACGCTTTTTTCCAACGACGCCTGCACCGCCGCCGAAAGCAACGTGCCGACCGGCGCCGCATTCAGCTTTTCCGCCACGCCCGTGATGAAAGCATCTGCTTCGCGGCTCGACAACATCAGCACAATTCCAGGACTCGTGCAGAACTGCCCCACGCCCATCAGGCAACTCCCGCCGAACTCTTCCGCCAAGTCCGCCCCGCGTTCTCGCAACACGCCGGGTAGCAAGACCAGCGGGTTCACGCTCGAAAGTTCAAGATAAATCGGTTTGCCCTTTCGATCAGCCGCCGCTTTCAACGCCAGGCCCGCCCGCCGACTGCCGGTGTAGCCGGTGGCGCCGATGCGAGGATCGGCCACCAAACGCTCGCCGTCTTGATGCGCGGTGCGATAAATCAATTGCACCGTTGCGGGAGGCATTTCCGTCTCTTGAGCGGCCAAGTGCGCCTCTTCGGCAAATAGACGCGTGGTTGCTGGATGCGAGGAGTTGGCCTTCGCGATCACCGGGTTTCCCGCTGCAATGGCGGCGGCAAAATCGCCGCCGGAAATACTACCAAAAGCGAAGGGGAAATTATTAGGACCAAACACCGCCACCGGTCCTAATGCAGCTAGGCACGAGCGAATGTTGGCGGCGGAATCGATGGTGGCGCGGCGCCAAGAACCATCGCGCGCGGCCCTGGCGGCCAAACGCAGTTGGTTCGTGGTGCGCGGCAGTTCGACAGCGGCCAAGCGGGGCGACACAGGCAGCGCCGTTTCGGCGTGCGCCGTGGCCGACAATTCCTCGGCGCGGACTTCAATCCTCTCGGCGAACCGCTCCAGGAATGCGGCGATTTTTTCCGGCGGCATGTTGGCCAGCAGCGGGGCATCGCGCGAAGCGGCGGCGAGCGCGGCGGCGACATCGCTCCAGCGGCTGACGGGATACTCTCCCGGGATTATTTCCTCGGTGGCGGGATTTTCGGCCTGGAAAAAACTGGCGGCGTCAGCGGCGCGCCATGCTCCGTCAATCAAAATGGGGTGCTGGGTCATGGGAAGATCTTTTTGCAGGAGGCAATTAATGTTGGAGTTTTTTGTATTTGAAGCGGACGGGCGCATCGGGCGAGATGCCCAAGCGTTCGCGCCGCTGGCGTTCGTAGGTCTCGAAATTGCCGTCGCACCAATACAGTTGGCCATCGCCTTCGAAGGCCAGAATATGCGTGGCGATGCGGTCGAGAAACCAGCGGTCGTGGCTGGTCACGACGACACAACCGGCGAAGCTCAAAATGGCCTCCTCCAAAGCGCGGAGCGTATCGACGTCCAGGTCGTTGGTCGGTTCATCGAGCAACAGCAGGTTGCAGCCGCGACGCAAAAGTTTGGCCAACTGCACGCGGTTGCGTTCGCCGCCGGAAAGCGAGCCGACTTTCTTTTCGTGGTCGGGGCCGCGAAAATTGAAGCGAGATACATAAGCCCGGGCGTTGATTTTTCGGCCGCCCATTTCAAAGGTTTCGTGGCCGCCGGAAATCTCCTCGAAGACGGAGTTTTCCGCCAAGAGGTCGTCTCGCGATTGGTCGACATAGCCCATCTCGACCGTGTCGCCGACTTTCAGCGTGCCTTCGTCGGGCTGCTCCTGGCCGACCAGCATGCGGAAGAGTGTTGTTTTTCCGGCGCCGTTGGGGCCAATCACGCCGACAATCCCGCCGGCGGGCAGGCGGAAATCGAGGTTTTCGATCAGTTGGATGTCGTCGTAGCCTTTGCAGACGCCCTTCGCTTCGACGACCAATTCGCCCAACCGTTGGCCCGGCGGGATCTGAATTTCAAGTTCGTCGGCGCGTTCTTCAAAACGTTCGCCGGCCATCTGTTCGTAGGCCTTGATGCGGGCCTTGCTCTTGGCTTGCCGGGCGCGCGGCGCCATGCGAATCCATTCCGCCTCCTTGGCCAACGACTTGCGGCGGGCCGTTGCCGAACGCTCCTCCCGCTCCATGCGGGCTTGCTTCTGCTCCAACCAGGAACTGTAATTCCCTTCCCAGGGGATGCCCTCGCCACGATCCAACTCCAAGATCCATTGGGCCACGTTGTCGAGGAAGTAGCGGTCGTGCGTGACCGCCACCACGGTTCCGGGGTAGTCGGCCAAATGCCGCTCCAGCCACAACACCGATTCCACATCGAGATGGTTGGTGGGTTCGTCCAGCAGCAGCAAGTCAGGGCGTTGTAAAAGGAGCTTGCACAGGGCCACGCGGCGTTTTTCTCCGCCCGAGAGCGTGGCGACGTCCGCATCGCGGGGCGGCAGGTTCATGGCGTCCATCGCGATTTCAATTTCACGATCCAGCTCCCAGGTATGGGAAGCTTCGATCTGATCTTGGAGACGGGCCATTTCGTCGCACAGGCGCTGCATTTTGTCGTCGTCGAGCGGTTCGGCAAGCTGCAAGCTGATCGCTTCGTAACGCGTCAGCAGCGCGCGGCGCTCCGCCACCGCCTCCTCGACGTTGCCCCAGACATCTTTTTCAGGATTCAGTTGCGGCTCTTGCGAAAGGTAGCCGCGTGTGAAGCCGTCGGTCAGGCGGGCTTCGCCGTCGAACTCTTCATCTTCCCCGGCCATGATGCGCAACAGCGTGCTTTTTCCGGAGCCGTTACGGCCCAGCACGCCAATTTTGGCGCCGGGGTAAAAGGCCAGAAACACGTCCTTGAGCACTTCGCGCGGGCCGTGTTTCTTGGTGACGTGGTCGACGGTAAAAATGTATTGCTTGCCCATGGGTTCTCTGGTTCGGAATGATTCACGAGTGGTGTCGAAGATCAGCCCAAGGTACGCTTTTTGCGTAAAAATTCAATCGGGCGAGAAGGGGCGGAATGCAAATGCACCGGCAACAAAAAAAGGGCGTGTACGACCTTGCAGCCGCACACGCCCAGTGGTTGCTTTTCTGGGCGCCGTTCTCAAACGAACGCCGCCCCATTTTTAGTCACTCTAAGGAGCGGTGTCCGTTTCTTTTCCTTTTCGAGTGCCCAAAGCGCCCCATACGCCGTAAGGGTTCGAATTGCCGGGTCGCCCAGGGTTTCCGGTGAGAGCCGTCGTTTCAATCAAGGTGGAATCACCGGTGTCGATCGAATCGGGGATCGTTCTGGTGGAGCCATCGGCAAACAGGCAAACGACGACGCCAGGATGGTGGCTAGATGCGGAGTAGATTCCCGGCGCGGCGGGGTCGCTGGCGGCGGCGCACGAAATCGAATTCGGGCCGAGAATGGTTGTGAAGGAGGTAAAGCCGGGCCGACCATCGTGCCAACGTCGGCCAGACCAATTGGCCGTGGTTCCCGTGAGCAGGCCCTTGTCGGTTGGGTTGATCATGGCGAGGCAGGTTTGAGGCGCATTCGATCCACCGACCGAAACTCCCACTGCAACGCCGCCGAGCGCCACTTGGCCTTCTTCGGCATAGACCCGCTCCGATATGGCCAGCGTATTGCTGAGGCCGTCTTTGATATCGGCCGGCTTTATTCGTGAGTTGTGCCCGAATATACCGCGAGGTTTTACCGCCGCGGCCACGCTCGCCAGCGGTGTATTCAAGCCGTTGTTGCGAGCGGCCGAATCACCCGCCGAGAATACGTAGTTCGTGTGGCCGAAGGGGTCGGAGGGATCGCCCCCGCCGGAATCATTGGCGCCGTCGGAGGGGCACAGGAACATGGGAATCCGTTGCCGCCAGGGGGCGAACGTGGCTAAATCAGGGCTCGGGCCTCCCTTTTGAAATCCGGCAGACGGACTCTTAATCTGATCGGAGAGCGCCTGCTGCTCAAAATAGGGCAACATCAACACCCAGCCGCTAATGGAGCTGCCGTTGCTGTTGGCGCCCGTCGTGCCGCCTTGCCGGAAGGGGTACACTTTGTGGGCTTCCAGGTACAAATTCAGGGCAATGCCGGCCTGCTTGAGGTTGTTGGCGCATTGCATTCTGCGGGCGGCTTCCCGCGCCATTTGCACCGCGGGCAACAACATGCCCACAAGAATGCCAATGATGGCGATGACCACCAAAAGCTCGACCAGCGTAAAACCCCTTTTGGCCCTGGAAATCCTGTCGGCCCTGGAACCCTTTTGGGCCCGGGCGAAACTCACCTGCTCGAAATGCCGAGACATCACATTGCCTCCTCGATCTGTTGTCGGGACGTGAAAAAAGACAAGCAGCGCCGTGAGTTAAAAATGTCAAAACAACGCACGACGCGTAACCTGGGGCGCCAAAACCTGTTACGAAGTTGACACACCCCTGCAGTTTCATGTAATAACACAGAATCCCACGGCTGTCAACAATTCTCCCGATTGCGCCGCCTCTGAGCCAACCCCATTGCGTTTTGAGGAGGGAGAGGCCCCGCCCTCCTCATCGCCAAGAATGAGGCGCACCCCCCCCAAAAAATAGAGGGGTGATTTCCGCCGTTTCTCCTTTGTTTTCTTGCATTGGCGCTGTTTCCACGTTTAGACTTGGCGGGGGGGCGCTCGCCCAGAGATCATGCCTTTGAAAACCTTGGATACATGATATGACCTCAGTGCTGATTACCGCGTTCAAGCCGTACGACGGCTGGAAGACGAACGCAAGTTGGCTGACGCTCGTGGAGTTGACCAAGAACCTGCCGCGCGAGGTTGACGTCACGACGCGTCTGTACCCGGTCGACTATCCTGAGGTGAAGCGTTTGTTGTCGGCCGACATCGCCGAGAATTACGACTACTCGCTCCACTTGGGGCAGTCGCCCGGCGCCGTTGAAATTCAGTTGGAGTCGTTCGGACTCAACATCGCCACCGAAGCCAACGGCAATACGGAAGATCATCGGTTTGAGAAAGGTGATTGCGAACAATTCCGCCCCCTGGTGCAAGACGGCCCCGCGGCGTACCAGAGCCGTTTGCCGCTGGCTGAGTGGGCGCAGCAGTTGCGCGACGCCGGTTTTCCGGCGCGGGTCTCGCATCATGCGGGAACTTTTTTGTGCAACGCCACGTTTTATTTAGCCCGGCACTACGCTCAAAAAAACAAGCTGCCTACGAGATCGGCCTTTGTGCATGTTCCGCTCGATCCCACACAGGCGGCGCAGAGCGACGCGTCGATCGCGTCGCTGCCGGCCACGTTTTCGGCCGCCGCCATACGTTTGCTGCTAGACCAGATGGCAAACCGCTCGGTACAATGATGGGATAACTATACTCCCCAATTCAGAAGCCCATTCGGAATTCAATGACTCCACACTCGCGTGGAAACACAACTTACCGAGGAAAAAACATGCTGAAGTTTTATGGGGTTGCGGCGATTCTCCTGGCCGCGTTGGCAAGCCTGCCGGGAGTCGCGGCGGATGCGGCGGAGCAACCGGGCTTGCAACCGGGCGCCCAAGCGCCGTCGTTCACGTTGCAAAACCAAAACGGCGAGCAAACCAAGCTGGCCGCGCTCTTGAAAAGCGGTCCGGTGGCTTTGGTTTTCCATCGCTCGGCCGACTGGTGACCCTACTGCCAGCGGCAGTTGGTCCAACTGCAAAAAGATCTTAAGGAAATAGCGGCGACGGGCGTGCAGGTGGTGGCGGTCAGCTACGACTCGGTGGCTGTGCTGAAGAAATTTTCCGACAAGCGGTCGATTACGTTTCCTCTTTTGGCCGACGAAAAAAGCACCGTCATCGACGCCTACCAGCTTCGCAACAAGAGCAGCAAGCAGGGCATCCCGCACCCGGCCACGATTCTGATCGACCGCAAGGGCGTCGTGCGGGCCAATCTTCCGGGAACGGTTCGCGTTCGACACAGCACCGAAACGCTGTTGCACGCCGCCCGGGAACTTCAAAGTGAATAGGCGACACAACGCCGCCGGCAGCGATCACGAATGCCCGGTGCAAAAAGAGTATTCACGCTTGGCGCCGAAATACGACGACAAGTGGAGTTTCTACGTGCAGGCCACGTTGCGGCAAACGCTGGCTCGAATAGAGGTCGGTTCGGGGCAGAGCGTGCTCGACATCGGCTGTGGCACCGGCGCCCTGTTGGAAGCGCTGGAGAAACAATATCCCGACATCACCCTGGCCGGTGTTGACCCCACGCGGAAAATGCTCGATGTTGCCGGAGAACGCCTCTCGAACAAGGTGCGTCTGGAGCGAAGTTGGGCGGAAAGCCTGCCCTTTGAAGCCGAGGCGTTCGATATTGTCGTGTCTTGTAACATGTTCCATTATATTCGCCAGCCGAACGCCGCACTCCAAGAGGCGCTGCGCGTTTTGAAACCGGCCGGGAGGCTGGTCATTACCGATTGGTGCGACGACTACCTCACCTGCCGAATCTGCGACCTCTTCCTGCGGGTCTTCAACAAGGCACATTTCAAGACCTATCGAAAAAACGAATGCGTCGGCCTGTTATCTTCTTCAGGATTCGACCACATCACGATCGATAGCTATAAAATCAGTTGGCTTTGGGGAATGATGACCGCTACCGCCGGAAAGAGCCCGTAACGCCGCCGCCGGCTTTGTTTCTCTTAACCGTTCACGGCGGCGCATGAATTTGCGATAACATCTATCCGACATGGGAGCTCTCCTTTGTGTCGTTGCTCATATCGAGCACACGCCAAAAGAGCAGCCTCCGCCTGGGGCAAAACACGGCTACCACCCCATGACCATGTTCGACTCGATCACCTTCCGCGCTGCTTGCAGGTCGGAGCCGGTTTCCTGCATGTAAAGGCGGATGGCGTGGACTTTATCACCAGCCGATTTCGACAGGCAATCGCGCGCCACAATGCAGGGGTCGCCGTCGGAGGCAACGCCCAGCACGCTCTTGGAAATGACCCAAGTATCGCGAGGACGCTTGGTAAGACGAATGACTTCGTCTTCAGGGTAGGCGTCGGAAACCACGGCGCGGGCGGCGTTTTCGTCGTCGGCCCAGGTGATGATAATGTGTAGGTTGGTCTCTACCTCAAAAAGCGGCATGATTCCGTCCTTTCCAAAGTTTGCGGAGGAGAATTGAAGAAGCAGGGGAAACGCCCGACCAAAACCTTGCGGCGTTGGAAACTAGGCCATTGCTCGACGTTTCAAATCGGAAGCTGGGTGCTGTATAACGGGCAATGTTAAGGTTCAGAGAGGATTTCGTCAATGCAATCCCCCCCCGAAGGGGCGCCACGGCAGCCAGAGTCGCTATTTACAGCGAATTGGCAGTTAGGATCAATCCCTACCAATCGCCACAGCGCGAACCGGAAGGCTCTTTTCCGGTTCAAGGTTGATCTGTTTTGCCCCAGTTGGACGTTGAGCTTTAGCTCTCAAAACTACCAGTGAAGTAGGCTGGAATTACTGTAACTATTCAGCGACGAGCGTCGATCGGTACTTGATGGAACCACGAATAAACACGAATTCTTGTGGCGAGCTCTCCACGTAATGGCACGGCTGAGTAATGGCACGGCTGACGTCCCTTGTTTCCAAGAGAAAACCTGAGAGCCCGTTGAAATGCATTCGCGCGAATTTGTGGCCATTCGGCTGATCCGCTGATCCGGGGTGCAGGAACGCACTTTTTAGGCAGCGGTGGCGGCTGATTTTATTTTGACGTTGGGGCGAAATGGGTTGCCTGGGCGAGATTGCATGTGCTTTTTTAGTTGGTCATCGTCGCTGAGAGCGGCGGCCCTGATTTGTA
>JAJRWU010000299.1 GCA_024276655.1 Planctomycetota bacterium
GAATGCACCGCAATTGAATCAAAGTCCCTTGCTTTTGGCCTAAATGCGAAAAACGCAACCCAGAAATACTGCCTTTAGTCCGCTTTGTTACTCACGACTAGCGATTCACCAAAACTCAACGTCACGCTGAACCAGTACAGTCCAAGCAATTTGTTCGCCGCCCTACGGGGCGAGTGCAAAACACGCTCGCTACCAACTCACTTCGATCTGGTTTTCGATTTCCGTCACGCCTTCAACCTCTCGCAGGGCTTCTTGCGCCATTTGCTTCTGGAAGTAGGATCTCAAATTGCCCTGCAAAACGACCTTGCCTTCGTGGGTCTCGAAACGCAGGCGTTCTCGCGAAACGTGAGGACTTGATTGAATCGCCTTATGCACGAGTTGTTTCAAGGTGGTGTTGTCGATCATGGTTCTCGTTTGTCGCTCTGGAGAAGAAACATCTTCCAATGAAACAGGGGGCTGGATTCCTTGCTATATTGCCTATCGGAGTTCCCGCGGCGGCTCGCCACTCGACCAGGAAAATCGATCAGGGAATCTGTGATTTCCGGGTAACCGTTGCCTTATTGTCGGAATTTACCGGTTACAACGGCGATACCGGTAAGAGAATTTCCGCCGATAGCCTATGATGCGGTTCGTCGTTTTTCCGCGTTTTCGCGGCGCGCCTTGTCGGATAGGGAAATATCGCCATGCGTCACGGTTCGCGAATCGACCCACCCAATCGATTCGAACAAACCCGAACAGAGCCCGACGACGAGCATCTCGCCTGGGATATTGAATATCTTGAACGGCGGCAAGACAGGAAAATCGAATACCTGCCCGACCATTCGAAAAGCATTATTTCCGAGAACCATTCGCCTGATATCCCGTTTCGGTACAGCTTGAACCCTTACCGCGGCTGTGTTCACGGCTGCCCTTACTGCTACGCCCGCAACACGCACGAATATCTGGGGTTCAACGCCGGGCTTGATTTCGAGACCAAGGTGGTCGTGAAGCACCGGGCGGCGAAACTGTTTCAGGAGTTTCTCTCCCGAGATGCGTGGACCCCGGAACCGATTGCTTTTTCCGGCGTGACCGACTGCTACCAGCCGGCGGAGCGTCAGTTTCGCTTAACGAGGCAATGCCTTGAAGTGGCCTTGGAGTGCGCCCAGCCGGTGGGCGTTGTCACTAAAAACGCATTGGTCGTTCGCGACCTTGATCTACTCCAGGCGATGGCGCGCAAGAATTTGGTCCATGTGTTTGTTTCGATCACGACGCTCGATGTCGACTTGGCCCGCAGCATGGAGCCGCGAACCAGCATTCCCGCCGCCCGATTGCGAGCCATTGAATTGCTGGCCGATGCCGGCGTTCCCGTCGGCCTGATGATGGCGCCGCTCATTCCCGGACTCAACGACTCGGAAGTACCGGCGGTTCTCCAAGCGGCATCCGAGGCGGGCGCTCAGGCGGCGGGCGGCACTTTGTTGCGGCTGCCGTTCACCGTGGCGCCGGTTTTTCGCGAATGGCTGCAACGCGAACGGCCGTTGTTGGCGGAACGCGTGGAGAGCAGAATCCAGCAAACCCGAAATGGCAAGTTGAACGAGTCGAAATGGGGTGAGAGAATGTCTGGCAGCGGCCCGCTGGCCGAGCAGATTCGCGGAATGTTTCGACTGTTTGCGAAAAAACATGGGCTGGCGAAAAAGTTGCCGCCGCGCGACGCCTCAAACTTTCGCCGCCCGCCGCCACTCTCAGGGCAACTGCGACTCTTCTGATTTTTTGAACGCCCGGCGCAAACTCCGAAGCAAGCATCGCGCGACATTATTTCCCGTTCGTCTTGGTATAAAGATGTCGCACACTTGGCGGCGGCGGTTAAACCCGCCAAAATGCCTCCACGCATCCAACCCCATAAAGGAACCAACGCCGTGAGTGCGATTATCCTAGACGGCAAACTGATTGCCGCTGAAATCCAGAACGAAATCGCCGAAGAGGTGGCGGAATTCATTCAAAACGACGGCGCCGCGCCCTGCTTGGCGGCGGTGTTGGTGGGCGAAAACCCGGCCAGCGAAGTTTATGTCCGCAATAAACAGCGGGCCTGTGGGCGGGTCGGCATTGAAAGCCAACTCCATCGTCTGGCGGACGACGCCTCGCTCGACGACCTGCTCACGCTGATCGGCAAATTGAATCGCGATAACAACGTCCATGGAATCTTGGTGCAGCTGCCGTTGCCGCGTGGCATCGAGGAAAAACGTATTCTAGACGCGGTCCATCCGCTCAAGGATGTCGATTGTTTTCATCCTGAGAACGTGGGTCTGATGGTGCAGGGGCGTGCACGCTATTTGCCCTGCACTCCGCACGGCGTGCAACAAATTTTGCACCGCAGCGGTATCACGGTGGCTGGCCGCCGGGTGGTGATTGTCGGCCGCAGCGATATCGTCGGCAAGCCGATGGCCAACTTGCTTTTGCAACGCGACGGCGCCACCGGCCCTGATGGCGTCAACGCCACGGTTACGGTCTGTCATAGCCGCACCGCCGACCTGCCCTCCGTGACTCGCCAAGCCGATATACTCATTGTCGCGATTGGCCGCGCGAAATTCATTACCGCCGAGATGGTCAAGCCGGGCGCCGCCGTGATCGACGTCGGCATGAACCGCGACGCCGACGGCCTTTGCGGCGATGTCGACTTTGCCAGCGTTCGCGAAGTTGCCGGCTGCCTGACGCCTGTTCCGCGCGGCGTGGGTCCGTTGACCGTCGCGATGCTCTTGCGCAATACGCTGGCCGCCGCGATGGCCCAACTCCCCTAAAAGGAGAGAAACTGTTCACGGCGCCGCGGGAAATTGCGATAACATCCAGCCGACAGATCAAAACCCGTAAACGGTTGTTCTTCTTCTTTCGTGCCGTTCGTGTATTTCGTGGTTGTAAAATGACCCCGGCAAAAGGATGGAACAAAAGAATGTCACCACGCAGGTCATCGTAAAGGGAACCACGAACAACACGAAAACGTTGACGGCGGAAAGAAGGCAGTGTTCCTTTCTCTCGTCTTCCTATTCATTCTTCGCAACCGTTCACGGCGTCGCGGGAATTTGCCACAGCAATCCAGCCGGCAGATCAACACCCGTGAACGGTTACCCAAAAATATTTTCCCACCGGCGGCGCGAACAAAGCGGCGTCAGTCGGCCAGTTGGTAGGGGTCGCCCAGGCGGGCCATTTCTTTTCGAAGCAACGCCTCCAGTTCTCGCCGTTTGCCGGCGTAAGTGGCTGTTTCCGCTAGGTCGATCTGTGATTTTGTCGGCCGAATGCCCAACAATTTTTTCAAACCTTCCGCGTGATGCTCAACGAGAAACTCGTTAGGATTCTCATGCAGGTTGAACAGTTGCGTTTCCCGAACCTGACCATCGAGCACGTCGTATTTGATCAGCTTCCAGCCGTTGGTTTTGATCGAACGCATGCCCGGCTTCGTGCCTCCACTGTACACGCCGTAGAGCACATCTCGGATGCGGCTGGCTTTGCCTTCCAGCACCGCGCGAAAACTCCTGCCTTCCACAACGTCGGGGATTTCGATTCCGGCGAGGTCGCATAACGTCGGCAACACGTCGAGCAGATACGTATAGCCGGAGGCTTCGCTGCCCGCTTTGATGCCGGGTCCGCGAACGATCAGCGGCACGCGCCAAGTATGCTCGTACAGGTTTTGCTTGCCCATCAGCCCGTGCCGCCCGACGGCGATGCCGTGGTCGGCGGTGAAGAAGATATACGTATTTTCCAGTTCACCCATCGATTCGAGTTGCTTCAAGACGCGGCCAATTTGCCGATCAACATTTTCAATACAGGCGTACTCACGCCCCAACTCATTGCGAACAGTGGCTTCATCTCGCTTGGTGAGCACGCCCTGAACCGCGACTTCATCTCGCAGGTTGGGGTGCCCATGATGAAAAGGATGCTTCGGCAAATAGTTGACCTGCAACGCCGGCGCCTTGGGGTCTGGCTTCTCGCTCGGGCCTTCGTTGTGGGCGCCGTACTTGGCGGCAAGTTCGGGCGTGGCGTTTCGAGGATCGTGAGGATGCGAAAACCCGAAGTAGATGAGAAAAGGATCTTGGTCGTGGGCGGCTTGCCGTTGTTTCAGGTATTCGACGACCTGGTCGCCATGCCATTGGCTGCCGCCCGCCGCGGTTCCATCTCGTTTCGTGGCGACCTTGCTCACCGCAAACAGGTTGTTCGCCTCCTTGAAACTGTTGCCTTTTTTGCAGGTGCGAAAGGTGTCGTAACCCGCACGATTAAAAACCGCCGGCATACTTTGTTGGGCGGCTTCTCGGCGAAACGATTTGGCCTGCTTGATTCCAGGACCTCGCGCGCCGGGAATGCGCCACACGGTGCGGCCGGTCATGATCATGGTGCGCGAGGCGGTGCATACGGCGCCGGTCCAGGCGCCCATGTGATGGGCGTCGTGCAGAATCATGCCTTCGGCGGCCAGCCGGTCAAGGTTCGGCGTCTGGCAGACCGTGTTGCCGTAGGCGCTGAGCGTTTCTTGTGCTTGATCGTCGGTCAGAATGAAAAGGATGTTAGGCCGTTTCCCCGATTCCGCGCCGGCCGCTTGCGTCGGGATGCATTGCGTAATGATGGTCGCGAGGAGCAACATGGCCAATGGGGGAATTAGTCGACGAACACGAGGCTTGAAGAGCCGGCGGCAACCGACCAGCGTCGCAGATAAAGAGCGAAACATGCGGAATCCTCTAAAAGTTATTTTTGAAACACACACGCATTCTGACGCTTGCAACGACGCGCTGCAAATTTTCCACCGCAAGAACACTACCGCAAAACTTCGGCGAACCGCTCGCGGCCGGGCGGCGGTTTACTTTTGCTCAGCATACTGATGATCACGAACAGCGGTATGTTCACCGCCAGCCCCCAGACCGATCCATGCAGCGGAGTGAATTTCAACGCGTTGATGCCATCCAACACAACCGCCAACGGCGCCGGGCGGCCCAGCGTATCAACAAACATCTGGAACAGCGGACCAAACAAAAACACCACCAGCAGCCCGGCGGCAAGTCCGACGGCGGCGCCGCGCGAGGCGCCCTTGCGGAGGAACAGCATATCGATCGTGATCGGCAACAACTGCGCGCTGAAGGCGATGGCCATCAGGCCCATTTTCGCGATCATGCTCAGTAGGTCGTACTTACCCAGCAATTCCGGCCGCCGCCCCACCATCACGATGCCCAAAGCCAGCAGCGTGGCCGCCACGATCACGCCTCTGCCCAGCCACACGCGTTCCACTTCCGAAGCGTTGGGCCGCACGAACTGATCGTAAACATCGCGCGTGAGCACGGCGGAAAGCGCGTGCAGGTTGCTATCGGCCGTGCTCATGGCGGCGGCCATGATCGCGACAATCAGTAGCGACGCGAAGATCGCGCCGAATTGGCCCAGCACGCGGGGAAACTGTTTGGTGAGCACCACCACCAAGATGGCGTCGTAGTCGGCCTTGCCGTTGGTGTCGACCAGCCGGTTCGGCGCCACCGCCGGCCGTTGCTGCGAATGCTGCACTTGCGTTTGCAGCTCTTGCACGGCGTTTTGAAAATCGGGGTCGGCGTTGAGGCTTTGAAGCACGGCCAAATCGGTTTCGGTAAACAGTTGCTTATCGCGGCCTTGCCACGACCAACGCAGTTGGGCGTCGTCGTCGGTGTCGTTGGTTTGCACTGAAAACGCCGTTGGTAAATTGGCGCCGTTGCCGGACGCTGCGTTTACGGCAGCGGTTGCTTTTTCCGCGGTATGCGACGGCAAATTCACGGAGTACGAAAATTGCAGCGGGTAGAGGGCTTGTCCGGCTAGGCCGATCAGCATCACACCGAATAAAAAACAGGACGTCAGCACGAGCGAAAAAATCACGGCGCCGCGGCGGAGCGTGGTCACGCTGTTGGCGGAAAAATAACGCATCCACTGCGCGGGCTGCACCATCGACCCGCTGGACGCCAACAAACACAGCGACAACACCATTGGCCACGCCCAGGTTCCCGTGTTTCCCGGCGCGGTGAGCGACGAATCGGGCAGGTCGTGCGTGATGGCTTGCGAAAACTCGCCCAGGCCGCCGAACACCAGAATCATGGCCATGCCGGCCACGAGCATGCCCACGATCAGCAAGATGCCTTGGACGAGGTCGGTCCAGGCAACGCTCCGCATGCCGCCGATCATGATGTACAGCATCGTGATGGCGGCCAACACGATCGCACCGACCTCGAAACTGCCGGGTCCAAAAAGCTGCTGCGAGACCAGCCCGCCCGCCTGGATTTGCATCACGACGTACGGAATGGCGTAGAGGAAACCGGTCAGGGCGACCAGCAACCGCAACGAAACGCGGCTGCCGTAATAGTCAGCCACCATATCGCCGGGCGTCACGTAGCCGAACCGCTGGCCCAGTTTCCAAATGCGGGCGCCAAACAGATACACGCACAATCCGGCCACGGGAACATTCAAACTAAACAGGGCGAACACCACGCCTTCACGATACACCATGCCGGGGGCGCCGAGCATGGCGAAGGAGCTGAAAAACGTGGCCATGATCGTCAGGGAGGAAACGATCCAGCCTTGCCGCCGACCGGCCAAGTAATAATCTTCTTCATCGCGATGGCTCTTGAGCCAACCGGCAATGCCCAGCCCCAGCAGCAAGAGCAAGTAACAGGCCAGCACCCAATACGGCGCGGCGCCAAGGCCGTTGAGCGACGACGCCAGCGCGTCGTCGGTTTGCGCCCAGAGAAGCATCATGTTCATATTGGCGGCTGAAATGAAGTGGTGGGGTTAAGCGGCGGGAGTTTTAGGATCGCGATTTTTTGAGTCGCGGGTTTCTGGGTGATCATCGCGCCAGACAAATAAAAACGCGGCCAACACAACACCGGCTTCAATCAAGAAACAGCCCACGCCCCAAACATACAACGCCGGCATGCCGAACCAGGCCACCGGCCTGTTGGCCAACGCCATTCCGGGGCCGGGGCCCATGAACACGGCCAGAAGAAAGAGTGCGGTCAGGCAGATGGCGAGTTTTTTGCGAGCGGGAGCAGTCATGCTCGTTTGAAACCCCCAAGGCGTAGGTTAGACGGCGGGCGATGCGCTGGTTGCTCAGCGAAAAACCTCAGTATATTGAAAATGCCGGGCTTTTAATTCGGCAAATCGGTTTCCGGCAGCGCCCGGTTGCCGCAAGTCGGCGCCGGCAAAGGCCTCATCATAGTTGCCTGGGCGGGCCGCCGCTAGAAGCGGTTTCGTAACGGTTCGCGGCGTCGCGGGAATTTGCGATAGCAATCTATCCCACGGCGAATAGCCGAGATACGGTTACGAAGCCGGGAAACGCGGAGGTCGGTCGAGTAGAGGAGGAGCGTCAATGACGCCCCTCCCCCCTCATCAAACCGGACGTGCGGATTTCCCGCATCCGGCTTACCAAAGGCATTTCGTCGGTCGGCACACGCAGACTCAGCGGTCGC
>JAJRWU010000300.1 GCA_024276655.1 Planctomycetota bacterium
AAAGAAGCTCCGTGGCGACCGCTGAGTCTGCGTGTGCCGACCGACGAAATGCCTTTGGTAAGCCGGATGCGGGAAATCCGCACGTCCGGTTTGATGAGGGGGGAGGGGCGTCATTGACGCTCCTCCTCTACTCGACCGTTCTCTGCGTTGAAAGGTCCGCCCAGAAACCGCCTAGCAATGGCTGGACTTCGGCCCAGGGCGTGTGGAATTGCGATCACAATCTGTCCAACCGTTCAAAACTCGTGAACGGTTACAGGAATTCTCGTTGATTTTCCACGCCGTCCGCTGGTCATTCTCCGAACACCACGACTGTTTTGATGGCTTGCGGCCGCCGATTCTCGTAGTGCCAGAGGGCGTCGCGGGGGGCGATGCGTTCGGTGAGCAGCGCCCGCGTTTCGACAGGATGGGTTTTTTGCAACTGCTCCAGGTCGGTGAGGGCTTGGCGGAAATCGCGAGGCGCGGCGTTGACCGTGCCCAGCAACACATGATTGCGAACGACCGCGTTTCGCATCAGCAAGGCCACATTATGCGGCTTGGATTGTGGACGGCGCGAACTTCCCAGCCACACGGCAACGCCCCGCGCCGCTAACGATTCCGTGGCGCGGAGCATGACGTGATCGCTGCCGGTGCATTCGAGAATTAAATCGAAGCCTTCGCGCTCCACGTCGGCGGGCGCGAGGCACTGCCGTTCGTTCCAATACCGCGCGCCGAAGGAGATGGCCGTTTGCGCGCGGAAACTGTCGTGTTCGTCGCGGCCAAAGAGCGTCGTTTCCCAGTTTCGCAAACGGCAAGCCACCAACGCGGCGAAGCCGATGGGCCCCATTCCCGTGACCAACACGCGCGGCTTGTAATCGGCTTGGTCGAGCCGGGCTTTTTGAATAACCACCGCTTCATTGATCGCTTTTTCGGCCACCGAGAGCGGTTCGGCCAACACGGCGATTTCGCGAATCTCGACCGATACCGGCAGCAAATGCTCCGCCCGGTCGACAAAACGGGGCTGCGCGAAACCGTGCTCCTCCACGATGCCCCGTTCGGTATAGCGGCCGAAGGCCAGCATGTCGGGGCGAGCAATATTCGCCTCCTTGGCGCGGCGCACCACTGGCGTGACTAAATCGCCGGGCGCGAAGCCGGGGGTTTCTGGTCCACATTCGAGCACCCTGGCCACACATTCATGGCCCAGTATCAAATGCTGTTCCGTCGGCGGCGTGAACGGTTGGGCGGAAGCCAGCACCTCCCGGTCGGTGCCGCAGACGCCGATTTCGAGCGTTTGGCAGAGCACTTCGCCGGGCAGCGGCGGTCGTAGCGATTGCGCAGGAACGAATATCGCCGATGTGCCGCCCTTGGCGGCGGCAATGGCCGCCGAATCATTTTGAATCAAGGTGAGAGAATCCTTACTTGCCTTATACCTTCTAACACAACTTGGTAGGTCAGCATCAAACTCCGTGTTTGAAACGCCAAACAGGGGTTACGTTAGGAGATCTTAGGAATAGTCCTGAAATAAGTTACCGGCCGCAGTTCAGAAAAGCCCGGCATTTTCAAAATGCCGGGCTTTTAATTCGGCATGTCAATTCCAGACGAGTCCTGAGGAGGGCTGCCCATTCAAGGCGATAGCTCCAGCTTCCAACTTCCGGCCAGTTCTTTCAACCCGGCTAGCTCCAAGCGGGCGTCGGCGTCGCCCAGTTTGGCGAACATGGTTCGATGGGCCCGCGCGATGCTCCAGTCGGCGTGAGGACGTTGTTCGAGTTGCATGGGAAGGCCGGCGGCAATAACGCCTTCCCGCGCGACGCGCAAGTACCAGCCGGTGCGTCCTGTTTGCAAGACCTGCTTGGGCAGGGTTTTGATATTCCAGCGGCGGCCGATTTTCCAGCACGGCTGGCGGGGCTGTGAAACTTCCAGCAAACAATCGCCCAGACGCCAAACGTCGCCGATGCAAACGTCTTGCTCGGTTTGGCCGGCGATGCTCAAGTTTTCTCCAAACGCCCCCGGTTCGGGGCGCCACCCTTCGATGTCGGTCCGCCATGCGGCATAATGATCGGCCGAGTAAGCCAAAATTGCTTTATCGACGCCGCCATGATGGCGCAGGTCGGCTTGGCCATCGCCCTCCAAGTTCAAACGGCCCACGCGCACCGGCCCAGAGACCGGCCACTTGTAAAAACCAGTGGTTTCGGCAACATCGGGGAAATCGTCCATGCCGACCGGCGGCCAGCATTGGGGCAATCCAACGAGCACGGCGAGCAGTGTTGGCGTTTCAGCAGCATGCATGGAAGAAATCACTTTTTTCGCAAATACGAAATCAGGATGGCTCCGGCGGAAAAACAGCCGCCACAATGGCATCATATACTGCAAGCAGTCGGCTCGGGTAGTAAGGAGCGTTCATGAAACCATGGTCGTATAGTCGCCTTTCGCTCCGCGAAAGAACGCTACTTTCGCGGAGCGAAAGGCGACACTCCTTGATCGAGCGATCCTAACCGATCATTCTAAGAGTTCCTAACATAACCCCTGTTCGGCGTTTCAAACACGGAGTTTGATACTGACCTAACAAATTGTGTTAGAAGGGATAAGTTCTTTCACAGGCCCCATAATTCCGATGCCCCGATTCGTTGTACTACGCCATGAAATGCCGCTGGAATCTTCCCGCGCCTCGCATTGGGATTTGATGCTCGAGGTCGACGCCGGCTTGGCGACGTGGGCGTTGGACGAACTACCCCGCGAGGGAACGACCACACAAGCCCGGCAACTGGCTGTTCACCGCAAGGCGTATCTCGACTACGAGGGGCCGGTTAGCCAAAACCGCGGCGCGGTATGCCGCTGCGATGAAGGCGATTATGCCGTCATCGCGTGGACGCCTCACTTCCTGGAACTGGAATTGCGCGGCCAAAACCTCCACTGCAAGGCCCAATTGCAAGCCAGCCAGAAGGCTCACTGTTGGACGGTCGCGTTCTCCAAGCTGAGCAACTGAGAGACGCGCGTCGAAAACGCATCGGGCGAGGCGTCGGGGCCGACATCGGTGCGGCCTGAAATTTTGATCACACCTTCGCCGACCGAAATTTCCTCAATGCGAATGCGTTGCGGTCCAAGCTCTTGGTAATACTCCGGCGCTTGCAAGAGCGCTAGTGGGTCGCCGTCGATTCGCGACCAACGAAGCGGTAGCGAATCGGAGCGGACGTACCGATTTATTTCGTCCATGAAACGTTTCATGGGCAACGGCAAGAGCCCCGCGCGAATGCCGCGAACCCGCAAGGCGATTTCGTTCTCGTTCTCGGTGAGGCCCACCTCCACCTGTAACGAGAGCACCGTTTTCATGCGTTCCGACGTATAGCGACAAGCGAGGAAGATATCGCCGTCGCGAATCGCGATGCGCGGCTCTTGAATCTGCGAGGGCAGCGCCTGGGGAAATTTCTTGGGCAGTTCGACCGACAACCAGCCGTTGATCTGTTCCTCGGTAAAGGCCGCCTCCCAATGCCCGACGCGTCGGGCGTCGTTGTGGAGCTCCAGCACTTCCTGTTCGAGCGCCTCGCCCGCCACCGCGACCGCTGCCGGCTCCAGCACCAAGGCCTCTTGGTAAAACTCCGGAACCTTTTGGGTGGCGGAGTAGGCGCCGGCGAGAATCGCGACAATAACCGCCGCCAAACAAGAAACGCCGAGCGTTAGGAGCCAGAGTATTTTTCGCATCGGCCAAGACCTCCCACACTATTACGGAATCTTCAATCAATAGATATCAAATATACCTCAAGCCATTTTTGACAATGATGATCTGACAACGATGAAGCGACGACCGTCCAAGAAGCCGGGCTGCTGAACTGGGAAGAAATTTTCTCACACTTTCCGAGCTTGTGCCTGCCGGCTGCTCGGTGTTCGAGTTGCTTGCTCGGAGTTGGTTGCTCCGTGGCGGAGGAATCGTAAAAGAGCGCGGCGGGTGAGTCAAGGCTCGTTGCCGAGTGTCTATGCTGCCTGCCGAAAAGCCGCAGACTTCGCAGATCACCTAACGTGTTTATACGAAAGGAATTACGGTCGCTGCAAGAGGCCCGCCTGTACCCGCCCTGATTTCATCAGTTATAGTTGTGTGAGGCGACGACGACATTTTCGCCGTGGCCCAACAAGTGCTGGCTGGTTTGCAACCAGTTGTGCGCGGCTGAAGCAGGCGTAGTTCAGCCGCTGTTCGCGGAGCGAGCTCCGCTGGCGACCGATTTGGAGAAGAATGCACGAAGCCACTTTACCTGCTGTCGAGCCGCAGTTGCTGTTGCCGTTGTTCGGCCCCTGCGACCAACACCTGCGCAGAGTGCGCGAAGCCTTTGACGTTGCGGTTACGCAGCGGGAGGGTAATATTATCCACGTGGCGGGCGAGGAAGCCGCTGTGGCGGGCGCGACCGAAGCCCTGGAAGCCATCAAAAGAATTGTTGAACGCCATCGGTCTATTTCCGAGGCGGAAGTCGAGGAAGTGGTGGCCCGAGTGCAAGGGCGAACCAACGAACTGCAACGAACTCCGATCGACATTATCCAAGCGGGCCATCGGGTGGAGCCTCGCACGGCGGGGCAGGCGAAGTACGTGGAGGCCATTCGGAAGCACGACTTGATTTTTTCGGTCGGCCCCGCCGGAACAGGAAAAACCTATCTGGCCGTGGCGATGGCGGTGGAGGCGCTCAAACACGAGGAACTACGGAAAATCGTGCTGGTTCGGCCGGCCGTCGAGGCGGGAGAGCGACTGGGCTACCTTCCCGGCGACCTGCAAGCGAAAATCAATCCTTATTTGCGGCCGCTGCTCGACGCCTTGAACGAGATGGTCGACCACGACCAAATATCGCGTCTGATGAATAACGATATCATAGAGGTCATTCCCCTGGCCTACATGCGAGGGCGAACGCTGAACGATGCTTTCATCATTCTCGACGAAGCCCAGAACACCTCGGTCTCTCAAATGAAAATGTTTTTGACCCGCATGGGCGCCGGCTCGAAAATTGTTGTCTCGGGCGACGACACCCAAGTCGATTTACCGCACCACGCCAAGAGCGGTCTGCGCGACGCCGTATCGCGTTTGCGCGGAATTAAAGGCGTCAGCATCGTGACCATGACCAAGGCCGATATCGTTCGCCATCGTTTGGTGCGGGATATTGTCCAAGCCTACGACGAGGGCCACGGCAACCGCCGTCGTTGATGGAAATGCTGTCGGGAAACCTCAAACGCAAACGAGTGGACCGCGTTTCGCCGTTGCCTCTGCCGCCCGGCCAGTTCATGGTTTGGTGGCGTTCGCTGGGCCGCGCCGACGTCTTGTTGCGACTCGGCCTGTGTTTGCTGACGGCCATCGGCATGTGGCTCACAACGGCCGGTTGGAAGCAGCCATTCGCGTTTCGCACGCAGTGGGCGCCGCCGAGAAATCTGACCGCCCGTGTCGATTTCCTCGTGCCCGACCAACGCGCCACCGAACAGGCTCGCGAAACAGCGCGGCGCGATATCGCCTGCGTTTACGTGAATCGACCGCAAGCCTTGGACGACGTTCAGCAGGCTTTAATCGGCAAAGTCTATCAGGTGGTTCGCTCGTCGTCGTTCGCGGAACTGGATATATCGGTGTGGCGGGAGTTCTTGCCGCCGCCAAGTCTTGACGCCCCCGTGGCGGCTGGCAGTCCTGAGCCGAACGAAGAGGAAGAGCAGGCCTACGATCGATTTCACGCGGCGTTGGCCGACGACGAAATACAAGCGAACTTGCGCGGCGCGCTGCAGCAGGTTTTGGCGCCCTACCGCAAGACGGGGCTTTTGGAAAGCCTGGAACATGAACTTTCCGATGGCCGGCTGTCGGAAATCGAGGTTGTGAACGACGACGGAACCCGGCAGCGCGTCAACATAACCGACGCCCGCATCGGCGATGTGGTGGAGGAGCTCGCCACCCGCCTTCGTGTTGAGTTGGGTAAGATGATGCCGGCCGACGCCGCCAATGAAGTCAGCCTGCGTTTGCATGCTTGGCTCAAAAAACGTCTGCCCACCACCCTCGCCTGGGATATCGCCGCCACGCACGAAGCCGCGGAAGCCGCCGCGCGGGCCACGCCGATTGTTTCGCATCATTACGCCGTGGGCGATAAACTCGAAGGCATTCAGGCGGGCGTCCCGCTTTCGGTCGAAAACATCCAACTCTTGCGTCGCGAGCACGAAGCATTCAACCAACAAATGACCTGGGGCGCCATGGTTGCTCGGTCGGCGGCGCACATGGGCATGTATGCGGCGCTCTATTTGTTATGCGGGATTTACATCTCGATTCGCGAACCAAAAATCATCTCTGAATTAAGACGACTCGCCACTATTCTAGCCCTGGTTTGGTTCACGGTGGCGCTGGCCTGGTTTGGCGCCCGCGACGCCTGGAGGGTCGAACTCATCCCGGTGATCGTATTCGCCATGATGATTTCCATCGCCTACAAGCAGGAGCTGGCGCTCTTGCTTTCCTCTTCCTTGGCCTTGGTGGTAACGCTCTCATTCGGTCAGGGGCTGGCCGCATTTGTGATCATGGTGGCTTCGTCGGCCGCGGCCATTGTTCACCTGGGAGGCGTTCGCAATCGCACCAAGCTGATTTACGTGGGCCTGTTCGCGGCCGTGGTTGCCGGCGCCACCGCGATTGGCGTCGGCATACTCACCGGCCAGAACGATTGGGAGCGGCTCCTGGTCGACGCCCTTTGGTATTCCGTGGGCGCGGTCACCGCGGGCGTACTCCTGACCGGACTGCTTCCCTTCGTGGAGTCTTTATTCGATGTTCAAACCGAATTGAGCCTGCTCGAATTGGGCGACGCCGCCCACCCCGTGCTGCAAGAATTGGTGCGCCGAGCGCCGGGAACCTACAACCACTCAATCAATGTCGCTTCGATGGCCGAAGCCGCCGCCGAAGCGGTCGGCGCCAATGGGCTGCTGGTGCGCGTGGGCGCGTACTTTCATGATATCGGCAAAATGCTCAAGCCGAATTATTACATCGAAAACCAAGTGGAAGGCGGAAACCGGCACGATACCCTGGCCCCGGCCATGAGTACGCTGGTGATCATTTCCCACGTAAAAGACGGCGCCGACCTCGCCCGCCAACATCGCCTGCCGCAATCGATTATCGATTTTATCGAGCAACACCACGGCACGACGTTGGTGGAGTATTTTTACCAACAGGCCAACCGGCAGAGCGAAACCGACCCCGATAGCCCCGAAGTCGATGAAACTTCGTACCGCTATCCTGGCCCCAAGCCGCAAAGCAAGGAAGCCGCCATCATGATGCTCGCCGACGCCGTCGAGAGCGCCAGCCGCACGCTCGTGGAGCCCACGCCCGCCCGCTTGGAGAGTTTGGTCAACGATATCAGCATGAAAAGACTGCTCGACGGCCAGTTCGACGAATGCGACCTCAGCCTCGGCGAACTGCGAATCGCACAAGATAGTTTGATCAAAACACTAACCGCCGTCTATCATGGACGCGTGAAATATCCCGACCAACAAACCGCTTGAACGTCTCAGCAACAACGCGCCCGCATCCCCTCGCCGCGAAACCGAAAATTTAGTGCTCGAAATCGAATTTGCAAACCGGCTTCCCGCGCCCCGCCCCGAAGACCCGCGCATGCGCCGCGCGGTCGAACGAATTCTGGCCGAGGCGAATATCCAAGACGCTGAAATCAGTATTGCCATCGTCGGCGATGAGGAAATGCACCTTCTCAATCGGCGGCATCTGCAACACGATTATCCGACCGATGTGCTCAGTTTCGTGTTGCATTGCGAACCATTGCGATTGGAGGGAGAGGTGGTCGTGAGTTATGATACCGCGGCGAGCCAGGCCGAAAGGTATGGCTGGTCGGCCGAAGACGAACTCCTGCTCTACGTTGTGCATGGCGCGTTGCACTTGGTTGGCCATGAGGACGACGCGCCCGAGCAGCGCGAGCAAATGCGGCGGCGGGAGGTGCAAATCATGCAAGGCTTTGATATCACGCCTCGCTACAATACTACTGGTCACAACGACGACGCCACCGCTCACGACGATCAAATCACGCCTCGTAACGACCCCGGCGAATGTTCCCACGCCGCGTCGGGAGGGCGCATCGGGTGAGTCCCCATTTACTCGCGTGGTTATCCGTGGTGGGCGCGGGCATTGCATGCATGGCGGGAGCGGGCGCTCGCTCGTTGCACCATTTCTCCCGAGGAGAATTGCGCGACTACTGCCGGCGCCGCAATCGGTCGGATGTTTTCGTCAAGATTGTCGCCCAACATAAACCGGCCGCCATGGCGGCGGAAATGATCCAATACGCCGGCGTGGCGATCTTCCTGGTGAGTTGGGCGATTTACGTCGGCAGCGGAAATTCCGCGATCGCCTTGTGGCAATGGGCCGGCGTTGTGGTTTCAGGCGTAGCCGCGATGCTGGTGTTGTCGGTCTGGATTCCAGTCGCGGCGGCGCGTATGTGGTCGGCTCCATTTCTCTTTCACACTTGGCGAATGTGGCGGTGGTCGAGCCTGTCGTTGTGGCCGCTGCACGCGGCCTTTCAGTTCGTAGACGCTATCGCCAGCCGCTTGGCGGGCCGCGACGAGGAAACCTACGATGAAGAAGAGGCTTTTGAAGAGGAGGTGCGGGCGGTGCTTTCGGCCGGCTTGCGCGACGGCCTCCTGGAAAATGACGCCGGAGAAATGATCGAAGGCGTGATCGAACTCGGCGACAGCGACGTCTCGGATATCATGACGCCCCGCTCGCTGGTCGATGCCTTGGACGTGAATTCCAGCTGGGATGAAATCATGGAATTCGTAATTCGCGTGCGCCGCACAAGAATTCCCGTTTACGAACAGAATCTCGACAACATCGTGGGCGTGCTGTATGTAAAAGACCTACTGCCCGAACTGGCCAAACGCAGCCAGGAGTTGCGGCAACCGTTGGTCGAAATTATTCGTCCGGCGGCGATCACGACCGGCAGCCGGCGGCTCGACGAACTCCTGCGAGATTTTCGAGCCACCCGAAACCACCTCGCCATCGTGATCGACGAATACCAGTCGTTCACCGGCGTCGTCACGATTGAAGATGTGTTGGAGGAAATCGTGGGTGAAATCGTTGATGAATTCGATGCGGTCGAAGATCAGGAAGTGCGGCGAATCGACGAAACCACGTACGAGGCCTTGGGCGGCGTCCACCTCGACGAACTCAACGACGCCTGGGGACTCGGCCTTCCCGAACCCGAAGACTACGACACCATTGGCGGGTTTGTCATGGCCAAACTGCAAGACGTGCCCCGCGTCGGCGCGGTGGTCAACCACAACGACGTGAGGATCACGGTCTTGGCGGCCAGTCGCCGCCATGTGGAGAAGGTTCGCATCGAACGCATCGATCGCGCCGAGTTGGAATCGGCTTAGGAACAGACCCTCGCTCACTCTGGAGCGTCGAGAAAGGTCGAAATGCGTTGCGCCAAACGGGCTTGGTCTTTGAGTTGGCACTCCCAAAGCACCAGCACCCGCCAACCTTCTCGCCGGAGTTGACGCAGGTGCTTGCGATCTCGCGTTTTGTTTCCGGCCAGTTTTTTTTCCCAGTATTCTCGGCGAGACGCTGGAACCCGATTCCCGCGCCGGCAACGATGCTGGTGCCAAAAACATCCATGCACGAAGATCACCTTCCGGCGGCTGGGAAAGACCAAGTCCGGCTTGCCGGGCAGGTTGGCCGCATGTAGCCGATACCGATAACCCAGGGCGTGCGTCAGGCGGCGCACCGTCATTTCGGGGGCGGTGTCCTTGCCCAACACGGCCCGCATTACCTGCGAACGTTTTTCTGGCGTGAATACGTCCATGATGGTTCTTCCAGGGCGGGCGAACAGCAACGTCTGTCTGCACCTGTTCCCGTCGATCTCGCCCCGCCGTAACACCGTGTACAATGGAACACACAAACCACGAGGTGCGTTTGCCTTTCGCAAACAATCGCCGCCCCGGCAGCGGATTCTGGCCGGCGCCATCCGTCGAGACGATTATGCGGCCGGCTGATCTTTGGGCTGGGTTGTTGCGGGCCTTGGTTTGCGTGTAACCACTCTTCGCCCACTTTGTTGTTGTTGGCGACGAATATCGTCGCAGATCGCATCAATATCGTTATTGAATCGTGCTGCGTATTCTTCGCGATGCTTTCGGATCTCTTCGACAATCAGATCGCGAAACATGGTTAGATCTCCATGAGTTCTTGTGGCGTGCAGATCGTGGGCGGTTCGAATCCGTGATCGCGACACACCGCCTCGATTCGACGCCGCAACACGGCATTGGCAATATGCCTACAATTCCATGTTAGCAGATAATTGACACCGTGGGCGGTTGCAACCGCTACATGCAGTGCATCGATCTCCGCTTTGTCGGGAAGCGGAACATCGGTCATCAGTTTCTTCGCCAATGCTTTCGCGTCGTCGGTGACATCAAGTTCGGGAATTTCGGTGATTACTTCGAGGCGTTCACGGGCGGCGTCTGAATCACCGGCGCCGCATTCATGAAGGACGAATTGCGAGATGAAAAGGTCGAAATTTGTGCGATGCTCATCCCACCATTCACGTGTCAATTGCTGATTTGCGGCAGTGACGAGGTCGCGACTGATCCGCGACGTGAGGTAACCGATGACGGAAGTTTCAAGGTATATCGACGGATTCATAATAAAGCCAGAGCTAGTCGGATAGACGACCTAACGCCCAAGGTATCCGTCGTCTATTTCGAGTCGATTACGCCAATCTTGCAATAGCGAAAGTAGATCGTGAACTACGTTCTTCAACGGGGGGCGGCTTGAAACAAGAACGTATGTTTTGCTACGCCAACTTCCAGCCAGGACGATACGCGCGGTGCATCAGCGGCTCGGCTTCGGACGCATTGACCGCTTGAAGATTCTCGGCGTCCCACTCAATTTTTTTACCCACGCGGTAAGCCACGTTGCCCAAATGATTCGCCTCGGTCAGCCAACCGGCGTATTCAAAGTTGCACGTGGTTGGCTGGCCGGTTTTGCAGGCATGCACCCATTCGGCATGATGCCCCAACGACTTCGGAATCGAGGGCGCGGGCGGCTGGAAATCTTGAAATTTTTCTTCGGGCAATAGCAGATGCTTGCCGTAGTCGGCCAGCAACATGCCCTTATCGCCCACGAACAAAACGCCGTTGCCCCACTTGGGAATGCCGCCTTCCCGCCAAATAGCCGGCTTGTGTGTTCCCTGATACCAGCCCACGCGAACCGCCGGCATATCCTCGCGAGCGCCGTATTCATAGGCGACTTCCATCGAGGCGGGCGCGATTTCAGCATGCGGCTTCGGTCCGGCCGCTTCGATGGTTTTGGGCGTTCTCAGTTTGAGCGCCCAGAAAGGCAGGTCGATCCAGTGGCTGCCCAGGTCCGACATCGTGCCGTTGCCGAAATCCCACCAGCGATACCATTTGGGTCCTGGAAAGTAGACTTCGTGAAAATCTCGCTTGGGCGCGGGGCCGAGCCACAAATCCCAATTCAAGTTGGCGGGAATCGGCTGTGCTTTTTCCGGTCGCTTGAGCGTCACCCAACGATCGCCCGCTTGTTTGGCTTCCGCTTCGGAGGCGTGGCGCCCCCATGCGCGAGAAACCCAAACATGTGCTTCGCGAACGGCGCCAATCGCACCGCTTTGCACCAACTCGACCACGCGGCGGTAGTTCTCGGTGGCGTGAATCTGGGTTCCCATTTGCGTGGCCACGTTCGCCTTGGCCGCCGCCTGGCGAATCACCCGCGCCTCCCACACGCTATGAGTGAGCGGTTTCTCGCAATACACATGCTTATTCAATTGCAGAGCGGGCAGCGTGGCGAAGGCGTGGGTGTGTTCACACGTGCTGACCACCACTGCGTCGAACTCCTTGGCATGATCATACAACTTGCGAAAGTCGGCGAACTTTCTCGCCTTAGGATGCCGTCGCCCGGCAAAGTTGAGATTATTCTCGTTCACGTCGCAGAGCGTCACCACGTTTTGCGATTCCAGGCTCCGCATGTTCGCAGCGCCCCGGCCGCCGCAACCGATGATCGCCAAATTCAGCTTCTCGTTCAGGTTCCGCCCTCGCAAAATCGTGGGCGCGGCGAACACGGCGCTGGCGGCGGCCGTGGTTTGCAGGAAACGTCGGCGGTTCAAGGAATTCGACGACGTGGCGACGAGAGGAACGTGCGCGGGCATAACGGTTTCCTTTGCGGCGGGAGTGATGATTTCGATCTCACTTCCGTTCTATTCTCACCTGCCCGCAACGCGAATTCAAGACTGGGCCGCGCGGCTTCGCGCACCGCTAAGTACCTGTCCAAAAACTATTCCGTGTTTTTTGGATGCGGGCCAGACCAAGGCGACGTTTTTGAAAACATATCCCGGAGGCTTGGCAGCCATTAGCCGGCGGTCAGCGCAGCGCCACCACATACGCATCAACTTAAGGAATAGTCTAGCTTTTCAGGGTTTCTCAGTAGTTCACGCGTTCCTGGTTTTGAGCGTGCGTCGCGGCGGCAGGTGCGTTTGACTACTTTCTTGAATCGCTCAAGCACTTGAAGTAAATCGCCGTAACCGGTGAACGCCCCGATCAAGGCGTCGGCGATTGCCCCCACGCGTTTTGCGACGCGGTCAAAGCTTAAACGGCTTTCCGAGCGCCACGCGACCATTACAATCAACCAATGTTGCATGAGCGCCGCACACAGTTTCGC
>JAJRWU010000028.1 GCA_024276655.1 Planctomycetota bacterium
AGGCCGCCACCGTGGAGGAACTGCTGCAAACGCCGGTGCTGTTTCTCAGCGGCCGGGAAGCGTTGCGGTTTACGCCCCAAGAGGAAGACAACCTGAAAACCTATCTGGAGCAGGGTGGTTTTCTCTTCGCCGAAGCCTGCTGCCAGGGAGACGCCTTCGACGCCAGCTTCCGCGAACTCATGCAACGCATTTTTCCAGACAGCGCCCTGCGTTTGTTGCCGCCCGATCATCCTGTGTGGTTCGCCGAGAGCAAGGTCGACCCCGACTATTTGCGGCCGCTCTACGGCATCGACGCCTGCTGCCGAACCAGCGTCGTGTATTGCCCCGAAGATCTCTCCTGCTATTGGGAGTTGGCCGACCGCCAAACCCTGGAGCAAAGCCCGCCGGAAGTGGCCCAGGAAATCAAAGCCTGCCTCACGATTGGCGCCAATGTGCTGGCCTACGCCACGAACCGGCAGTTGCGGGAAAAGCTCGATACGCCGGCCTTCGTGATCAGCGATGGCGACGAAAAAACGCTGGACCGCGCCACCATTGAAATCGTTAAGCTGAGCCATGGCGGCGGCGCCGACGACGCCCCCAACGCGGTCTCGAATCTGCTCGCCAAGGCCGAGCAAGAGTTAGGGCTTTCGGTGAATCGGCGGCGGCGTTTGCTGGCGCCCACCGACGAAGCCCTGCTCGATTACCCGCTGGCCTATGTGCATGGCAGAAGGAGTTTTCGTTTTCAGCCGGAAGAACGGCGAGCGCTGGCCCGGTATTTGGAGCGGGGCGGTTTCCTGTTCGGCGACGCCATCTGTGCCAGCCAGCCGTTCGCGGCCGCGTTTCGCCGGGAAATGGCGGCCACTTTCCCCGATGCGGAGTGGATCTCGCTGCCGCCCGACCACGAAGTTTTCAGCGCCGATTTCGGCGGTTTTCAGATCAAGCGGGCGTCGGTGCGTCTGCCCCAAAAAAAAGACGGCGGCATGCAGGGCAAAATATCGTCCATCGCGCCGCGGCTGGAAGGGCTCATGCTTGAAGGCCGGCTGGCGGTGGTTTTTTCCCCGCTCGATCTTAGTTGCGCCCTGGAAAAACACGCCTCGCTCGACTGCAAAGGTTATCTTCAAGCCGACGCCGAACGCCTGGGGCTGAACATTCTGCTCTACGCCTTGCAGCAATAGCCCATGCCGTTGGAGTGTACGCTTCCGCGTATTGCGTTTTTCCCCACCGACCTTCAGGCAGTGCCGGATGCGCACCCACCAACGGCGCAAACCCTTACTGTCAAAATGGCAGCACTCCGCCAAAAGGTGACGCCAACGCGTCCGCCCGTTCCACCAAAAGGGGGGAGGCCCTGGAGAAATTCGCGGATTCGTCGCCATCCCGGCATTTGGCAGGCGGTGGCGATCGGATTGGCGCACAAATTGCTTTGTAGGACACAACGCGCGGAATGTGCGTTTTTTTGACAGACCCAGGCGAGCGGTAAAATGACCGCCCGAAATGAGAGAATTGTTGAACGGTCGGGCTGCGGCGCGTTCGAGCTGAAAAGCAGATGCTTTTTAGTCGAAACCCGCTCTGAGCGACCGTTGGATATCCCGTAAATTATGTTTTTCGACACGCGGAGGTGAACTGCCCATGGCGACAGCGACCAAGTCTAAGAAGAAAAAGAAGAACGCCAATCCTGGCATCAAGCTCGAACCACTTGGCGATCGAGTGGTGGTGCAACGCGACGCTTCGGAAGAGACCACCGGTGGTGGGATTGTTCTGCCCGGCAGCGCCAAGGAAACGCCGGCCCGAGGACGCGTTATCAGCGTGGGCGAAGGCGCCCTGTTGAACGACGGCAAACGCAGCGAGATGCAAGTGAGCGCCGGCGACCACGTGCTCTTCAGCAGCTACGCTGGTGAAGTGTTCAAAGTGGGCGATGAAGAATTGTTGCTGATGCGGGAAGATGAAATTTTCGCAGTGCTCGAAGACTGATTCGTCTTTTGCAGCCCTTACCTCTATCTATTCGAGCGCGCGGCGTCGTGGCCGCGAAAGCCTAGCATATTCAAGGAGATTTTCGTCGATGGCAAAGATAATTGCGTTTGACCAGGAAGCCCGCGAAGCGATTCGCCGCGGCATTTCCAAGTTGGCTCGCGCCGTGAAAGTGACGCTTGGCCCCAAGGGCCGCAACGTCATTTTACAGAAGAGCTTTGGTTCGCCGACCGTCACCAAGGACGGCGTCACGGTGGCCAAGGAGATTGAACTCGAAGACGTCTATGAAAACATGGGCGCCCAAATGGTTCGCGAAGTCGCCAGCAAAACCAGCGACGTCGCCGGCGACGGCACCACCACCGCCACGGTCTTGGCGGAGGCAATTTTCAATCGCGGCTTGCGGGCCGTGGTGGCGGGCGTGAACCCCGTGCAAATGAAGCAGGGCATTGAGCTGGCCGTGGAAGACATTTCCGCCCGGTTGGCCAGCCAGTCGATCAAGGTGAAAACAAAAGCCGAAACGGCGAATGTCGGCTCGATCGCGGCTAATAACGATCGTGAAATCGGCAACTTGCTGGCCGAAGCGATGGAGAAAGTCGGCAAGGACGGCGTCATCACCGTCGACGAAGGCAAAAGCCTGAAGACGGAAGTCGAATGGGTCGAGGGAATGCAGTTCGATCGCGGCTACCTTTCGCCGTACTTCGCCACCGACCCCGCCACCATGGAATGCGTGCTCGAAGACGCCTACGTGCTGGTGTTCGAGAAGAAAATCTCGAATATCAAAGACATGGTTCCGCTATTGGAAGCCGTGATGCAGCAAGGCAAGCCGCTCTTGATCGTGGCCGAAGATGTTGACGGCGAAGCCCTCTCCACCCTCGTCATCAACCGTCTGCGCGGCACCTTCCAGTGCTGTGCCGTGAAGGCGCCCGGCTACGGCGACCGCCGCAAGGCCATGCTCGAAGACTTGGCCATTCTGACCGGCGGCACCGCGGTGTTTGAAGCCTTGGGCGTTTCGCTCGAATCGCTTCCCATCACCGACTTGGGCCGCGCCAAGAAAGTCATCATCGACAAAGACAACACCACGGTTATCGAAGGCGCCGGCAAGGGCGCCGATATCAAAGCCAGGATCGATCAGATCCGACGCGAGATCGACATTTCCACCAGCGACTACGATCGCGAAAAGTTGGAAGAGCGTTTGGCGAAGCTTTCCGGCGGAGTGGCCAAGGTGAACGTGGGCGCCGCCACGGAAAGTGAAATGAAGGAAAAGAAGGCGCGCGTCGAAGACGCCCTGCACGCCACCCGCGCAGCAGTGGAAGAAGGCATTTTGCCCGGCGGCGGCGTGGCTCTGTTGCGAGCTTCGGCGGCGGTCAAGCCCAGCCGGGAACTGGCCCATGATGAGCAGGTCGGCTACGATATTGTCATCGACGCCTGCCGCGCTCCCTTGACCATGATCGCCGAGAATGCCGGCCAAGACGGCGGCATTGTTTGCGAGAAAGTCGCTAATGCGAAGGGCAACCAAGGTTACAACGCCCTGACCGACACCTACGAAGATTTGGTCAAGGCGGGTGTGATCGACCCCACCAAGGTCGCCCGCACGGCGCTGGGCAACGCAGCCAGCGTTTCCATCTTGCTGCTCACCTCCGACGCCCTGATCGCCGAAAAGCCCAAGGACGGCGGCGCCGGACACGGCGGCGATAACGACATGTATTGATTTCCGTCGGCCAACGCTGGAGCGTAAGGTTTCAACGATAGCCGATGTGCGTGATCGACCAAAAGGGCCCGCTGTTTTCAGCGGGCCCTTTTTTTGGGTTCTCCAACGGTTGCCGCTGGCTCTACTCCGGCTGGAATTTCGTGGTTATACTAGGAAGCGGGAAATCGATTTCCCGCCCCGCCATCCCGCCGCTTGAGCCAGCGTCTCTCCCCCAGGACCGTGTTTGGCGTTACTCGGAAAGGCCGCAACGCGCGCTTGTGATTTCCGTCTGACGACGAAAATACATTGCCCGATCACAACGGGTCACAATTGTCCTGGGAGAAATAGTATGAATCGGAACCGCCTGTTTGTGTTCTACGCATTCGCCGTTGTTATGGCTGCATGCCTGTTGGCTTCTCCCGCCCATGCCACCCCGCCGATTGGCGCCGGTAAAACCGGCGAAAGCAAAAAGAACACGGCGTCTGGCAAAAAACGTCTCACCGTGCAAGAGGCCAGAGGACGAACGGCGCTGCTTCACGAGGCGTTCCACGCGACATTGCAAATCGTGCATTTGCAATACTTTAGCGAAGACGATGGCACGCCGATTCCCTCTCGCACCTTGGAGGCGGTGTTCGACGCCATCCAACCCGGCTGCAATATGAAGTTTCGCTGGCTGGCGGTCGACGCGCTGGCCATGAATATCGACCATGCCCCCGAAGATGCGTTTGAACGAGACGCCATCGAAGCGTTGAAGGCCGGAAAAGATAAATTCGAGCGCGTGGAGAACGGCGTGTATCGACGCGTCGGCAAAATCACGTTCGCGTCGCAGTGCCTGAAATGCCATCTGCCCAGCCGCACCAGCAACGAAGACCGCTCCGCCGGCTTAGTCATCTCGACGCCCGTCCGAGAGCATTGAGCCGAAGAAAAAAGCCCGGCATTTCCAAAATGCCGGGCTTTTAATACGAGAATAAGTCGCTTAGCACCGCTCGATAAATAACGGTCGCATTTGTGTAGCCATCGTCGCCAGACGGTGGGTGAGCGGTGAACCATTCCACGCTCTGGTGAGCATGGCTACGACACTAATTTTCCGCTCGATGCTTACGGTTTGACAATCGAATCGGTGGTCATGTTGAGATCCAGTTTCGCCGGTAGGTCGGTGTTGTTGACGGTGAAGGTCAGGTCGCCGGTGATCTTTGTCTCCTGGCGAATTCGCACGGGGCGGCCTAACGTTCGGTCGAACAGCAGGTAGCTGTCGTTCGACTTCGATTTCAATGCGCTCGATTTGAGCTTCAGCGGCGAAGGGGAATCGGCGTCCATGTCGTAGTCGACTTGCTTGCAATTGATTTCGATTTTGTCGAGCTTGCGGCCATCAACCTCAACCTGCCCCAGATACTTGAAAACATTATGGAAGGTGAGGGTCTGCCCGCCTTCGATTCTCATTTCGTCGGTCAACTCCCAGGTATCGCCCACCGAGAGCGGATTGCCGGGGACGCGTGCAAATTCGGTGTTGGCTTTTTCCTTGAGGTAGTCTTCATCGTATTGGCGGGAGAAGAATTGTGCGGTTTTGGCGTCGAGTTTGGAGAGCATATCGGCTGAACCGGTGATCGAGAGAACCTGGTTCTTTGCGTCATGCGTTGAAACAAAGGCGGCGCCCAATATAGCGCGAAGGCCTGTACTGACGACTTCAAGCTGCTCGATCGGCGCCTCCTGATCAGGATTTGTGGAATCGAATTGGTATTCGACTCCGCCCGGCAAACTGATTTGCGTTTGAATCGCCTCGACGTTGTTCGTTACCTGTATTTCGCCATTGGCCGCGCGTTTGCCGGCCGCTGATTTCGTCATGATGGCAGTGTCGGACCTGGTCTTGATTTCCATTCCGGCGAGCGACAGCGTTTGTTCCGAGAGCACGCGCGTTTCCACGACGGTGATGCTGTTGTCTTCGATTTTCTGCTTGAGCACTACTTCGGCGCGCGCCAGCGGCGACGCCAATACGCAAATTGCAACAGCAGACGTGAAAACCTTGAATTGCCGTGATCGATTCATACCGCGACTCCTGATGAAAAGGACGAGAGAGTTCGGTCGCGCTTTGCCAGGAGGCGACCAAACAGATATGCCGTTACATTTTTACATTACCGCGTGTGCCAGCACGCCAACTGCGTTTCCTAGCCGGTTATTCGCCGGCGGGCGTCGATCCTTGCCACGGCGAGCTTCGATTAGAACGGTTTTTTCCGAAAAGGAAAGAAAATTAGCGGTCGGGAAAACGGTATTTTTACTCGCTTTTGCGCTGGCGGGCCGTTCCACGCGCCGCCGCGTTTCCTTGCCGTTAGATCCTGCTAAAATAGCGGCGCCGATTTTTATCGTCCTGCAACCCGCCGCCAGGGAGTGGAAGCCATCAACGATTCGCCCCGTTTATCTGAAGAACCACCGCAGCCGCAAGACCGCCTCTCGCCCGAAGAACTGAAACGCTACGACCGGCAAATCGGGCCAGGCGTATTGACCGTCGCCGGGCAGGAGCGGCTTAAACGCGCCTCGGCGCTAATCACGCGCGTGGGCGGCATGGGCGGACCGGCCGCACTCATGCTCACCATGGGCGGCGTGGGCCGCGTCGTGATTGCACATGGCGGCGAGATGATTTCACCCGATTTGAATCGGCAGGTGTTGGGGTCGGAGCCAGATCTGGGAAAACCTCGCGCCGAGCAGTTTTCCGCCTACCTGCGGACCATGAATCGGTTTGTCGAGGTGGAGGCCATCGACCACGAACCCGACGACGCCGAAGCCTTGGAGCTGGCGCGGCAAGTCGATTTGATCATCGCCTGCCCGCCAACATTCGCCGAACGTTTGCGTTTGAATCGGGCGGCGGTATCGGCGGGCATTCCGTTTATCGACGCCGCGCAGTGGGGCATGACCGGCACGTTGGTTGTCGTGCAACCCGGCCAAACGGCTTGCCTGGAATGTTT
This sequence comes from Planctomycetota bacterium, assembly GCA_024276655.1. GTDB lineage: Bacteria > Planctomycetota > Planctomycetia > Pirellulales > Pirellulaceae > SZUA-33. Next base: position 6,589 of record JAJRWU010000028.1, read on the forward strand.
GTACCCGGCGGCCCCGCCGTTTGAAGAGTTATTTCCGGTGGTGGGCGCCATTTCCGCCACCATCGGTTCGATGGCCGCCTTGGAAGGGATTAAAATACTTTCCGGCGAAGGCCAGCCGCTCTGGGGGCAACTGCTCTCCTACGATGGGCGGCAAGGACGCATCAGTCAAATCAACTTGCAACGCCGCGCCGATTGCGACTGCTGCGGCAACCTCTAGACGTCGTAAGCCGAACGGCAGATGAAAATTTATCTAATACAAGCACGAAGCGCAAGCGAGTGAATCAGCAAACAGTCATTCCAGCGTAGGCGGGAACCCAAAAAAACTCATGGACTCCCGCTGCATGCGGTTAAGTTGCTTTCCGCCGCTCGCCTAACTTAGAAAGTCATTCCCGCATGAAAATTCAAATTGTTGTAACCGGTCGAGGATACGACGCCGCCGAAACCCTGCCCAATGAATTAACATTGGCCGACGACGCCAGCCTCGAACAGGCGTTGCTGGCCCTTGAAGAATACTTCCCCGACGACAGACCCCTCCCGCCCACTTGTTTGCTGGCGGTTTCCGGCCGGCACTTGGGAACCGTTTCACAGTTTCAATCGATAACGCTGCGCGAGGGCGACGAACTAACACTCATCGCACCCGTTGCCGGCGGGTAGGCCGCGGTTGAACAATTGTGACGCCTGCCGCGGAACACGCGCCGCACACGCCCGCCCAATAGTTCTTCGGGTAATCCAACGGCTGAATGCCGTTCGATTACCATGGATGACACATTGTTGCGGTTCGTGATTCGGCGTGCGTCGTAAATGAAAGCATGCTGAAGCGTACACGCCAACGGCGCGTATCAAAGAGAAAAAGAAAAACTCCAGGAGTCAATATGTTACCCATTTCCATCAAAACCAAAGCCGTTGGCCCCACGCCCTTCCGGCATCGTTTTCTAAAAAGCATGTTGCTGTCGCCCGTGTTGGCGTTGCTTGCGACGGCCGCTGCCGCGTTCGTTTTACAGACGGCTCGTTCCAGACCGACTTTCGGCGCGTCGGCGGAACGGCCCAATGTTATTTTGATATTGGCCGACGATCTGGGGTATGGCGATGTTGGCTGCTATGGCGCGGCCGACGTGAAAACGCCGCACATCAATCGGCTGGCCAGGGAAGGCTTGCGATTCACCAGCGGCTACTGCTCCGCCTCCACCTGCACGCCCACCCGGTTTTCGCTGCTCACCGGCAAGTACGCCTTCCGGCAGAAAGGAACCGGAATCGCGCCGCCCAACGCCACGGCGTTGATCCAACCCGGCACGACCACGCTGGCCTCAATACTCAAATCGGCCGGCTATCAAACGGCGGTCGTGGGCAAATGGCATTTAGGACTTGGCGCCAAACCCCAACCCGACTGGAACGGCCTGCTGCAGCCGGGGCCCTTGGAAATCGGCTTCGATTACTGCTTCCTGTTGCCCACCACCAACGACCGCGTGCCGAGCGTGTATGTGGAAAATCATCGCGTGCGAAATCTTGATCCAGCCGACCCGCTGTGGGTGGGGCGAAAGAATCCCAATGGCCAGCCGACGGGCATCACCCATCGCGACACGCTGCGCATGAACTGGAGCCATGGGCATCATGATACGATCCACAATGGAATTGGCCGCATCGGCTTTTTCACCGGCGGACACAAAGCCCGCTGGCGCGATGAAGATTTGGCCGACGCCTGGGTGGCACGGTCGGTCGGTTGGATCGAAAAGAATAAAGACAAACCGTTCTTTCTGTTCTTTTCCTCACACGATATCCATGTTCCGCGCATGCCGCACGAACGCTTTCAAGGCCAGACGAAACTCGGCTTTCGGGGCGACGCCATCGTGGAGCTTGATTGGTGCGTGGGCCAACTGCTCGATACGCTCGACCGGCTCGACCTCACGAAAAAAACGTTGGTGGTGTTTTGTAGCGACAACGGTCCCGTACTCGACGACGGCTACCAAGACGGCGCTGTTACGCAACTAGGCCAGCACAAACCGGCAGGGCCGTATCGGGGCGGAAAATACACGATTTACGAAGGCGGCACGCGCACGCCGTTCATCTGCCGTTGGCCGGGCGAAATAAAACCCGGCGTTTCCGATAAGCTCGTTTGCACGATCGATTTGGCGGCCAGTATGGCGGCGCTCACTGGCCAAACATTGCCCGAAAACGCCTGCCCCGACAGCTTCAACGTATTGCCCGCCCTGCTCGGCGCCGAGAACGCCCACGGGCGAGATCACCTCATTGAAGAAGGTCGAGGACTCGCGCTGCGCATCGGCGATTGGAAAATTATGCAACATCCTCGGAGGAAAAAGAAGTCGAAACGAAAACAAGTCAACGCACAGCAGCGCGATACGAACGTGGAACTGTTTCATCTGGCGGATGATCCTGGGGAAACAAAGAACGTAGCCCGGCAACACCCCGCCCGCGTTGCGGCAATGCAAGCGAAACTCCAAGCGTTGCAAGCAGCGGGGCGCAGTCGTCCTTAAGGGCGTTCCCGAAATATGATCCTTCTGTTCGTAACCGCTCACAAGACACGCAACGCTGAACCGAGAAAGGCAAGAACTATTTTCTTGAACCGTGGAAGTGAGAGAGTACTATCCCGGATGCTTCATCAGCCGACGAGCGCTAGCTCATCGGCTGAGGGATCTTATTTCGGGACTACCCCTTGGAAACGAATGTGGCCGAACAAAACGATTAACCGGAGCGGAATTAGCAAAACGCTCAGTAACGGTTACTCCCATCCGGGTTATTTTGGTCGTTCCGCGACTAATGACGCATGGCCGATTTTACGCTTTCACGGGCCGTTTCTTGCTCGCGGATGTTTTCTTTGTTGGAGCGGCTTTGGCGCCCACGATTTTGCCGATCTGCGCTCGTGTTGCGCCCAACGTTACGAGCGCTCTGATAAGAAGCTCTAAGGATACCGAGCGGTCCGAAGTCTCCAGTTTCGCCACACGCGATTGGCTCGAACCGAGCAGCTTGGCCAAGTCGTTTTGCGTGATCTTCTTGCTCTGCCGCAGCTCTTTTGCTTTTTTGGAGAGAGCCAATTTCACGTTAACGAGCATCGCTTCGGCATCGCTGAGTTCGAGAAACTGAGACACGGAGCCGACTTTCCAACCCGCGGCTTCAAGTTTTTTCCGTTTTGCCGCCTTCATTTGATAACCTCGTCGTACTTTTTGAAACGACGCTTACATGCATCGATCACCGTCTTTGGCGTTGTGGTGGTCTTCTTCGCAAACACTTCGCCGATCACGATGGCATCGGCATCAGTTCGGTAAACAATGCGCCATGTTGCGTTTTCATCTGGGATGCGTAACTCATGACACCGTTTCCAGATCGATGGCATCGGCCGACTGTGCGGCAACCCAATGCGTTCTCCGCCTTGGAGCCGTCGCAACAGTGTGCCCGCTTCAATTCGAGCTTCCAGCGAAAACGGTGGCGTTTTGACCTCGCCATGCAGCCAAACAAGCGGTTTATCATCATCCATTCCATCAACTCTATGTCGCATTCGACATATGTCAAGTCTGACATGACGCTTCTTTGGGTTTTTTTGCCCCTCTGATCCACACGGGCTATCATGCGACAGAAAAAAATGCGTCCGAGCGGCGAAGTCGCACGCCAAAACGGGAATCAGGCTCTATCTCACCCAAAGGGTTGACGTCAACAGAATCAAACCCTGCATCACTTGAACCCGAAACCGCCAAACCACGCTTTAGGCGAGCGGTGGATGAGAATTTACCAACCGCATTTTTCTCGGTCGCCAAAAAGCCCGGCATTTTGAAAATGCCGGGCTTTTAATTCGGTAAATTCTTTCCCGCGACTCGCTTTACGGGGCGAAATGCTAAAAGTGGCGTTTTCCAGCTACGGAGTCGCTGGCGGTTTACTTGGTTCGGCGCGCTGTTGGTCGGACGCGAGGCTGTCATCGTTCGCGGGTTTTTTAACCGCAGGTTTTGCGACTGCGGCATCGGCCGCCGGAGGTTGCTCCGCCACGGCGTTGGCAACTGCTTTCACCGAGGCGCCACCAAACTGCTCCAGCAACACGACGGCCAGATTGTCGCGACTTTCGAGTTCGATGGCCTTGCTCATTTCCTTACGGGCAAATTCGTCTCGGCCGAGAAACCCAAAATGATACGCTCGCAAAAAACGTGCGTACGCGGCTTCTGGGTGCTCTTCGATAAACTGGTTCAGCCTATCGGTCGCTCTGACATACGCCCGGCCCCGGTAATAGTCGCGACTATTCCGCACGACATAGCCCCAGTCGTCTTTGTCCAGGATTGAAGATGCCTTGTGGATCGCGCCGGCGGCGGCTTCGTAGTCGCCGGAAGCGAACAAGGCATGCGAAAGCAGCAGCATCAGCTTACCGTTGTGCGGCATTTCGGCCAATGCTCGGCTCGCCAATTCCACCGAGGAATCGTAACGCTCGACCCGAAACAATAGCTCGGCCCGGCGAATAAGCGTTGCCGGTTGTGGCCCAGACACGTACTTGCGTCTGAGAGAACGCTCCAGTTTCAAGTGGTGCGCCGATTTATCTTTCGCGGGCGCTTCATCTTTCGCCGCATGTTCTTTCGCGGGCGCTTCGCCATGCTCGCCTTCTTTCGGTGGATAAAATCCATACCACGGCTTGAAGGTCTGGCTCAAATCGGGGGCTTGCGCGGCGTACGGTTCGCCGCGATCTTGCCTGGAATTGCCTCGCGGGTAACCGATGCCGTCGTCGGGAAGATATCCGTAGCTATTGCCATACAGCCCGTACCCTTTTCCGAGCAGGTAAACGCCATAACCGTTTCCGAACGTTTGGTAGCCATCGTCGCCGTATCCGTAGCGGTAACCAGAGGCGTCGTATCCGTTTCGGTAGGGTGAATAGTCGCGGAGACCGTCAAAGCGTCCATAGCCGGAACGGCCGACATAGCCGCGATATCCCCGGTACCCTTGGCGCGCGCCATAACCTCCATAATGGCCGCCTACGCCGTACCCTCCGCCGTACCCGCCTCCGTACGTGTAGTTGAGGCCATCGTATTGTGACCAAGCGGGCGAGGAAATCATCGCCGTGGCGAACAACACCACAACCCTTGCCAAATTCCGCAATGAGAGTAGACCGGACATGACCGCCTCCTTTTCGCCAACGGCGATAAAAACATGGGTCAACAGAACCCGCCATGCAACAATTGGTGACCGAAATCTCCGCACTCTCATTTTCGCAGGCCGACGAATCCTTGCGGCGCCTTTCTGAGCCGGAGCTATTTTTAGGATAGCTGTTGTTTTAGATGCATTCCGCAGCCTGATTCTTCACGGCCCTTCATTGATTGCTCGCTAGTTTCCACACGTGCGACACGCCTCCGCCCAGTTTCACCTGCGCGATGTCGGCCCATTCTTCGAGACTGGATACCGACGAACCAAACGGCTCGCCGCTCCGATTCCGATGAGAGTTTCCAGCACCGGTTGCAATTCTTGACTGTTCGAGTTCAGATCGTGAGGCAAGAACTCCATCACCACACCCTTCCGGGGTATCCCGGCGAGCTACTTCTGCTCGGACGAAAAGATCATTCTTCCGCTACAGAATAACGCCGCAGTCGTTCCCGAAAGCCTTCCAGCAATCGGCTTTGAAAACGGTAGGGATGCCAGACCACGGCGATCTTTCGCGTCGGCTTTCGACCGGTCAGGGAACGATAGACCCGCCGGTCGCTCTGGTCCAGCACACGCGCCATCGCGGGGATCATCGACACACCATGAGACAGCGAAACCAGTTCCTGAACCATCGTCAGTTGACTCGTTCGTTCCACCGCCACCGGCTGGATCGACCGCTGCCGGCAGAATGTCACGATGTTGTCCGAAAGGCAGTGGGCTTCGTTGAGAAGTATGAACGGAAGCGGCTCGACGTCACTCAGGCGGATTTTTGGCTTCTCGACCAGCGGATGATCGGATGGGAGAACCAGCAGCAGTTCCTCCTCAAACAGTTCCTCGACTTCCAAGTATTTCGCCGGAACTGGCATCGCGAGAATCGCTAGATCAATCTCTCCCTGCGTGCAACTCTTGAGAAGAACTTCGGTCGTGTTCTCTTGGACAATGATTGTCGCGTTGGGAAACTCCGAGGAAAACTGGCGGAGAAGGTCGGGCAGAAAATACGGGGCGATCGTCGGAATGGCGCCGATTCGGATGCGGCCGCTTTCGCCATCATCTGTGATCTCGGCCTTTGTATCTTCGAGAATCGTCAGCACCTGTTGCGCCCGCGATTGCAAGAGGACGCCGGCTTCCGTCAGCGAGACCGACCGTGTCTTCCGTTCGAAGACAGGCTGCCCGAGTTCTTCTTCCAGCTTCTGAATCGAACGGCTCAGCGCCGGTTGCGAGACACCCGAGTCCTCCGCTGCCCGCGTGAAGTTACCTCGTTCGGCAATGTGCAGGAAGTAACGCAGTTGATCGAGTTCCATGGCAAGTCCTTCCACGTGAGGAGCAATGCTTTGAGTGCATAGCAGATAGTACCACAATGCATTGGACGCATCGAACGTGCATTGCGATACTTCAACGGTCGAGGCTGGCCAGCCAATCCGCACTGTAAGCGTCGAATTTTTACCCAATCCAAGGAGAGATCATGACTTCGGCAACTCACTTCGCTCGTATCATGACGAGTCTCGCGGTGCTGTGCATCGCCACCTCCGCGTTCGCCCAAAACTCGCGAACTGCGAAATCACCCCAAGAAAGTACGGAGAAGAAAATGGAAAGTATTAGCAAGTGCCCGGTGATGGGCGCAGTCAGACCAGCGGCGGCCAGACACACAGCGGCTGGAGCGATGTCGAATCGCGACTGGTGGCCGAATCAGCTGAACTTGCAAATCCTGCATCAGAATTCGGCAAAGAGCAATCCGATGGGCGAAAATTTCAACTACGCCGAAGAGTTCAAGAAACTCGACCTAGCCGCCCTAAAGAAGGACATCAAAGAATTGATGACGACTTCCCAGGACTGGTGGCCCGCCGACTACGGCCACTACGGTCCGCTGTTCATTCGCATGGCGTGGCACAGTGCGGGCACTTATCGGGTTACCGATGGCCGAGGTGGAGCCAGCTATGGCACGCAACGTTTTGCTCCTCTGAACAGTTGGCCCGATAATGCGAACCTCGACAAAGCCCGTCGATTGCTCTGGCCGATCAAGCAGAAATACGGGAGCAAAATCTCGTGGGCTGACCTGATGGTCCTCACCGGCAACGTCGCTCTCGAATCCATGGGATTCAACACGTTTGGATTCGCGGGAGGTCGTGCGGACGTTTGGGAGCCACAGGAAGATATTTACTGGGGGCCTGAAAGCAAGTGGCTGGGCGATAAGCGTTACACCGGAGATCGAGAACTCGAAAATCCGCTCGCCGCCGTTCAGATGGGCTTGATTTACGTCAATCCAGAAGGGCCGGGCGGTCAACCCAGTGCGTTAGCCGCAGCCCAGGACATTCGGGAAACGTTTGCCCGCATGGCGATGAATGACGAGGAAACCGTGGCCCTGATTGCCGGCGGCCATACTTTTGGAAAAGCGCATGGCGCCGCCAGCGCGGAACACGTCGGTCCGGAACCCGAGGGCGCCAGCCTCGAAGAGCAAGGTCTTGGTTGGAAGAGTAAATTCGGAAAGGGCAATGCGGGCGACACGATCACGAGCGGCCTGGAAGGCGCCTGGAGCAGCACTCCGACACAATGGTCCAACGGATACTTCGATAATCTGTTTGGCTACGATTGGGATTTAGTGAAGAGCCCTGCTGGCGCCTGGCAGTGGGTTCCGACGGATCCCGCTGCGGCGGACACCGTGCCGGATGCGCACGATGATTCGAAGACGCACGCCCCGATCATGTTCACCACAGACCTCGCCCTGAGAATGGACCCGATCTACGGCAAGATTTCGAAACGATTCCATGAGAACCCCGAAGAGTTCCAAGCGGCTTTCGCCAAAGCTTGGTACAAGCTGACGCACCGCGACATGGGCCCCGTCTCACGGCTTCTCGGCCCGGAGGTCGCCAAACCGCAGGTGTGGCAAGACCCTGTTCCCGCAGTCGATCACGAATTGATTGACGAGCAAGACATTGCTGCTCTCAAGGGCGGAATCCTGGCTTCTGGACTGTCCGTTTCCGATCTGGTTTCAACCGCTTGGGCATCGGCTTCGACGTTCCGTGGCAGCGACAAACGCGGTGGGGCCAACGGGGCGCGCATTCGTCTGGCGCCGCAAAAAGATTGGGCAGTCAACCAGCCGGATGAACTCGCGAAAGTCTTGCCGATACTTGAGAAGATCCAACGGGACTTCAACAGCGCACAGACCGGCGGTAAGAAAGTTTCCCTCGCAGATCTGATTGTGCTGGGTGGGTGTGCCGCCGTTGAGGAAGCGGCAAAGCAAGCAGGACACGAAGTGCAAGTTCCGTTCGCTCCCGGTCGCACCGACGCGACGCAGGAGCTGACCGACGTCGAATCGTTCGCGGTCCTCGAACCGAAAGCTGACGGATTCCGCAACCACCTCGGACATGAAATGGATCGACCGGGCGAAGAGTTGCTGATCGATCGAGCTTCCTTGCTGACGCTGACTGCACCGGAGATGACGGTTCTTGTTGGCGGTATGAGAGTCTTGAATACCAACTCCGGGGCTGGCCCGTTATCCGAACTGGGCGTGTTCACCAAACACCCCGAGACATTGACCAACGACTTCTTCGTGAACCTGCTGGACATGGGCGTTCAGTGGCGGAAGTCTCCCGTCTGCGATCACTTCTTCGAAGGACGCGACCGCAAGACCGGTGAAGTCAAGTGGACTGCCAGTTCTGTCGATCTCGTGTTTGGTTCCAACTCGCAACTTCGAGCCATCGCGGAAGTTTACGCCAGTCAAGACTCGCAGCAGAAGTTCGTCAATGACTTCGTGGCGGCCTGGAACAAGGTGATGAATCTCGATCGATTCGACCTGAATCCAGCTCTGCGAAGTGGATCGAAGCCTGTGGTGCAACGTCAACGCTAGAAGTTCGGGTTTGATTCTCAAGCCGGATAGGAATCTGGTCTGCCGGGCGTCTGTAAGCGTTCGGTGCGACTATCTGTGGTTGGTGATTTTTCTGCGGCGGGCGCGGCGGGTTTTTGTTTTTGCTTGGCGCGCGGCTTGTTCGGTTTGACGATAAGTGCGAATCGATGCGGGATGCGCAGTTGCCCAGCGGTC
>JAJRWU010000301.1 GCA_024276655.1 Planctomycetota bacterium
ATCTGATTGATTTCCTGCTTATTGAGCTGCATGACGTTCTTCACGCCATGGCCCACGTCGATGAAACGAATCGTGTAGTACTGCAAGCCCAGCGCGGCGAAAGCCGAGAACTGCTGCACGGCCGTTTTGTCGATGGCGGCTTCGTCGGCGAAGCCGGAAAGAATCACGCTCGGTTTTTCAGGCATCGCTTTTTCCCTTGGAAAGTAATGAGGCCGCCGGTCGGTCCAGATACAGGCCGACGTTCTCGTGGCGCTGGAGCATGGAGGCGGGGGCGGCGGGCGAGATATTTCCCTCGACGGCTGCTTGAACGGCTTTCGCCTTGCGTTGATCGGGAACGCTACAGATGATCGCCTTCGACTTCATGATCTGCCGAACCGACATCGAAATTGCCTGCTTGGGCACGTCGTCGAACGTGGGAAACCAGCCTTCGCCCAGTTGTTGGCGGCGGCAGGCGTCGTCGAGATCAACCACCAAATAAGGCTGCTCGGTGTCGAAATCGGCGGGCGGGTCGTTGAAGGCCAAATGCCCATTTTCGCCAATGCCGATGAAAGCCACGTCGATTGTGTGTTGGCGAATCAAATCTGCTAGGCGGCCGCACTCCGCGCGGCAGTCATTTTCGGCGTTGATGTAATGAAAGTTGTTGGGCGGCGTGGGAAGTTGCTCGACAAAACGTTCCTTGAGATACTTCCGGAACGACGCCTCGTGCGTGATCGGCATGCCGGCGTATTCATCGAGATGGAAACACGTCACGCACGACCAATCAATATCGGGCTCGGCCGCCAGAGCCGCCAGCATTTCAAACTGCGAAGCGCCGGTGGCCACGATAATAAACGCTTCTCCCCGGTCGGCCAACGCTTGGCGAATAAAGGCGGCGCCGTCGTGAGCGGCGGTTCGCCCCAGTTCCTCTTTGGTTTCAACTACCTTGAGCTGCATAATCGAACCCCACGCTGCCGTAAATGGTGAATTCGTCGATTGGTGTTTTCGTCCACTGGAGCGCCCAGCATGACGCCAAAACTCGGCCCTTGCAAGGGGCGGCGCTATTTGAAAAGTGTGGGAATTACTCCCCACTTCAGAAGCCCGGCTTTTTCAAAAATCCGGGCTTCTCGCGCCGCCAATTCGGGACCGGGTTGTTCCGCAATTTCTTACCAACGCCGGTCGTTTGCATTGTTTGTGATACGCAAAACGTGAGCAAGCAATTTCCGACGGCGAATAGAACCAGGACTTCACTTTGATGCGTCATGATATGATATAATCAGAATGAAAACCGGTTAGGACCGTTCGCGAAGGAACCTATTCATGCCCAACTCTGAAACCGCACCCACGCCCGAACCGCCTTCGAAAGAGGAGCTTCGGTTGGCCATGAAGGCGTTTCGCAAACGTCTCAAACTAACCCGCTTGGATGATGAATCTCGCATGGGTTACGGCCCTATGTCGTCGGGTCAGCAGTCGGGCGTCGTCGCGATCACGCCGCCAGATCAGTTTTCCAAGGCCATTTGGCGGGAACTGGCCAATCAGGGAAAACTGAAATACGATGGCCGCGGACTTTATTCGCTCGTGGAATCGTAATCGGCGCGTCGGGGGTTCGAATCCTTAATTCCGAGGACGATCTGGAAACGGTGATAGTCTACGTTGCCGAAGCGCAGGATCGGATGGAGTGCAAAGACGGGTGAAACGACAAAACCGGACGCTAGTGCGTAGCGGCTGATGGCGCGCGACGTTTGGATCTGCGGCAACACTATCAGCCGCAGGGCGCTAGCCCACGGTTTTTCCGCAGCGGAACACGCGTGGACGAAAACCAACGCGACTGCTGCGTCTGTTGCAGAACTCGCGTTTTTCCGCGAATTCTTCCGCTCCGGTACAGTATCGTGATCGGCCGTGCGCCCGGTAGTATTGCAGGCAAAACAACGCCCCGTTCTATTCCCGCCGCCGCATTGCGCGTTGCAGTCCGCGTTGCGTATCCGCCTTTTTGAGGGCTTCGCGTTTGTCGTAGATCTTTTTGCCCTTGCAAAGCCCTAGCACCACCTTGGCTAAGCCTCGTTCGTTAAAAAATAGTTGCAAGGGCACCAACGTTAAACCTTTCTCAGTGGCCTGGCCCGCAAACTTCTTGATCTGCGATTTGTGCAGCAGCAACTTGCGAGGACGTTTTGGCGCATGGTTCCAGAGCGTGGCTTGCGGATACTCCGGAATGTCGCTGCCGACCATCCAGACTTCGCCGTTGCGGATGCGTCCATACGCTTCGTTCAAGGAAAGATGGCCGTTGCGCAAACTCTTGACTTCGCTGCCCATCAAGGCGATGCCGCACTCCAACGTTTCGAGCACTTCAAATTTATGCCGCGCTCTGCGATTCTCCGAAATGACGCGAATCTTGGGGGCATCGGCTTTCTGGCCTTTTTTCGAGGTTTTCGATTTCTTGTTCGCCATGAATGTCAACCGTTTTGCCTAGTATTATAACGCCGCACGCCGACCGGGGCTGATTTGCTCCATGCCGCACGCGCCGGCGGTGGGCAGCATTTTTCCGGGGCTGAGCACACCTTCGGGGTTCCACGCCAAACGCAGGTTTTGCATGGCTTGGAGATCGTCTGGGGTGAACATTTTTTTCATGAACTGAATTTTCTCCACGCCGATGCCGTGTTCGCCCGTCACACTGCCCCCGCAAGCCAAGCATTCGTCCAAAATTTCATTGCTGGCTTGCAACACGCGGCGAACCTGAGCGGCGTCGCGTTCGTCGAACAGCAAAATCGGATGGATGTTGCCATCGCCAGCATGGAACACATTGACAATGCGAACATCGTGTTTGGCGCCGATCTCGCGAATGCGTTTTAAAATGTGCGGCAACTTGGTGCGCGGCACGACGCCATCTTGCGTGCAGTAGCTGGAACTCAGCCGCCCGATGGCGCCAAAGGCTTGTTTGCGGCACTTCCAAAGTTTCTGGCGTTCCTCGGCGTTAGCGGCTTGACGCACTTCCCGAGCGCCGCAACGCAGACTGATTTCCACAATGTGGTCGCGCTGCTTATCGAGCCCGGCTTCCAAGCCGTCAACCTCCATCAGCAGCACGGCTTCGGCGTCGAGCGGGAAACCGAAATGAAAGGCCTCTTCCAAAGCCACGATAATGCCGTGGTCCATGAGTTCCAAGGCGGCGGGAATGATACCGGCGCCAATGATTTCGCTAATGGCGTTGGTGGCGTCGTCGACGGAATCGAACACGCCCAGCATGGTGCGGTAACCTTGAGGATCGCGCGTCAGGCGGACCCAGACCTTCGTCACGATAGCCAAGGTTCCCTCGCTGCCAACGATAGCGCCGAGCAAATCGAGGCCGAGTGCTTCGGGCGCTGGTCCGCCAAATTGCACGATCTCGCCGTTGGCCATGACGGCTTCCACGCCCAGCACATGGTTCACGGTCACGCCGTATTTAAGCGTATGCGGGCCGCCGGAATTGGTGGCCACATTCCCGCCAATGGTGCAGGCGCCTTGGCTCGATGGATCGGGCGCATAGTGAAAGCCGCTTCCCTGAAGCGCCTGCGTGAGCCAAATGTTGACCACGCCTGGCTGCACGACGGCGAAGCGGTCGCGATGATTGATCTCGACGATTTCCCGCATTTTGGTGAGCACGATCATCACTCCGCCGCCAATCGGCAGACAGCCGCCGGCCAAACTTGTGCCCGCCCCACGCGGTAGAAACGTAACGTGTGCTTCGTTGCACAGTTTCACGATTTCAGCGACTTCGGCGGTGGTTTGTGGAAAAACGGCGATATCGGGGCTGTTTTTCTCGATCACGAAGCCATCGCACTCATAAACCAACAGCTCCGACTTAGCCGAGAGTACGTTTTTTACGCCCACCAAACGGCGGAACCGCTCGGCAAGATGTGTGTAAATTGCGATATTCATACCGGATCCAAACGACCTGTTCCCTTCTGAACGATGAAGTTCAAATTGTCGGCCAAGTCGGCGGGGGCGTCCAGACGCTGGAGAAAAAAACACCGATTCGACGATTTGACGATTTTTTGTCAAGAAACCGGCCTAGAACGGTAGGACGAATCTCGCTACCCTTCGGCCACCTCTTCCGATGGCTGTTTTTCGGCGAGGATTACGTATTTGCCAAACGGACATGGAACAAGGAGTCAACCGATGAAAAAATTCATCGGACTGCTCGCGTTGGTCGCCTTATTAGCGGGTTGCCAGAAGACGCCCCAGCCGACATTGAACCTCTATGCCCCGTACGGCAGTCCTCGCGTGCAACCGCCGGCAACCGGCGCGTATGGATCGCCAAACACCTATTATCCACAAACGAACGCCCCGCAACCCCTTGGCGCCCAAGGTGCGGCTTCGCCGATTCGGGCCGCCTCAACGCGAGCGGCATCGGCTGCGGCGAAAAAGCAGACGACTACCGCCGGCGGCGAACAACTACATTGGCGAGCCATTGGAAGCGCGGCCCCCGTATCGGACGGCACCTCCAATAACGACACCATCCCGCCAGCCGCCGCCAAGCCAAGCAGTCGGGTTGCGCTGGCCGCCTTCACGAAAAAAATCTCCGGCAATGCAGACGCCAACAGGAGCAATGGCGAAAACGGCGATGTCGTCAATATCGTCGAACAAGTGGTTCCCAGCGGAACGAAACTTGAACTCAAGGGAATGCCGCTGAACGACCTGACCGCGCCCGTGGCCACACGCGCGCCGCAGATTGTGAATGCGACAGGCTCGCTTCCCGCCGCTCGTCCGGCCAGTGCGATTGTTAGCGCGCCTGCCGCCACTCCGGTTCGTTCGATTACGGTGTCGGCCATTCCGGCCAACGCTCGCCGGTCCGCCACGCTGCAATCCAACACGATTGAAATCGGCCAGATGCCGATGCCCCGATTCCGACTACGCGGCTTGACGCCCGCGCCGCAAAACGGCGCGACGCCCATCACACCCACCGCCACGCCGCCGGCGTCTGGAACGGAAGCCGAGCAAACCGACGCTGTCTCTGAAGAACCCGCGGCGCCTTCTTCCTCTCCGCCCGGGAAATTGATTCCCGCAGCCACGGCGTTGCCGATGAAATCGCTCCTGCGCGACAATCGATCGTTGGCCACCCGACTCGATACGCCCTCCAAAACGCTCGACTGGAAAGGCCGTTGAGCTACCGGCCAGCGGGCCCTCTCTCTTTTGCCCGCGCCGTTGGAGTTCATGCTTTAGTAGGTTTTTAGCTGCGCCGTTTAGCATGTGGCATGATTTCGAAGCCGATACAACTCGTGGCTTAGCACCGCTCGATAAATAACTGTCGCATTTTTGTAGCCATCGTCGCCAGACGGTGGGTGAGCAGTGAACCATCCCACGCTCTGGCGAGCATGGCTACGACACTAATTTTCCGCTCGCGGCTTACCCGCCTCCACGGCAGCGTGACCAAAACACGCCAAAGCGCACACTCCAACGTCTGTTTTCGTATAGACTGGTGGGTCGTGCAGCACAGCCCTGATTTGTATCACCTTCAAGAGCCAAGGCGCGTTCTATGAAACAGTCCCGAAATAAGTTCCCGGTTGTAGCTCAAAAAAGCCCGGCATTTTCAAAATGCCGGGCTTATAATTCGGTCTGCAAATTCAGGACCGTTCCTATGTCGTATTCCGCTACTCCCGCCCGCCGTTCTGGCGTGGTGGTTCGAATCTTTCTAGTTGCCGCGGCGCTGGCCGTGATCGCTACTCCGTGGTCGGTTTCGATCCATGCCGCCGAAAAAGATTCCGCCGCCGAAGATGCTGCGGCTGAAAAAGATGGCGTCATCAAGTGCGCGGGCGTGTACGCCCACCATTTGCAAGGCGTTTGCACGGAGGCGTCGCAAGCTATTTATTGGTCGTTCACCACCACCTTGGTCAAGACCGACTTCGCCGGACGCGTCTTGAAATCGATTCCCGTGGCGAATCATCATGGCGATTTATGCCATGCTGCCGGAAAGATTTACGTGGCGGTGAATCTGGGGAAATTTAACGACCCAGCCGGCAACGCCGACTCCTGGGTGTATGTGTATGACGCAAAAACGCTCTCACTGTTGGCCAAACATGAAACCCAGGAAGTTTTCCATGGCGCGGGAGGCATCGGCTGCCGCGGCGGGCGTTTCTTCGTCGTGGGCGGTCTGCCCGACGGCGTTCCGGAAAATTATGTTTATGAATACGACGCCGATTTTTCCTTTGTGGCCAAGCACGTGATTCCCAGCGGTCATACGGTATTGGGAATTCAAACCGCCACGTTTTCCGCGGGCTCCTGGTGGTTCGGCTGCTATGGCGGTCCTCAAATTCTGCTCAAGACCGACGCCAACTTCAAAATGCAGGGCCGTTACGAATTCGATGCGTCGTTGGGAATCGTGGGGCGTCGCTCCGGCGGGTTTCTGGTCGCCAAGGGTTGGCGCATCAAGGGGGAAGGCAATTACGGCCAATTGGCCCCCGCCGTGGCTGACGAAAAAAAGGGCCTTGTGTTTCAAGCGGCCGCAAACTGAAGTTTTACATCATGGAATTATATTTGATCCGGCATGCGCAGTCGGCCAACAATGCAAAACCCGAAGAGCAGCGTCTGGAAGATCCGCCGCTTACCGAAATCGGCGAAGAGCAGGCGCGCCATCTGGGCGATTGGATTTCCCAGTTGCGTTTGACCAAACTCATCACCAGCCCGTTTCTGCGCACGCTCCTGACAACCAACCACCTCTGTGAAAACGCCGGCCTCTCGCCGGAAGTGCGCACCGCCTTGCATGAACAGGGCGGTTGTTACCAGGGCCACCTGGTTGGCGCCCAAGTGGGCCGACCGGGCATGAGCCGGGCGGAAATCGAGCAGCGGTTTCCAGGCTACCACATCGCTGATGACATCGACGAACGTGGTTGGTGGAAGAGCCAACCCTACGAAGATCACGCCCAAGCGTCGGACCGCGCCGAACGCTTGTTGGAAAAATCTCGCGAGGAATTCGGCCATACCGACCAGCGCGTGGCGTATGTCATGCATGCCGATATCAAACGCCGCTTCCTGGAGCACGTTCTCCCTGAAACGCTCGACACGCCGTGCAACGTGTCGGTCACGAAAATTCTGCTCACGCGGCGGGAATGTCGGCTGGTTGATTACAACAACACCTGTCATCTGCCTCAGGGGTTGATCACGCAATAGGGAATCGTCCTGAAATAAGTTACCGATTGCGGTTCAGAAAAGCCCGGCATTTTCAAAATGCCGGGCTTTTAATTCGGTATGTCAATTCAGGACGGTTCCTAACCCCTTTCGCTGGCGGCGCGGTCGATTACGCGCCAGCGACTCTCAGCGACTGACATTGACCGTATCTCCCTAGCCACTAGAATGTTGCGATCATCCGATCGAGAGCGTTTCGGGTTTCGTCGGCTTGCCGTTCAACGAAGAAATGTCCTGTATTCAGCCGTTTGAGGTAAAACTTACCCGCAGCCGGCTCTTCCCCCCAGACTTATGAACACCACTGCTTCCGAACAATCCGCGACCGACCCCCGCCAGGCGCGGCGCGACAAACTGGCCAAAATCCGTGAATTGGGTCACGATCCTTGGGGCGGGCGTTTCGATGGCGCTCTCCCAATTGCCGAAATTCGCGCGAGGATCGAGGAAGTGCATTATCTCACCGAAGCGGGCGAAAAACTCACGTTGCCCGGCGAAATGGGGCAAGAGGGCTTCGATTTTCGCACTTGGAAACAGGAGCAAGGCGCCGGCGCGTTGGTTGGTCCTGAGGTGCGGGCGGTGGGCAGAATCATGCTCCACCGGCACAAAGGCAAACTACGGTTTATCGATATTCAAGACCGCAGCGGCTCCATCCAACTTTTTATCGGCAAAAACCAGTTGGGCGAGGAAGGCTGGGAGTTGGCTGCTTGCTTGGACTTGGGCGATATCGTGGGCGTCGATGGCCAATTTCGCCGCACCAACACGGGCGAATTGACGATTTTTGTCGAAAAGCTGCATTTTCTGTGCAAGGCGCTCGAACCGCCGCCGGAAAAACATCATGGACTTACCGACCCTGAAATGCGGCAGCGAATGCGGTATGTCGACCTAACATACAATGCTGGTTCGCTGGACCGATTCCGCCAACGTATCCATATCATGCGTTCGATTCGCACGACGCTCGACTCCCAACAGTTTTATGAAGTGGAAGGACCCACGCTGCATTCGATTGCCGGCGGCGCGGCGGCGCGGCCGTTCATCACGCACCACAATACGCTCGACATGGAGTTGTATCTGCGTATTGCCTTGGAGTTGCACCTGAAGCGGCTGCTAGTGGGCGGCATGGAGCGGGTTTACGAATTGGGACGCGTTTATCGGAATGAGGGCATTAGCCCACGGCATAATCCTGAATTCACGATGCTTGAAGTCTATCAGGCGTATGGCGATTACGGCACGATGATGGATCTCACCGAACAGCTCATTCTCGACGCCATCGGGAGCATTGGCGGCGAACTCAAGCGGCCCTGGAAAGACGCGCAGATCGATTTTACGCCGCCGTTCCAAAGAGCAACCTACAACGACCTGTTCGCCGAACACGCCGGCGTCGACCC
>JAJRWU010000302.1 GCA_024276655.1 Planctomycetota bacterium
CACGGCGTCAGCGCCGGCATGGAATACGTCTGGTAACGCCCCGCCTTCCAATCATTGACAACCCAAATTAAAAGCCCGGCATATTCAAAATGCCGGGCTTTTCCGCGCTGCAATCGGGAACTCATTTCAGGACTATTCCTCAGGGAACCATTCGCATATTTCAAGCGGCTTGGTCGATCGAGCGTTGGGCAAACTGCCGCCTTCTGGGGAGCCAGCCTTCGCCGAGCACGCTCAGGGCGACGCGGTCTTCCAGATTCGGCCGGATGATGGTCAGCAACAGCAGCGGAAGATACCAGGCAATAAACAGGCCGCCGCCATCGCCATGCCAGAACTGCGTGGCCACCATCACGGCGGCGGAGCAACTGATCAGCGTGCCCAGGTTCTTTTGCGGCGGCCATATCGCGAGACCGCCGCTCAAGGCCACAAACGCCGTAAGAATAGGAATGCGAAAGACAGGGTCCCACCCCAAACGCCAAATGCCTTCCAGGTGCTCGACTCTCGGCGCCCAGAGTCCAAACATTTTCTGGAACAGCGCCCAGAACGACGCCCAGTCGCTGGAGACAAAAATCAGCGACAAACTGAGCATGATCAACATTGAGAGCACGCCCACGGCAAAACGGGTCAAGCCGCGTTGCCAATAAAAGCTGAGCCACAAGGGCAACAGGAAAATCGGGTAGTAAACCACCCCGATTGCCAGCCCCATGAAAATACCCGATGTCAACGGCCGCCGGTAGCAAAACACGGCCCAAACCAACAACGCCGCCGGCAATACGTGAGAAACACGGCCCGTCATCTGCGCGGTGTAGGGCAACATGAGGTACAGCACCGCACAGCCCATGCCCATTTTTAGGTTGTCGAAATGACGATAGCCAATGCCGATCAGTCCCACCACGACGGCCAAATGCGCGAGAATGGCCATCGTTTTCGCGGTGATCGCGTATCCGTTGCGTTCGTTTTCAACAGGCTCGGCCGACAGCGCCGGCGTGGGGCTTGGTTCGCCAAGCGTTAAAGTTGGCAGACTGGGCAGAACGTGAATCACCCATAGGCCGGGTCCGTAGCGGGCAAGGCTGGTGTCGTTTTCGTCGGCCAACTGGCGGGCCAGCAATTCCTTGGCGCCTCGAGGTCCTCGCAGATCGTCTTCGGTCGGTCGACTTGTGATCACATTTGCCATGAGGAACACAAACATCGAACAGCCGATAAACACCAACCCTCCGGTGGAGAGGTTTGGTTCCAGCAGAGGCCGCCTGACCATGGCGGGATCAATCAGCAAGCGAAAGAGGAGTAGCAGGCCGACAGCATACAGCCAGATAAAACCGAGCCGTTCAATCGAGCGGCCGCGCTGCAATTCAGCCTCCGCGACTTGCATTTCAGACAAAGCTTCGCCCTCGGCCAAAGATTCGCCGGCTGGCGCCTCATCGATCGTCGGTTCTTCCGCCGACAAAAGCAGGTTCTCCGCGGCAGATTCAAGCGAAGCTGCTTTTAACTTGGCAAGCTGGAGCGTGATCGGGGCCTGAATTTCGTGGCCCGAAACAGCCAGCAACAGGCCCGGCGCCAGCAAAATCAAGAGAACCAAGTCGAAATTACGCACGTTCCAGAAACGACTGAACTTGAAGAAAAGCCCAATCATCAACAACGACGACAAATACGCCCAAGTGACGGGATGCACCGGGACATAATGAAATAGAATATCCTTCATAAATTCGCCAGCGGCTCCTCGCGCCGCTGCCAACTGAGGTTTGGCTTATGCGCTTCGACTAAGCCGAAATCCCGCTCCGTACGCCGAAATCCACCCGAAACGACCTATCCAGCCATAGCATAAAGGTTTACCGCTTGAATGCAAGGTTTCGGCGCTAGTCAGCCACGTTCTCCCGCCAGCGCTGGGAAGCCCGGCCAGGCGAGTAAACCGGTTAGGCGAAATGGCGATAGCATGAGAAACGGTATTTTGAGAGAATCGCGGGAACACGCCCGTAATCTACTTGCCGAGTTAAAAGCCCTGTATTTTCAATATGCGGCCTTTTCCAAGCGGCGGACAGTAACGTAATTTACGAACGACCTTCGAGTTTCGACGCGTCCGCCCATTGCACGACATCCCGCCTCACACAGTTTGAGAACATTGAGCCATGTTTCATCGTTCATTCGCATTGGTATTCGTATTGTCTATTGGCGCCCTGGTAAGCGGAGTGGTCGGTTGCGGAGAGCCAGCCGGCGTTTTGCCGGCGACGTCGGCCGCGGCGCCGGCGGCAGCCATTGCGCCGGCCCCTTCGGAAGGCATCGCACCGAAAAACGCCGTACAGGAAAACGCCGCGCACGGCCAAGACTGGCCCTCGTTTCTGGGTGGGAATCGAGATAGTCGGTCCTCTGAAACGGGGATCATCACCGATTGGAGCAGCCCGAATTTCCGCTTGGTTTGGCAACGCAAATTGGGCACAAGCTACGGCATCGGTTCGGTGAGCGAGGGAAAATATTATCAATTCGATCGCTTCGGCGACGAAGCCAAGTTGACCTGTCTCGACGCTCGAACCGGTGAGCAAGCCTGGGAGTTCTCCTATCCGACCACGTATGCCGACCTCTACGGCTACGCGGGCGGGCCGCGGTGTTCACCGGTTATCGACGACGGCCGCGTTTATCTTTTGGGCGCCGAAGGCATGTTGCATTGCCTGGCAACCGCCGATGGTTCGTTGATTTGGAAAGTGGATACCATCGACAAATTTGGCGTGATCCAAAACTTTTTTGGCGTCGGCGCCACGCCTGTTGTGGAAGGCGACTTGCTCATCGCGATGATCGGCGGGAGTCCGCCGGAAGACCAACAACTGCCGCCCGGCCAGTTGGACCGCGCCTCCGGAAACGGCTCCGGCGTAGTGGCGTTCAACAAGAAAACAGGGGAGGTGATCTACAAAATCAGCCAGGAACTGGCCAGTTATTCGTCGCCCAAGTTGGCTTCCATCGATGGCCGCCGCTGGTGTTTCGTGTTTGCTCGCGGCGGCCTACTGGCCTTTCATCCCGAAACCGGCGTGATCGATTTTGAATTTCCCTGGCGGGCGCCAATTCTGGAGAGTGTCAACGCCAGTACGCCGGTGGTGGTGGGCAACGAAGTTTTCATCTCGGAAACGTATGGCCCCGGCAGCGCGCTGTTGGCGGTGAAACCGGGTGGATACGAGATCGTCTGGCAAGACGACCAACGGCGGCGTGAACGTTCGATGCAAACCCATTGGAACACGCCCATTTATCAAGACGGCTACCTATATGGTTCGAGCGGGCGCCACGAACGCAACGCCGAACTGCGCTGCATCGAATGGAAAACGGGCAAGGTCATGTGGAGCGTGCCGGGGCTCACCCGCAGCTCGTTGTTGTATGTCGACGGCCATTTTGTTTGCTTGAGCGAAGATGGCGTTCTTCGGCTCTTGAAGGTGAATCCCCAAAAATACGAAGTGGTTACGGAAATCACGTTAAAAAAAGAAACGGCCGGCGACAGCGCCTTCGGTTTAGGACCGGCTCGTCTTTTGAAGGCGCCAGCTTGGGCGGCGCCCATTCTCTCGCACGGTTTGCTATACGTTCGCGGGGCAGATCGGTTGGTTTGCCTGGAATTAATTCCGGCGAAATAGGAATGTGCGACTACGCCATTAAGTAGAGAAATTTCTTTTTCGCCCGCCGCCGTTTTTCGGCGCTCTGCACGTATGGCAACAGCGTATAGAATCCGTAGAGTGTTTTGACCCGATGGGTCAGCCTTGCGGAGTAGGGAGTGTCGGATTCACGGCGCCAATATGCCGCCGTGCGAGGATCGTGTTCGGCGGGCGTGATCTTTCCCAGTTCTTCGTCCAACCGGGGCAGCGACCGCCAAAGCCTGACATGCCGCTGGTGCGCCGCCCAGCCTCGATGGGCCACGTTCGCTTGGCCGTACCGCGCGAGTTCAATCAGCCCCGCCGCATGGTTGATCAGATGAAACATGCCGCCGAAGCCCTGTTTGCGAGCGCCGCCCCAGCGAATGAGGTCGTCGATCACGACCTCCGCCATGGCTTGCTCGGAATCGTAACGCGCGAGAGGCTCCACGGCGGAGAGGTCGACTTGATCGCCGACGAGCCAGCCCCGCTGCTTGCCGTAATAACCGCGTCCTGGCCCGGCGCCGTTGAAACCTGCAATAAGTCCTTGCAAACCGTCGACGATCGCAGGAGTTGCGAATTGAGGATGGCCCATTAGTGCTCGCGTGGCGATGGCGGCAAAGATAACGTTATGCCCCGACTGGCGTGTTTTGCCGATGTTGCCGGCGAGTGCTTGGGCGATCAATGGAATCTGCGATTCGTCGGCCTTTTCCTCGGGAAACGGTGCGAACAACTCCGCCACCGTGACGCTCGCTTTTTCGGGATCGAACCAGAGGCTCTCATCGCCGGCAATAATGCGATCCAACTCCCGCGCAACCGCAACGTACACCTGGGCGTCAAGATTGGGGTTATCCTCGCCGAAGAAATAACCCGCGACCACGGCCGCGCCCAAATGTCCGGCCAGGGTGTTAGCGCGGCGAGCGCGAGCCAACCCGCATAGGCCCTTGTACAGGTATTCAAAATCGATCATGCGGGAATCTCCTTGAGCTGTGAACGATTGTGCCAGTGAATTAATTTCCCGAACGCCGGCTGCGAGGAAACGAACGACGCTTGCTGGGCTGATTAAATCGGAGAGCCGGTTCGCTCAGCTCTTGGGCGTTTTTTTCTGATCCAACATTTCCCTGATGGCGCGCGTTAGAGTATCGCCGGGCGCGGGTTTCTGAACAAATTTGAAATGCTCGTCTTGGGCGGCATGTAGTTGAAGAACGTCTTCGGCGTAACCCGATGTTAATATGACGCTGATACCGGGGCGAATTCGTGTGACCTCGCGGCTGAGTTGTATCCCGTTCATGCCCGGCATCGAGACATCGGTCAGCAATAAAGATATCGGGCCCTGGTGGGTCGTGGCGGCCGCTATTGCTTCTTGGGGACTTCCCGTCGCGATGACTGTGTAGCCAAAGGCTTCGAGCAGGGTTGTCACGGAGGCAAGTACGATATCTTCGTCGTCGCAGACGAGAATCGTTTCGCCGCCGCCGGTCGAACGAGCCACGGCGCCAATATGAACGTCAGGCGTTTCGGACGACTCTTCCGCCCGAGGCAAATGGAGGCGAATTTCGGCCCCTTCACCCACGCGGCTTTCAACGGTAACGAACCCGCCCACGTTGGCGGCGTCGGCGAAAACGGTGGAGAGCCCGAGGCCGGTGCCGGCGCCAAGGGGTTTGGTGGTGAAGAAAGGTTCGAAAATTCTTTCCACGACTTCCGGTGGCATGCCGCAGCCTTGATCGATGACCGAAAGACGAACATAACAACCCGGTTTGCAGCCGGGCGTGGCTTCATTGGCTTCCAGCATCACGGCGTCGGTGCGAACGGTAAGCAAGCCGCCGTTGGGCATGGCGTCGCGAGCATTGAGGACCAAGTTCGTCAGGGCGCTTTCAACATCGGCTTCGTCGGCGCGAACGATCAACGATTCCGAGGCCAGCAGAGTTTTGAAAACGATTTTTGGGCCGGCCAGCCTTTGAAGTACGCCCTGGCTGCCGGTGATCACTTGATTGACATCGAACCGCGTGACATGAGGATTCTTTTTTCGGGCAAAGCATAACAGTTGTTTGGTCAAATCGGCGGCGCGCGTTCCGGCGCGTTCTATTTCCTTGAGCGGACCGGTGAAACGCTCTGGCAGGCCTTCTCCCGCTTGGTTAAGCAGCGACTCGGCGTTACCGAGAATGCCAACAAGCATGTTATTGAATTCGTGGGCGACGCCGGCCGCCAGTTTTCCCACGGCGTCCATCTTTTGGGTATGGCGCAAATGTTTTTGCAGCACCTTGTTCTCTTCCTCCGCGCGTGTGCGCTCGGTGATATCCACTGATGCGGCGATCACATATTCGATGCGCCCGCCATCGTCGCGAGCGGGCACGAACGTTGTCTGGTACCAGACTTCGCACCCTTCGGTGTCAAACACGGCGCATTCCATGCTGGAAGTCTCTCCGGCTTGTGCTCGCTGAAGGTGTTCAATGATACGAGTTCTCGCCGATTCGGGATAAAAATCGGAGGGAAAAATCTTCCCGTAAAAAGGGTTGATGTCATCAATTTTGAGCTGTCTCTGACCAGCCGAACTCATGTACCGCAAGCGAGAATCAAGGTCGATTATTTTGTTGCAGATGGGCGAGCCGTCGAGCAGGGCGCGCGTTCTTATCTCTGAAGCACGCAGCGCTTCTTCGGTCTGTTTGCGCTCCGTGATATCGGTACAGGCCAAATAGACGCTCGACCAATTCGGAGCATTCGAATCGACAAACATGCTCAGCATCATGTGTTTCCTCTGGCCGTCGCGCGTCAGCCGTACGGTGTCCGCCTCGAACGATTCCGCGCCGTTGGCCAGAGAAATCAACATTTCTCGGTAGGTTTCATACGATTCGTCGCAGAACAGTTGCGGCAACGAGTTTGTCAATTCATGCTTGCTGCGAGCATGGTGCAGTTGGACCGTGGCCAGATTGACGTCAAGAATTTTTACTTGTTTGACACACTCGGTGACGATTTCCGCATGATTTTCAAGGTACTGGCGAAAGTCGAGGACGCCCTCCCGCCGCAGCCGATCGAGGATCTGTTTGACGCTCGAAAAATCTTCATGCCACAGACAAACCGGCGCGTTGTCAAAAACCAGCCGCAGCCGCTTCTCGCTTTCAGAAAGCTCCGCAGTGCGTTCAGCCACGGCTGCTTCAAGATCGTCGGCGTATTGCTCAAAATGCGAGCGACGCGCACGATGCACATGACCGATCAGGTCGCGAGGTTCACCGGCCTTTTCCACGTACGCAAAGGCGCCGCAGTTGAGAGCGTCCTTGGCCGACTCAAATTCGCCATACCCGGTGTTGATAATAACGCGAACCTTGCTCCCCAGGTTTTTGAATTCCTGCAGGAGTTGCGTGCCTTGCATGTCGGGCAGGCGCAGGTCGACCACCGCCACGCCAAATTCCTGTTGTTGAATGTGCTGCAGCGCTTCGGCCGCGGTTTCGCAACCAGTGACAACGAAACCCTCGTCTTCGAGAATTCCCTGGAGCGTGATCAGCAACGATTCGTTGTCTTCCACGAGCAGCAGGCGGGAAAACCTCGAACGTTCCTCATTGCTTGAGGCGTTTCGATTGCTATTTGCTTGCTTCGTATCGATACTCATGGCCTGTTTTCAGGTGGTTTTCTCAGGTAATTGGAAGCTCGCTGACTCGTGATTCGATCAAGCATCGCGAGGACATGGTCCAGGTCGAGCGGTTTCCTCACGATCGTGTAGGCGGTGCGTCGAACCGCCTCTCGGGCGATTGCCTCGAATTCTTCGTCGTTGCCAGAAATCATGATGGCCACGGCGTTGGGCGTGAGTTTTTTAATCGCCAGATAAAGCTCCAGTCCGTTCATGGCCGGAAGCTCCGCATCGATGAATATCAAATCGAAACGAATCTGTTCGGCAAGCTCCAAGGCGTCGTGCGGGCTGCGAGCCAGCGTAACCCAGTACCCGCGTTCCTTCAGCGTGCCGTGCAGCGCCGCGGCGATGGCTTCTTCGTTCTCAACAACCAGGATCGCGGTGTCGCGAACTTCGCCGATCAGCTTGATCACTTGCTGCACGTCGAGCGGCTTGGACAAAAACGCGATCGCCCCCTCGCCGAGCGCGGCGTCTTTTAGTTCGTCGAGTCCGTAGGCGCTCATCAAGATGATGCGAACGGCTTCTTGGTGTCGTCGAATCTGGCGAAAAGTCTCGACTCCGTCGATTCCAGGCATGCGAACATCGAGCAGAACAATACTATAGCCCCGCTGGGCGCACATCCCGACGGCTTCTTCGCCAGTGGCGGCTGTATCGACCTCATAGCCTTCATCTTGCAGGATGTCAGCCAGCGTGATACGCATGTTTCGTTCGTCATCCACGACGAGAATGCGCTCGGCCTTATTCTCAGATTGCGAATTCATGGTTGCATTCCTCCCCCTGATCCATCGCGTTTCTGGCTGGCGCGTCGAGGCAGTTTAACACAAAACCTCGCGCCAGAGCCCTCTTGGGGTTGGAAATTTATGACGCCGCCATGACGCTCCACGATTTGGCGGCAGATCGTCAAACCCAAACCGGTGCCCTTGGCCTTGGTGGTAAAAAGCGGATCGAACAGTTGGGCGCGGTGTTCGGCGTCGACCCCCACGCCGTTATCCTGCACTTCGATCAGAATGTATTCGCCCGCAGTGCTTAATTCGACCAAAATCTCGCCCTGGCGGCTGGTCGCTTGAACCGCGTTGGTAACCAGGTTGAGGATAACCTGGCGAATTTGCCCCTGGTCGGCCACGATCATGAACGGCTCGGGGTCGCACCGCAACTCAAACCGCGCCGCTTCTTCGACGTCCATCCCCTCGAATATTTCGCGAACCGTTTGCGCAAGGTTGAAGGGCTGCTTTTTCGGCTCCTTGCCGCGGGCCATCTCGAGCATGTCGCGGATGACGTCGTCTACGGCGTTGACCTCCTGATCAATGATATTGAAGTATTGGTTGAGTTTCGGAGTGAGCGTGGGAAACTTTCGCTTCAACAAGTACGCCGCATTGCG
This sequence comes from Planctomycetota bacterium, assembly GCA_024276655.1. Lineage (GTDB taxonomy): Bacteria > Planctomycetota > Planctomycetia > Pirellulales > Pirellulaceae > SZUA-33. Next base: position 8,594 of record JAJRWU010000302.1, read on the forward strand.
CACGGCCCCCAGCGGGTTGCGAATTTCGTGCGCAATGCTGGCGGTCATTTGGCCGATAGTCGCGAGACGCGTCTGGTGGACGAGTTTTCGCCGCAACGTATCGAGTTTGGTTTCGGCAAGTTCGGTTTCGCGGCGCTGTTGTTCCAGGAGTTGTTCCTGGCTCTTGCGAATATCCTCTTCAGCCCGTCCGCGTTCTATTTCGCTACTCACTCGGGCGGAGAATATTTGCAGAATCGATTCCGCGAATTCGCCGTTCTCCAAAGGCGCCCGATACATGGCCGACATAATCCCCAAAACATCGCCGGAGGCGCTCATCAGCCGCACTCCCACATAGCCCTCCACTTTCATTTCCTCCAGCATGGAGTCTTCGGGGAATAAGGCGGCCATGCCTGAGGCGTAGGAGCAGACGCTCCCACCCACCACGTTTTCGCACGGCGTGCCGTGCAATTCGTACCTCAGATTGGGCGTCAACTTGCCATCGGCAACCGTGGCGATGGTCTGGATGGCGTGATCACTCTCCAACTTTCCGATCATGGAGTAATCCGCCCGCAAGACTCTCGCCAACTCCAACGCCATTGCTTCAAAGAACGATTCGCCGAATTGGCGCGATGACGTTTCGACCAGCGACCGCAACGCGTCTTCAGATTGTTTGCGTTCGGTGATATCCCGCGCGTTGACCACAAAGCCCTTGATCCCTCCAGTATTGTCTCGGTAGGGATAATAATTGACGATCATATACCTGCGGTCGTAGGCGGGAAACTCAAACCATGATTGAAAACGGGCTTGCTCGCCCGACAAACAACGTTGGGCCGCCGGTTTGATCACCTTCTCGAAGACCTGCTCGCCAAACAGTTCGGTCGCGGTATGGCCAATGAGTTCGTCATGCGATAGTTCAAAGGCCTTATAATACGCCGCGTTCGCCGCCAGATAGACAAAATTCTTGTCCAGCAGGGCGAGCATGTCTGTTGAAGTCGACACGATATGTTCGTATTGGTGAAGCTCCTCTTCCGCCCTTTTTTGCTCGGTGATGTCGCGAACAACGCCGGCGAATTTTCTCTGGCGCTCCAAACTGAATTCGCTTACCGAGAGATCAATCGGGAGCGTAGTTCCGTCTTTACGCCGGGCGACCACTTCCCGCCGCCCGCCAACAACCGTGCATTGGGCGGTTTCCCGGTACTTCTGGAGGTAACCGTCATGCTCTTCCCGGTAAGGCGAGGGCATGAGCATCGAAACGTTGCGGCCCAGAACTTCATCGGCGGAGAAACCGAAAACGCGTTCGGCGGCCGCGTTGAACGTTTCTATGTAGCCGTGTTCGTCCGTGTTGACGATGGCGTCCATGGTGGAGTCGAGAATGGCCAGGGCGCGCGCATCGCTGTCCCGCAGCGCTTCTTCGGCTTGTAGACGCTCGGCAAGCGCCCTCGAATAAGACCAGTACATCAACCCCAACGACAAGGGCGTCAACACAAACGAAATAAAAGACAATGCGGCGGCCCAAGGCAGCACGGCGCTGCGTATTTCAGACTCGATATCGGCAATGGGAACATGAACCGCGATCAAACAATCGAACGCTGACGCCGGAGCGAACGCGACCACTTGAGGCTGGCCGCCTCTGGTGGCGAAATTTCCGACCCACTCCTCGCCCAACCCGGCTAATTCGCCAATGTTTTCCGGCCCAGTTAAGGGCTTCCCGCCCAGCGACAAGTCTGCAATGGTCCGCCCTTTCGCTCCGGGAGAGAGCGTGTGCAGGAGCAAGGTTCCGTCGGAGTCGACGATACACAGGTAACTATGGCCAAAACGCTTGGGCTCCTGGCGCCAAACTTGCTCCGCCCGCTCGACCAAATCAGTCTGCGAGCCGCGCTTCGCCAGAATTTCAGCCTGATTCGCCACTGACCGCGCGAACATTAAGTTGTTGTGATAGATCGTCTTTAACAAAAGCGTACGGCTTGACGAATACGAAAAATATCCGATGGCCATGCCGGAAACCACTACGAACACGCCGATCATGATGGACGTTTTCGCCAAATCGAGGTGGTGTTCCCGCAGGACGGCCTTGCGAGTTGCGCTTTTCGGCGCCGCGACCCCCAAACCAACGCCATACAGACTGACCAACACCAGCAGCGAAATCAGCAGCGCGATGCTCTCGGCGCCCGTGTCGATGGGAAGTTCGTACGCCAAGCTGTTGAAGAGCGAATAACTCCGCCGGACGCCCATCAACAGAATAGCCAGCGCCAATGGCAGCAGCGCCGGGCGGCGCGAAACGACCGCGATTCGCAAAGCAAAGAACGTCCCGACGAACTGGAGGATGATCGATATTCCGGTGATGCCGATCCCCAGCGTATTCTCCAATGGACCTCTCCCCTGGTCTTACGCATGTCGCTGCGGAGGCTGCGCGAAAACGCCCAGCCTCCAACCTCGCTCGTTGGCAAAGCGGGTCATTGTCGCACACTTTTTGGTGGTTGGAAGCAAATTCCGCCTTTTTATTGAGCCGCCCTCAAGGCGATGCGAAGGCGCTCGCCACTCTGCCATTTCGACCCCCCAAGAGAAACTTCGCTGCCAACGGGGCATGTCGAAATTCTAGAATTCCGATATTTTGGGCGGATCGATCTTGCCCAAAGACGTTAGTACAAAATAAGTTAGTATTTCCGCCGAGGCGATTTTTACCGTTGGGCGCGATTTTTGCCCTATAGTTGGGTGACGCTGCTTTTGTGGGCGGCGAGGGTTTCCGTTTAATTAACAGGTAGGATAGGCGATGCATCTGATCACGCCATCTTTGTTGATTACCGACGACGACCGCGATTTTCGCGAGACGTTGCGAGCTGTGTTTGAACCACGCGGCTATCGCACCGTACTAGCGGCCGACGGCGCCGAGGCGTTGCAGATTCTCTCCCAACAGCGAGTGCATTTGGCGTTGTTCGATATGCACATGCCGCGCGTTTCAGGGCTGGAAGCCATGCGGCGTATTCGTCAGGCGGGCGAGGGCTCGGCCGTTGTGCCGCACCTGCCCTGTATTTTGTTGTCGGCGGCGGTGGATGAAACGCTCATTGAGGAAGCCCGAAAAGTGGAGGCCTGCGCCGTCCTCTCCAAGCCGATCGGCGTATCCGACCTCACCCGCGCCGTGCAAGCCGCTTTGGAATCGAACTACCGCTGGCCAGCTTCGCTCGAGCCTCGCCGGTAGGCGAACGGCAGGTTATTCCACCGGAACCCAGGAACACTTTGGCCACCAGTAGCGGCCGACCAGCGACTCAACGAAATTTCGCGGAACGCTCCCTTGGCCGTTGCGATCGTTCGCTCGTTTCGATTGCCAAGCCAGCAAGGCGCGCGTTAATCGAGGACGTTCATCATCGAACCCCGGATGCGTTCTCAGGATTTCCCAACGACGACAAGCCAGTGGGAACCATTCGCGCGGCAAGGTTTGTTGGCGGTCGAGGGCGAGTTTGACAGCCGCCACCAGGAAGTACTCATCGTCGACGCCGCAGCCGCGTTCGAGCATCGGCGCCAGATACGGCCAAAGTCGTTCCTCCAGGTTGCCGAGAAGGTAGAGGTTGGTCCAGGAAGACGACATATAAGGATTCTGTTCCAGGATTTCCCAATGCAGGAGCTTCGATTTTGCTGCATCTCCGATAATCTGATGGCAGCGGGCCAAGTCGAACAGGTAGTCGGCCGAGCGGTCTTGCTGGCAAGCTTCTTCCAGATACGGCAGCGCCTTGCGGGCGTCGTGGTCGATCAGACAGCGGCCGAGCATGCGCACGGCTTCCGGGTTCTGGGGATTTCGCCGGTGAATTTCCTTGGCTAACTTGACGGCCTTCTTCACCTGCCCGTTGATGTTGTAGTGGTTGAGCAAACGCCAACGCAGGGCGTCGGCGTCGGGAAATTCCCGCTGCGCCCATTGTAAATACGGCGCGTTCCAGCGGACTAATTCATGATGGCCCATCACTTCGGAA
>JAJRWU010000303.1 GCA_024276655.1 Planctomycetota bacterium
AATTCGCGCCGCCGCGTTATGCGACGACAATCGCCTCGCAAAATTCCTGGCCGCTCGCCCCGGCCGCCCATTCCACCCAAACGTCCAAGCAACTCCGCCAAATATGGCCACCTAAAAAAAGGAGCCGGTTCCTGCACCCCGGCGGCGGACCTGTTGTTTGTTTGAGCACGCCGCGAAGCGGTGTTACGATAAGGGCTGCTCCGTGAATATGTAAGGACTGCCCATGTTGCGAATCTGCCCGTTTCTCTTGGCTTTCATCCTCACCACCTGCGGACCAGCGCTGCCGGCAAGCGCTGAAACACCCGCCAAGGAAAAAACGCCCGCCAAGGGTGAAGTAGTTGTCCCCTTTCATGGAGGTTCGAACATTCGGTTTCTGACAAAATCGGCCGCTGGCGAGCATTTGCGTAAGCCCGATTTTTTCATCGAGCGGCTAAGCCCATTCGATTTGCAGGTTCGTTTGCGACGCCAGGGCGAGATAACCCGCCAGGAGTTGTTGGAATTCGCCAGCCGCCAGACATTGGACTGGAAAGCGGAGGAGGTCGAAAAAATCTCGGCGGTTTTGAGCGGCATCCGAGAAAAAATGAATGATTTGGCGCCGCTCTTTCCGGACGAAGTATGGCTCATCAAGACGACCGGCAAGGACGAATCGAATGCCGCCTATTGCCGCAGCCCAGCGGTGATTTTGCCACAGAGAATGGTCGACGGCAGCGCCCGCTCGCTGGAGCGGCTGTTGGTGCATGAACTGTTTCACATTCTCAGCCGGCGCGACGCCGCGCGGCGCGAAAAAATGTACCAGGTCGTCGGCTTCCACATCTGTGGTCCGATAAAAACTCCCGCCTGGCTGGAGGTTCGCCGCATCACCAACCCCGACGCGCCGTTGCTCGACTGTTACACGGAGCTGACCATCGACGACAAGCCGACAAAAATCACACCGGTGCTGTATTCCAAAAAACAGAATTACGACGCCGCGCGCGGAGGCTCGTTATTTCAATACCTCGTTTTTCGTTTGGCGGAAGTCGAAAAAGATACCGACACAACCTGGCGGCTGGTCGTGAAAAACGGAGAGCCCGTTTTTCACGACCCCCAAACCACCGCCGACTACTTCGCAAAAATCGGCCGCAACACGGGGTACGTCATCCATCCTGAAGAGGTGTTGGCGGAAAATTTCGTGTTCTTGGTGCTGGGCGCCGAAGCACTCAAGTCGCCCCAGATTCCGCAGAAACTGGGAGTGATTTTAGGCCGCAAGGAATAGCAGGCAAGTACGGGCGGGGCGCCGCCGTGCTAAGAACCTGTCGAAGAACTATTCCGTGTTTTTCAGATGCGAGCAAGGCTGAGGTTAGGCGTATTTGGTTTCATATCCTGAAAGGATTCAAGCCATTAGCCGGTGGTCGAGCGCAGCGAACACCACCGGAGGAGCGCGGGCGCAGAAACACCGCATCCCGGCGGGATGCCAGCGGCGCGGGCGGTAATGGGCGGCGCGAATGACGGCGTTGTTTTGCGGCGTTGTTTTGCGGCGTTGTTTTGCGGCGTTGTTTTGCGGCGTTGTTTTGCGGCGTTCCCAGAGCCGCTGCATCTGGCATCCCGCCGGGATGCATCGCGATTGTGCGCCGGCCAACCGGTGGTGTTCGCTGCGCTCGACCACCGGCTAATGGCTGCCAAGCCTCCGGCTTGATGAGAATTTCATAACACCATTGCGCGGAATAGATATTGGACAGGCGCTAAGCTTCGCCATCGCTGGCGGTAAACACAAACACGGTTTCGCAAGGCTCGGTGGGCGGGGGCGACACACGAATTTCAAAGCGAACTCCGTGCGGCGCCGCCTCTTCGATGCGAATCTCGGCTGGCCAGCCATCGACGCACTCCGCTTCAATGGCCGGCGTTTTGGGCCACGCCGGGCAAAACGCCACATGCGTGAATTGACTGCGCTGGCCGACGGCAAACTCCAACGTTATGCGGCCTGTCATGCACTCGCCGCCGGCGTCGTTGCGAGTGCGCGTTAGTTGTTGCCAGCCAGCCGGCGGCGCTGCAAGTTCGTCGTCTGGCGGCGACGTATATTCCTCGGCAACGTCGGTTTCAGACGGTGTTGTTTCAGACGGTGTTGTTTCCAAGCGGGCGGGCGTTGTTGCTGTTTTTCCGGCCAGCGCGGCGTACATCAGCCAGGCTTCCGTCAACGCGAAGAGACCGCCTGTCAAAACAAGAATCGGAAGGCTTGTTAAGGCGGAAAGAAAAACCAACGCCAGCAACAGAGCCATGCTCGGGGCGATTAAAACGATTGCTCGCGCGGCGCTCATTGTTCGGCGGGGCAAACAGCACAGCAAAGGCCAACGCACGACAACCGCCATGACCAAGGCCGCAGCGGCGATCGCCAAGGCCGCTGTATTTCCCAGGGGCTGTTGGTAGACCCGCGAAAACCCTTGAACCGCAAGCAGCATCGAGACAGCGAGAAATAACGCCGCCCCAAAAACCGATGCTCGCGAAGCCAATTGGCCCGCCAAAGACACAGCGCTTGCAGCCTCTTCGGTGATCGATTCGCTGCTCGCCATTGCCTAGGCTCCTTTCGTCGGCGCGATTTCGCCGGGCTGCTCGGTCGCCGCTGCTTGTAAGCCGCCAAAACATTCGGCGTTGAAGTCTTGCCAGTACCGGGGCAACGGCGCCTCCACGTGCAACGGTTCGCGCGTCATGGGATGACGAAACGCCAAGCTCCGCGCGTGCAGGCCGATCCAACGCGCGCGGCGGTCGTCGGTGGTTGGTCCAAAAGGCGTTGTGGCGCCGTATTGGGAGTCTCCCAAAATCGGCCGGCCACGGGCCGCACTTTGGATGCGAATCTGGTGCATGCGGCCGGTTTCCAATTCGATTTCCAACCAAGTTGCCTGCTCGAAATGTTGCACGACCTTAAACTTCAGAACCGCCTCACGAGCGTTTTGTTCGCCCTCGGCAACCACTTCCGCCCGCGCTTCGTTCGGCACTTTTCGGACATAGTCTCGCCAGACGCCTTCGTCTTCGGCAATCCGTCCCTCGACCAAGGCCCAATATTTCTTTTCCACGATTCGGCCGGCGAACTGTTCGCAGATTCGGCGGGCGGCGCGCACATGCCGGGCCAACACCAACGCGCCCGAAACCGGCCGATCAATACGATGCGGCACGCCCAGATACACGCGGCCTGGTTTGTTGTCTCGCTCCTTGATAAACGCCTTCACGCGTTTTTCCACGCTATCGATATGCGGCGGCGCCTGCGTCAACAAACCTCCCGGTTTGTTAATCACCCAACAAGGCCCTTCTTCGTGCAGGATTTCAAAACCGAGGTTCGGCCCTTCGTTCATTGTTTCGCCCTCCGTTGGAGTTCAGCCTTTAGAGCTCCTAACATAACCGCTGTTTGGCGTTTCAAACACGGAGTTTGATGCTGACCCACCAAGTTGTGTTAGAAGGTATTAGGCTGTTTTCCTTACTTTTAATCCGAGAAGACATGCTAAAGCATGAACTCCAACGGTGCATGCCCTCTAATCTCGCGACGCTTTATTTCCCGGCGAATTCGCGAACAATTTCCGTCACGATTTTTCTCAGATGCGGTTCGGCGGCGTTGGCCGCCGCGACGACGTCTTCCGCCGCAACCACGTGCGGCGCGTCGGGGCGGGCCATATTGGTAACGGTGGAAAGCGCCAGCACGCGCATGCCCAAACCGGCGGCGGCGCAGGCTTCGGGCGCGGTCGACATGCCAACCACGTCGCCCCCCAAACGCCGAAAGCATCGGTATTCCGCCCTGGTTTCGTAATTCGGGCCGGTCACCGCCACATACACGCCGCGATGCGCGACAAACGCGCCACGGCGGGCAATCGCCAGGGCTGCGTCGCGCAGTTGTTCATCATACAGCGGACCGGTGCGGGAAATCGCTCGCGGGTTCCAAGCCGCTCCGCTCGAAGCGGGCGCCTGCCACATCAAATCGATATGGTCGTCGACGACGACGATATCGCCAATCGCATAAAGAGGGTTCACGCCGCCGCTGGCGTTGGAGGCGATCAGCATTTCCGCTCCTAAGCCGCGAGCGGTGAAAACCGGGTGCGTCACGTCCGCTTGCGTGCGGCCTTCGTACAGATGGCAACGCCCCTCGAAAGCGAGCACCTGGGCGCCGCCCAACTTGCCGCAGACCAGGCGGCCTTGGTGGCTGAGCGCCGTGGGCCGAATGAAATGCGGAATTTCGCTGTAGGCAAAGGTCGCTTCCTGCTCGACGTGTTCGGCCAACGCGCCCAGACCGGTGCCCAGAATGATGGCCGCCGTTGGGCGGCGCGGCCACCGCTGGCGGATCCAGTCGGCGGATTGGCGGCCCCGATCTTCCTCGGCAGACACGTTTCGATTCCCTTCAGCGCGATGAGTGCGACCGGCATCCCGCCAACTCATTGGGAAGGCTGGAGTTTCTCATTTATCAATAGTTATTTGACAATAGTCATTGGTCATTGGTTTTCAACCACGGGCTGCTCGTTGGCGATTCTGTTTTTGCAACCGTTCACGGGTTTTGATCTGTGGGATAGATTGTTATCGCAAATTTCTGCGATGCCGGCGGAAGTTCAGACATTGCTCGGCGGTTTTTGGACGGACATTTCAACGCAGAGAACGCAAAGGCGCGGAGGATGGGAATCGTCTTGCCAAAAAGCACGGCGCAGATCAGCCGGAACGCGCTAGCGTCCGGTTCTCCGAGAATGCTGTAAACCGTGAGCTAGCGCTCATCGGCTGATGAATGAATGTTGTATCGTTTTCTTTCATTTCGTCATTTCTTCTCTATTTCTTCTCTGCGGCCCTCCGCCCCTTTGCGGCCTCTGCATTTCCCGTCTTCGTAACCGTTCTCGGGTTATTCGCTATCGATGAGCCGTTGTTCCTGATTGTGCGCACTGGCCGAGTATCTGCTCGCTCCCGCCGATGACAAATAACTATTGTTTCTGCTCCAGCCGCCGCGCCGCTTTTATTTCCATGGCGGGCTGCCGGTTACATCCCAGCACGATAGCGTCGGCAGTCTAAACGCGCAAGTATTACGGCGAGGCGGTTTCGGCGGCCAGCAAGCCGGTGACTAACATACGTAATTTCGGTTCGGCGGCATTCGCCGTGGCGATAATTTCCTCAACGTTGGCCGGTTTCAGGGCGTCGGCCAGACACATGTCGGTAATGATCGAGAGGCCCGAAACGCGCATGCCGGCATGAATCGCGACCAACACTTCGGGAATGGTCGACATGCCCACGGCATCGGCGCCAATCATGCGCAAGAACCGATATTCCGCCCGGGTCTCCAAATTGGGACCGGCCACCGCCACGAAAACGCCCTTGTGTGCGATGATATCTTCACGCCGCGCGATGGCCAACGCTCGCTCGACCAACTGCTGGTCGTACGGTTCGCACATGTCGGGAAAGCGAGGACCTAGGCGGTCGTCATTCACGCCGATCAGCGGGTTGTCGCCCATCAGGTTGATGTGGTCTTCGATCACCATGATGTCGCCACAGCTATAATAAGGATTCATGCCGCCGCAAGCGTTCGAGGCGACTCACAACTCCGCTCCCAGGGCGCGCATGATGCGAACCGGGAGCGTGATCGCCTGCAACGAGTAGCCTTCGTACATGTGCAGCCGGCCTTCCATCGCCACCACCGGCAGGCCTTCCAGCATGCCGCACACCAGCCGCCCCCGATGGCTGGTGGCCGTGGAACGCGGAAAATGCGGAATGTCTTCGTAATCGAGCGAGGCTTCCACTTCAATTTGCTCGGTCAATCCGCCCAGCCCGGTGCCCAGAATAATGCCGGCGTGCGCGGTTTTCGGCCATTGCTTGCGAATCGTGGCGACGGCCTCTTCAATTTGACGGAAAAGTTTCAGCATGCCGGAGGAGTCCTTTGAATAAGCAGCGCAGCATCGAAGCGGGGCGAAACAACGGGAGGCGGCCAGCGAAATTCAGCGGTCGTGTGTCGGGAGCGCCGCTGCGCCGAAGTGCCGGTGCAGGCAAGGGTAACGGATCAACCGCCGCCGCGGCAAGTAGTCTTTGGGATGAATTTGCACGGTAGCCTGGTTGTGGTCTGGTAGGATAGAATAGGAGAGCGAGCTTCGGCCGACGGAGTTTCGCCAATCGACTCGTTTGATAGCTTCCTGAGAAGACGTGAAGTCTGCCGATGGCCCAGATCACATTGCGCGTACTAGACGGCGCCGACCGAGGACGCTGCTTTGAAGGTGTCGACACGCCCATCACCGTGGGGCGGGAAGAGGGCAACACCATTCAATTGAATGACGAGCGGATCAGCCGTTTTCACATTAAAATCCAGGAAGACAACAGCAAAGTCGTGCTGACCGATTTGGAAAGCACCAACGGCACGAAGGTCAACGGCGAAGACATCCAGCTCAGGATATTGCGTTTCGGCGACATGATCATGCTCGGTCGGTCGGTGCTGCTTTTCGGCACGCGCGATCAAATCGCGTTGCGGCTGGCCAAGTTGCGCAACGACGATCTCAATGAAAAAACGCTCGAACCCAGCGAAGCGGAGCAAGTCAGGGAGGCCGGCGCTCTCGATTTCGAGTTGAACTGGCGCGACGACGAAGACCTGCACTCCACGCTGCATGCACTGGAGCCGCCCGAGATTCCCGGCAACCTGAGTCCTGGCCAAGCGGCTCAGTTGGCCGAATTACTGGAGTATTTTCAGATCCGGCTGCGCCATCTGCTCAGCGCCGCCGGCTCCGCTCAAGATGTCGACCAAGAGTCCGGCGCGATGCGCATTGAGGCGCCGCAGTGGCAAAACCTGCTCGACATGCAGTCGCGGCTGGCGGAATACATACGCACCATCGGCGAACCCGACTAAAAACGAAGCGTTTGCTTTTCGTTAGCAACCGGCAGTTTGAATAAGTACCGCTCGATAAATAACGGTCGCATTTGTGTAGCCATCGTCGCCAGACGGTGGGTGAGCGGTGAACCATCCCACGCTCTGGCGAGCATGGCTACGACACTAATTTTCCGCTCGATGCTAAGCCGCCGCCCTCCACGCACGCCGCCTCCCCCAGGAACAAGTTTCTTTGATGTCTGCAACTCGCCGCGGCTCTCTGCTGGTTATTTTCCTGACGGTATTCATCGACCTGTTGGGGTTCGGCATTGTTTTACCGCTATTGCCGATTTACGCCGATCAATTCTCCGTTAAGGAATCGGGTTGGATGCTCGGCGCCCTGATGGCGAGTTTTTCCGTCATGCAGTTTTTCTTCGCACCCCTGTGGGGACGCCTCTCCGACCGCATCGGCCGACGCCCCGTGCTATTGATCGGACTCGCCGGTTCGGTTGTCTTTTACACGCTGTTCGGCATCGCCACGATTTTGAAGAGCCTGCCGCTGCTGTTGGTCACCCGAATCGGCGCCGGCGTGGCGGGCGCCACCGTCTCGACCGCGCAGGCGTATATCGCCGACGTGACTTCGCTCCAAGAACGTCCGCGTGGAATGGCCCTGATCGGCATGGCGTTTGGGCTGGGCTTCACATTCGGACCGCTGTTCGGTTTGTTGGCGGCGCCCAGCGGCAACGAAGACCCCGGTCCTTGGCCTGGCTATGCGGCTGCGATTCTTTCCGGCGGCGCGTTGTTGTTGGCGTATTTTCGCTTGCCGGAATCGCGTACGCCGGAAAGCAAGGCGGTCGGAAAGAAAATTTTTGACGTCGCCGCCTTTGGCCGCGCGCTGGCCACGCCGTCGATTGGCCCGCTGCTGTTCGCGATTTTCACCTGCGTATTCTCCTTCGCTATTTTTGAAACCACGCTTTCGCTGCTGCTGAAAGGGCAACGCATGGCCGCCGCGAGCCCTTTTCATTTTGGTTTCCGTGCGGTGTGTCTGACCTTCGCCTTTATTGGCCTGACGCTGGCGGTGGTTCAGGGTGGAATCGTAAGGCGTTTGGCGGGAAGAGTTAGCGAAGGCCGACTGGCCTCCGGCGGCGTGTTGACGGAAGTGATTGGCTTTTTGTTGATGGTTGCCGCCTTGGCGATGGGTTCGGTCGGCATGTTGTACGCTGCGTTGTTTGTGGTGGTCAGCGGTTTCGCCTTCACCACGCCCTCACTTAATTCATTACTCTCCCGCCGCACCGCGCCCGGGCGGCAAGGGGAAGTGCTGGGAGTCGGCCAGAGCGTCAACTCCTTGGCCAGGATCATTGGCGCCCTTGTGGGCATTCCCCTGTTGGCGCAACAATTAACGTTCCCCTATTACGCCGCCGCCGGGCTGATGGCCGTGGGTTTCCTGCTGGTGGTTTTCGCCGCCCGCTCGGGAAAAGATTTCACCCCCGAAGCCGCCGCGGTGGAATAAACAGTGGAAACAGGCAAGGCGTTCGTTGCGGACAACGACGTTCGTTTCAAGTCGGAGGCTTGGCAGCCATTAGCCGGCGGTCGAGCGCAGCGAACACCGCCGGACCGCCAACGCAACGAACGCGGCATCCCGGCGGGATACCAGGATGCGGCGGTTTGAACGGCGGCCATCGGTTGCGACACATTTTGGTAAATTCTCATCCGCCGCTCGCCTAAACACCGGGCTTCACAATCACCGGGTATTTCCCTTTTTTGCTGAAAGCATTGGCATGGCATCGCATTGGATCGCCGATCGAACGCAGGCGTTCGACAGTTCCGGAATTCGCAAGGTTTTTGATCTCGCCAGTCGGCTCAAGGATCCTATCAATCTTTCCATCGGCCAGCCGCATTTCGACGTTCCCGAGAACGTCAAGGACGCCTACATCGCGGCCGTGCGTGAAGGAAAAAACGGCTACGCCCTCACGCAGGGCATGCCGGTATTGCGAGAGAAATTGCAGGCCCGAATCGATGAGAAATACGGCCACCCAGACCGCAAGGTTTTTGTCTGCTCTGGAACCAGCGGCGGGCTGATGCTGGCGTTGCTCTCGCTGGTCAATCCCGGAGATGAAGTGATCGTGTTCGATCCTTACTTCGTGATGTACGATTCGCTCACGCGTTTGGCGGGCGGCGAGCCGGTGTATGTCGACACCTACCCGGATTTCCGCATTGATTTGGAGCGTGTGGCGGCGGCGATCACGCCCCGCACGAAAATGATTCTTTGCAACAGCCCCGGCAATCCGACGGGCGTCGTGGCTTCGCGGGAAGGAATCGAGGGTTTGGCCCGTTTGGCCCGCGAGCATGATATCGTGCTGCTTTCCGACGAAATCTACAGCAGTTTTTGTTACGACGGGCCGTTCGAATCTCCGGCCGATTTCAACGAGCAAACGCTCGTGATCGACGGCATGTCGAAGAGCCACGCCATGACCGGTTGGCGGCTGGGCTGGGCGCATGGTCCGGCGGAAGTGATCGACACCATGGTCAAATTGCAACAATACTCTTTTGTCTGCGCGCCCCAGCCGGCGCAATGGGCGGGCGCTGTCGCGTTAGAGACTCCAATGGACGCCGCCGTTGCCGAATACCGCGCCAAACGCGACCGCCTGCTGGCCGGCTTGGAAGGCTATTACGAAATCGCCCAGCCGGGCGGCGCCTTTTACGTTTTTCCGAAAGCGCCGCGGTGTGGCGGTGAGGAGTTGGTGCGCCGGGCGATTGAAAAAAACCTGCTGATCATTCCCGGCAACATTTTTAGTCGGCAAGACACGCACTTTCGCATCTCGTACGCCGCCGCCGACGAAACAATTGATCGCGGCATTGAAGTCTTGCAACAATTGGCCCAGGGCTGATGCCGTACTTTTTTTCCTTACCGCGCGCCGTTGGAGTTCAAGCTTTAGCTTGCTTCGTAAAGAAAGCAAGCTAAAGCTTGAACTCCAACGGCGCGCGGCAACGAACGCGGCAGCTCTTTTTGCTCACTCGGCGTCGCGAGGCTGGGGGTTGATGACCGGCATGCGGCCGCCGGCGCCGATCAGCTTGATCACGCTGCGGCGTACTTCCAGCATGTTTTCAGGGCTGTAGGCGGCGGCAATTACGTTGTCAGCAGCGTTGCCGAGTTCGTCCAGACCATTCTCGCGGCAATCGCGGGCGAGTTCCTGCCCATGCTGGATGACGTTTTCCCACTTGTTTTCGCGAGCGGCGTCGGCCACGGCGTCGACCCCTTGCAGAAAACTGTCGAGGAAATGGTCGACCCGGGCGTTTTGCCGGGCGAGCTGGGAGTTGAGGCGTTTGACTGCGTTGGACG
>JAJRWU010000029.1 GCA_024276655.1 Planctomycetota bacterium
CAAAAGGCAAGGAACCACAGAGGGCACAGAGCACACAGAGTTTGATTCATTGCCGCTGATTCGGCATTCGATTTTCCCCAGATCCTTTTTCTTCTCTGTGCTCTCGGTGTTCTCCGTGGTTAAATATTTCTTGTTTTTCCGACATGTGACCGGATGCCGAACCGTTACCGAACCTCCAGGAGGTGCGAATGAATGTTGTCGTCGAAATCTGAATTAACCGGTTGGCCCACCGCAGGGTTGTTTGGCGGCGCGTTCGGATTCGGGAAAGGAGGCGGGGTGGGTACTGGCGGATTAAGGACATACGGGTCGTGGGGAACCCGAAGAGTCGCCCTGTATTGAAGTACGTTTGGGCCGCCTACAGGCACGTCGATCTCGGTGCCAAAGCCATAGAGTCCATCGGGACCCGCCGAGATAATCACCGGTGTCAGTGTGAAAGGATCGTTCGTGTCACTACCGTCATTCCAAAGTGGATCGGCCCGACTAAGGTCGAAACTATCGGGCGTCGAAGGGAGGAACGTGTGAGCATCGGCGGATGTAGCGCCCCACCAAGGGCGAATTTGCAAACCAAGCGGCCAGCGTAAAAAGACCAAGGGGTTGCCCCAGGCATCAATGAACTCACGCATGCCGTCGCCGTCCACGTCGCCGATTTCGTCGTCGCGAAAGAACGACAGCGCTTCGGTCTCATCGTCATTGAGCATGGAAACGATCAAGTACAAGCATTCAGCGCCTTGGTGTGCTTTGTTCCAACTTGAAAGATCGTATGATCTCTCCTCATTAGGATCCAACGGGTTCACCATAGGACGGAAACTCAACGGGCCGAACAACGCATTTGCACGCCGTAAATAGGCTCTCGAAAGCGTGGTCCGCTTAAAGCCCAGCTTGGCGTTTCCGTAATATGGTTCATCTTCGATGTCTGCTACGCGGTCCGGCATTTCCATGCGCATCAGTTCGCGCATTATATCGAGCCGCTGGCGAGCGCGGGAGCGTTGAGGGCTAGCGGTATCGCTTAAGAGCGGCACCGTGCGCACCGGCAGGGGGCGGGTTTGGTACGATTCCCATTGGCTCATGATGAGTTGGTTCAGCCGCGTGATCTGCGAACGCGTGCGGTCGATGCGGGCTTCCTGTTGCGCGCCCCAGAGCGCCACCAGCACCATCGAAGCCAACAGCGCGATTACCGCGATCACGACCATGAGCTCCACCAAGGTGAAGGCGGTTCGCGGTGCTATTTTCATGATCTGGACTTTCATGGTTTTCGTTTCCACGGCCTTCTTCCTACAACACGAAATTCTGCGCAAGTCATTAGTCTTCAAATTTGTTCTCGAAGATATCTCCGCTGAAGTTCGAGATATTGTCGTTGTCTTCACGGCTGTAGGTGATGATGTTCAAGGCGGCGTTCGTCGTGGACCCATTGGGGTAGCTCTTACGTTGGGCGATGGTTGTAAAGCCGCCGCCGTAATCGCCATCCAGACCGGCGCAAAGAAGTTGAAATTGCTTGGCGTTCATATAGTCAATCGTTGTGGCCGAGGCGACCGGGAGTGGCTTGGCCGTGGCTTCCGACAGATACGCCCGCGATATGCCGGCGCCGCGGCTGACCATACTGGCGGAGGGGTCGTAAAAAGCGTTCGGATAGTTGTAGGTGCGGGCGTCGAAATAGACATACGGAACCGGCGGACCATGAGGAGGAACGTAGTGGGGGAAGCCGTCGAAATCGGAATCAACGAGGCGATCTTCCTCGAATTCGAAAATTTGCGTGCGGTTGGCGGTGGGGCTGAAGTTGATCGGTCCGCCGGGGCCGGTCCAGGGAAAGGCGACATTCTTGCTATATCCTCGCAGGCAGAACACCAACGCCTCGGCCGGATCGATCTGGTCGAGGATGATGGTTTGATCGGTAACCGTAACATTCCCGGCGCCGTATTTATTCACCAGATCGGTGATCATGGCCGTGGTGTATTTTCCATTGGCGCCATTAGTGCGGCCATCGGAAAAATCGTTGGTGGCGCGGCGGGAAATTTTCCGCAGGTGCCGCCCGCCAATCCTGCGGGCCCAGGGAACGTTGGTGGGGCTAACCGGGCTGGAAAAGTTAAAGGAAAAGGTGGAGGCTTTCTCCGTGCAATCGACGGGGTAATCTCCGTATTTGGATTTGTACTGCTCAATGGCATTCTCGATATTGGCCATTTCCACCAGGATGGCGGCGTTGCGAGCCGTGCGAATGGCGTTAAAAACCACCGGCACCGCAAGCCCCGCCAAAATGCCAATGATCGTGATCACGACCAGCATTTCCACCAAGGTGAAACCGCCATGCCGCCGCCTGGATAGCAACCGCCCGGATTGCAACTGATCGGGGACACGCCTTCTGGTTGCCATGGGCCTTCTGGCTGCTGGGTACATGCTATGCTTCCTCCGCCGCGTTTGAAGTTGGGTTGTTTTCATGGTTTCCATCTGCTCGCGATGGAGGGCGAACTCCACCGCTGTTTGCGCGCACCGCAGGCGCAAGTAGCGTTACCGAAAAATGAAAGGAGATTTCTTGCAGCTTACGACAAGTTTTCAATCAGTTTGACGAGCGGGAGAAATAACGCGATCACGATAAAACCGACCGCCCCTCCCAAGAAGAGAATTAACAACGGCTCCATGAGTTTCATGAGGCCGTCGGTGAGTGTTTTGACTTCGTCGTCGTAGACGTCGGCTACTTTGTAGAGCATGGTGTCGAGTTCACCGGTCTCTTCGCCAACGTCGACCATATTGACCACGATTTCATCCACGATGCGCTGGTTCATGCGCATCAGGTAATACAACACGCCCAGCACGCCCGCCCCAACGGCGAACAGGGCGAAATTTGGCATCATGGCCAGCGCCGCGGCGCCGAACAACGGCCCCGAACAGACGGTGAACCAAATCAGACAAGCCATAACATTGAACCCCGGCCGCGAATAGGTGCGCATCGGCCGGGAGATGGTGTCGCCTTCGCGAATGGAATCGGTCACGCGGCGATACATCTTTTCGAACATGGAGTTTCCGGCCGTTTCGCGGGTGATCGTCAGGCCCTCCAAAATAGGCACGCCGCTGGCCACCAGCGTACCCAGTGTTCGCGTGGTTCGCGCCAGCACGTTCTTTTCGATCAGGGGACCAAAAATCGGCACTCGAATGATGAACAAATCCCAGCCCATGCGGCCCGCCTTGAACTTCCGCAGCAACAAAATGGAAAGCCAGATTCCCAACGGGATGGCTGGTATCAAGTAAAAATAATTAACGACTTTTTCAGAAATGGCCATCAGCAAGACGGTCATCGCTGGCAGTTCGAACTCGAATTCATCGAACATTTTCTTGAACGTGGGCACGATCTTCCACATGATGAATGTCAAAATACCGCAAGCCACCAACACGACAATCACGGGGTAAATTAGAGCCGCCTTGACTTTTCGCTTCAATTCCTCAGACCGTTCAAGGAACCCGGAGAGGCGTTGCAGAATCAATTCCATGGCGCCGCCCGCTTCGCCGGCCTTGATCATGTTCACGAACAGCCGGTTGAAACACTTGGGCGATTTGGCCATCGCTTCGGAGAGCGTCGACCCAGATTCAATTTCATCGCAGGTGTCCATCAGGGCGTTCTTCAAGGCGCCCGGCTTCGACTGGCCTTCGAGAATTCTCAAACTCCGCAGAATCGGCAAGCCGGCATCTTGCAGAATGGAAAGGTTCTTGGTGAAGTTGGCTAGGTCCTTGGTGCGGGCGCCGCCAATGGCGAAGGTGCGGCCCTTCTTTTTTCCGCCCGCCTTGCCGCCGTCTTTACGCCCTTTCTTGACGGAGATCTTCGTAATGAAGTACCCCATCTGCTTAATAGTTTGTTGCGCTTCGTCTTCACTGGGCGCTTCGATGACGTCCTTGATTTCCTCGCCAGCGGCGTTCATCGCTTCAAACTGATAGGTGGGCATGGCCTGATTCCTATGCGATCAAAATTTCAGCGGTCAAAATTCCTGGTATTTATTTCTAGGCATCAACATTTCTACGCATCAACGACGGTTTCCTGGAGCACTTCCTCCGCCGAAGTGACGCCTTCGTAAACCAGATCGATTCCGGCTTTTCGCAGCGGAATCATGCCGTATTCGCAGGCTTTATCGCGGAGTTCGTCGGCCGAGGCGTTAGCCATGATCATTTCACGCAGCTCGTCGTTGATGATCATCAACTCGAACAAACCCACGCGGCCCTTGTAGCCCGTGTTATTGCAGCCTTCGCAGCCTTGGCCGCGATAGAATGTCTTGGTAGCGGCGACGGCCGCCGGAATACCCAGTTGCGCCAACAACTCTTCCGAGGGCGATGACTCCTCGCGGCATTGCGAACAGATGCGACGCACCAATCGTTGCGCCAGAATCGCCTCCAAGGTCGCGGTGATGAGAAACGTGGGAATGCCCATGTCTTTCATGCGCGTAATCGTACTGGGGGCGTCGTTGGTGTGCAGCGTGCTGAAAACCATGTGGCCGGTCAAGGAAGCCTGCACCGCGATCGAGCCCGTTTCCAGATCTCGAATTTCACCCACCAGGATTTTGTCGGGGTCTTGCCGCAAAATGGCCCGCAGACAACTCGCGAACGTGACGCCGATGTCAACATCGATCGGAATTTGAATGATGCCTTCGATGTCGTATTCCACCGGGTCTTCGGTGGTGATCAGTTTGTCGGTGATGGTGTTCAATTCCGACAGCGCGGAATAAAGCGTGGTCGTTTTGCCCGATCCCGTGGGGCCGGTCACGAGCACAATGCCGTTGGGGCGGGAAATGACTTCGCGAAACGACTCCATGGTGGGGTCGTCCATGCCGACGTTCTTCAAGTCGAGCGACACCACCGAACGGTCGAGCACTCGCATCACGACGCTCTCGCCGAACATGGTGGGCAACACGCTGACGCGCAAATCGATCGGGTGGCCGCCCACCGAAAGCTCAATGCGGCCGTCTTGCGGCAAACGCCGCTCGGCGATATCGAGGTTGGCCATCACCTTGACGCGGGTCGTGATCGCGAACGCCAGATGGCGCGGCGGCGGCACCATTTCAAACAGCACGCCATCGGCCTTGATGCGAATTCGGAATTCGTCTTCAAACGGCTCGAAGTGGATATCGCTGGCATGGTCTTTGATCGCCAGCAACAGAACCATGTTCAATAGTTTTCGCACCGGCGCGCTGTCGGCCAATTCTTCGACGCTGGTCAAATCAACCGGGCCGTCGCCGGCGATTTCCGCCGCGGCTTTGAGGAGATCTTCGTCGGCCTCCAACTGGCCGATGATGCTCTCCAGGCTCTCCGACTCCTCCGAATAATAACGCTCCAACGTGCGGTTCACCGCCGATTCGGTGGCCACCACAAGCCGGATGTCGTAACCCAGGAAGGTGCGAAGTTCGTCGATAATCGAGATGTTTTGCGGTTCGCAAGTGGCCAGCGTCAGCACGTCGTCTTCGAACTGCAACGGCACCACCCGGTACAGTTGCGCCATGGGGTCGGTGATCAGCGAAAGCGTTTCCCGATTCAACTCAACTTCCGTTAAGTCGATCGACTGCATGTCTAGTTGTTCGGCCAACGCCAGCACGATTTGATCGTCGGTGACGAGGCCCATTTCCTCGGCGATTTTGCCGATCAATTCGCCAGGATGTTGCTGCTGCTCCTCAACCAGCAAATCCAATTGCTCATCGGTGATGAAACCCAAATCGACCAAAATTTGACCCAGACGACGAATCGCCATAACTAACGCCCCACCAACAAGGATACTTACTCTTACACGCTTACTGGCAAATTAACTTCCGCCGCACCGCTTAGCGCCACTCGATAAATAACGGTCGCATTTGTGTAGCCATCGTCGCCAGACGGTGGGTGAGCGGTGAACCATCCCACGCTCTGGCGAGCATGGCTACGACACTAATTTTCCGCACGCTGTCTTAATAATCGCTCGCCTTAATAGTCGCTGTCTTCGTCGTCATCGAGCAAGCCCTTCTTGGCGTTCGCGATGCGCATCGCCAAGTCGTCGGGATTGTGGGCCTTCATGAGCCCGTCTTCGGCGGTGACTTTTTCCTCTTGCCACAACTGAAAAATGTGGTCGTCCAACAGATTCATGCCGTGCTTGGTGCCTGTTTGAATCATGGAGTTAATACGGAACGTCTTGTTTTCTCGGATCAGGTTCCCGATGCCCGACGTCACGACCAATGTTTCGTAGGCCGCCACCCGCCCGCCGCCGATGCGAGGCAGCAACGTTTGCGCCAACACGCCGATTAACGTCGACGACAGTTGCGTTCGGATCTGCTCCTGCAGGTTCCCGGGGAAGGCGTCAATTATTCGATTGACCGTGCCCTGCGCACTGTTGGTGTGCAGCGTGCCAAACACGATGTGCCCGGTTTCCGCCGCCGTGATTGCCGCTTCAATCGTTTCCAAGTCGCGCATTTCACCCACGAGAATGACGTCGGGGTCTTGCCGTAACGCTCGGCGAATGGCTTCGGAGAAACTGGTGGTGTCGTTATGGACCTCTCGCTGATTGACCGTCGACTTCTTGTGGTAATGGTAAAATTCGATCGGGTCTTCGATCGTGATAATATGATGATCAACCGTTTCGTTGATGTAGTTGATCATGCTGGCCAGCGTGGTGCTCTTGCCCGAACCCGTAGGACCCGTAACCAGAAACAACCCGCGAGGACGCATGCATAAACTCTTGATGATCGGCGGCGTGCCGAGCTGCTCGAAAGTCAGCATGTCGGTGGGGATTTGCCGCAGCACCATCGCGATACTGCCGCGCTGCCGAAACACCGAAACGCGAAAACGGGCCAATTCCCCGAACGCAAAGCCAAAGTCGGTGCTGCCGCCTTCTTGGAGTTCGTTTTGACAACGGTCGGGGGTGATGCTCTTCATCAACGAAACCGTGTCGTCGTTCTCCAATACCTTCGTCTCGAGTTTGCGCATGCGGCCATGCAAACGAAATACCGGCGGCTGCCCCACGGTAATGTGGATATCGCTAGCCCCCTGTTTCACAGCGGCCTGCAGCAATTTGTCAATGAGGATCGTGCCCATGCAATCTTGCCTCTTGAGGGTGTTCAGTCCGGCGATGTTTCTCGGAAAAAGAAAATTTGGGAACACATCGCTGGAGCAGGCGTCGATCGCAACCCCGCCGATTGAATGTGCAGCCGATTATTCACCGAGAAACCGTGGGACTCAAAAAAACCTGCAAAAAAATGAAATGTGTGGCGCATTAACAGAAATGAAAACCATATGCCGCACGCCCCGAGAGGCGCCGTTGCCCGCTGAACGCAACCCCAAAAGCAATGCCGGCGCCTTGCCAGCAATCGAGGGGAGCCGTCACCAAGCCGCCCACCCAAACGGATGGCAACCAGCCAAGCCAATAACCGAACTGAAATTAAATCACAACCTGATCTTGCTCCGAACGTTTGGCCACCCGATAGATTTCCTCCAAGGTGGTGGTGCCGTTGAGAACTTTTCGAATCGCATCGCTGTAAATTGTGCGCATCCCTTGCTCAATCGCCACTTTACGGATTTCGACCGCCGACTTGTTCTCGAAAATCATCTCCCGAATTTTTCCAGTAAGCATCATCATCTCACAGACCCCAAGCCTCCCCTTGTACCCACTCTTCTGGCAAGTCGCACAGCCTTTCCCCCTCATAAAGGTGGCGCCGGCCTCCATCTCCTCAGTGATTCCGGCGGCCCTCAAATCGACCGACGATGGCGTGTCGGGCTGCTTGCATTTCTTGCAAACGGTGCGCACGAGCCGCTGGGCAAGCACTGCCACAACACTGCTCGCGACCAAGTATCCGGGAACACCCATGTCGATCATACGTGTAATAGCGCCGGGCGCATCGTTCGTATGCAGTGTACTGAAAACCAAGTGTCCAGTCAAAGAAGCCTGGATACCCATTGAGGCTGTCTCTTGGTCGCGCATTTCTCCCACCAGAATGATATTGGGCGCCTGCCGCAACATGGCCTTGATGATGCGGGCGAAATCGAGGCCGATGTCGTGCTTGACTTCCGTCTGATTGATGCCCGGCAAGTAGTATTCCACGGGATCTTCAGCCGTGATGATTTTTTTGTCTGGGCGGTTTAACGCGTTGAGGGCGGCGTAGAGGGTTGTCGTTTTTCCAGAACCGGTGGGCCCCGTTACCAGAATGATTCCGTTGGGCCGCTTGATCAGCGACAGGAACTGCCGGTAGGTGTCTTCGGCCATGCCCAGTTTTTTGACCGTCACGCTGATATTGTCTTTGTCGAGCAGCCGCATCACGACCGATTGCCCGTGGTTGGTGGGAATGACGCTCACCCGCAGGTCGAGGTCTTTTTCTCCCAGCGTGACCTTGATCCGCCCATCTTGGGGGCGCCGCCGCTCCGCGATGTCCATGGAGGCGAGAATTTTGACGCGGGAAATAATCGCTCCCAACAGCCGGCGGGGGGGGCTGTCGCGTTTGTGCAACACGCCGTCGATACGGTAGCGAATGCGAATCTGGTCTTCAAACGGCTCAATGTGAATATCGGACGCCCCCAACTGCAAGGCTTCCGAAATCATCATGTGAACCAGCCGCACAATGGGCGCGCTGTTTTGGTCGACCGATTCGTCCGACGACACGCCATCGCCTTCGGTTTCCGTAAAATCGATGGCCGTATCGGTAAATTCCTGGATCATCGAATCGGCGCTTTCGCCCTCGGTTTGGCCGTAATACCTGTTGATGGCCTCCATAATATTTTCGCGCGGGGCGATCGAGATTCGAACCGGACGATTCAAAATAAATTGCAGTTTTTCCAGCGTTTCGAAGTCTTGTGGGTCGCTAATCGCGACGCGCAGGGCGTCGTCTTCCTGGCAAATCGGCAGCACCGCGTTTTCACGCGCTACCGATTCCGGCACCAGTTCGATCACCGATTCGGGAATCATTTGGTCATGAACATTGAAGAATTCATGTCCATGCTCTTCGGCAACGGCCCGCGAAACCTCTTCGCTGGTGGCGTATTCCAACTGCACCAGCGACTCTTCCAGCGGTTTCCCGGAACTTCTCGAAACCTTTTTGGCGTCTTCTAGTTGCTCGGCGCTGATCTTGCCGCGACGGACAAGAATATCCGAGAATTCGCCCATTTCAGTGGACATCAAAATCTCTCCAGAGATGCGAGAAGCTTGTAACGGAGCGCAGACCACCGCAGCCGCACCGTCGCGATTGAATTGAATTTCGCCTGTCGGCCAATTCGGCCCTAAAGTGAATGCAGACCGCCTATTACGCTATCTTGACCAACAACCGCCCTACTTGTCAATCAAACGCATCTTGCCAATCAGCCAAGTTTCACGAATTCCTCGGTAATAAATTTGACATTGTGTAAGAAATTTAGTATCACCCATGACGAATGTACGATCTTTTCGGAAGGTTCCGCCGCCGGCAAAAAAACAAGCCCAGTGTTCGCGTTTCACTTCAATAGCTTTACCGAAGGCCCGCGTCATGAAAAAAACCTCCTCCCGGCCGACTCGAAAACACCAAGGCCCAAAAAACCAGAGTGCTCGAAACAAATACCGGGCGCTTCGTCCGCGTCTGGAGGAGTTGGAAACACGCGCCGCGCCGGGCAGTTTTCTCGACGCCCTGGCGCTCGGCGCCCTTTCATTCGCGGCTGACAATACCCCCCCCCGTTGAGGGATATCTCGATTGGTCTCTGAAAAGTGACGACTTGTTCGCCGCCGAGAATGGAGGCTACCGGCGGATGAATCGCCGGCCATCGCTGAACGTTCTTCCCCGCCAAGCCTTGGAATCACTCGACCTCCAATCGCGCCCCGCCCTTGGCCCGCGAATTCAAGAAAATCAACTTTCTCTCACGGGTAATCAGAGCGGTCTTTATGGCGACTCTTTAACAATGGCAAGCGGCTTGCCGGGCCGTGCAAACGTTGGCCTGGGCAACGTTCTCTCAGCCGCCGACCTTGCGAACACGAACCTTACAAACACCAACCTCGCCGCCACCGACGCCCTGTTCCAACAAGATACGCTGCTGGAGCAACTCCCTGTCACGACAAAC
The DNA here is from genome assembly GCA_024276655.1 of Planctomycetota bacterium. Lineage (GTDB taxonomy): Bacteria > Planctomycetota > Planctomycetia > Pirellulales > Pirellulaceae > SZUA-33. The sequence goes on from JAJRWU010000029.1 coordinate 10,009, forward strand.
TCCTCGGGGCGGGCCGCGGCCTCTGCAAGATCTTCCGGCGCGGCGATTCGGCCCAACGCCCTCGTTTCGGCCTCCGGCGCCGTGGCTGCGTCATCGTCCATCGCGGCGGTGAATATACCAGCGCCGCAAGAATCACGCGCGCCAGCGCCGGCCCCGTTTTTGGCCTTCAATTCCGATCTTCTCGCCGAAGGGGAGGGTATCATAGCCGGACCGCCCAGTGGAACGGACGACTACTACATGATACCGCACAGCACGCAACTCAGCGTGCCGCCCAGCGGCGTGCTCGCCAACGATATCCCCATGAACGGGAGTGCCTACCCGCTCTCCGCCACGCTGGAAACCGGCCCCCTGAACGCCGCCAGTTTCTCTTTCAACACCGATGGCTCCTTCACGTACGACCCGCAACCCGGCTGGACCGGCGACGACACCTTCACCTACATTCCCGCCGATGCACTCAGCGGCGGCGGATTATCCACCATGGTGACGATCTCGGTGTTCAATGGTCCTCCGGTCGCGGTCGACGATTATGTATTCCTGCAGCACGATACGTCATTCACGGCAGACGCCACGACCGGCGTGTTGTCGAACGATTATGAAGGCGATGGAACCGATCCGCTCACCGCCACCCTGCTCACCAACCCCGGCAGCGCGGCCGGATTTTCCTTTGCCGCCGACGGGGCCTTCAGCTACACGCCAATCGCCAATTGGGCTGGTCTCGATAGTTTCGACTACGAACTTTCCGATGGCATCGATACCGATATCGGCACGGTCTACTTTACCATTGACAACATGGCCCCGATCACTTTGGACGACAATTACACCGTCATCTACAACACGCAAAGGACGGTCTCGGCGGCCGACGGCGTGCTCTCCAACGACTTCGACATGAATGGCGATGCACTCACGGCCTCGCTAAAAACCTCGCCGGCGCACGGCACACTGGCGCTCAGCAACGACGGCTCCTTCACCTTCACGCCCACGATCGGCTACGAAGGGCCCGATTCCTTCCAGTATTACGCCAGCGATGGCGTCGCGCCGCCGGTGGCCGAGACGGTTCTGTTGTCCATCGAACGGCCCATCGTCGATATTGATACCGATTCCGACAACAACCAAATGCTGGAGGAATCGCTGGCTGAAGACAACGATGAAGAAAATTCCCCCGGAAAAGTACTGCGCTACAACGGCAATGACGACAACGGCAATGGTCTGGTGGACAGGACCGACCCAGCGCCGTTTGTCGACGCCAACAACATACCGGTTTTGGACAATGACCTCAAACCCGTCACGTTCAAGTTCAACACCATCGACGCGGAAGCCGCATTGGCCGGCTTCACGCTGAATCTGGAAGTGGGCAGCAATGTCAAACTCTGGAAAACGCAAGACAAGCAAGCACTGCCGCTAACGTACTTGATCGGAACCAACCCTTTGCCTAGCACGTTCTATGCGGAAGGTTTTGATTACGGACCAGATACCGTCAGCGCCGTTCTTTTGAACCCCGCCGGCGTGGAAGTCAGCCGAGATGCCGTGCTCTTTACCGTGGCCAGGAGCGACCTGAAAGGCTACCGTCCGCAAACGGCGCCGTTCGCACGGACGCCCGTACCCTTCGCGGAAGAAGAGTCTCCGGGCGTGGGCATTCGCCGCAACGGCGATGACGACAACGGCAACGGTCTGCCCGACCGGCTTGATATGGGCGGCGTGGCGGGAGAAGACGATTTGATTGAAGTCGAAGTTTTCACCAAGCTGTTCAACGCGCCGGGTTTGCGATATGAACTGACTCGCGGCGAAACGGATATTAATGTCTTCGCGACTGCGGCGAAAACAACAGCGTTGCTCGATTACACCTCGGGAAACACTGTCGTGTTTACACCCACGGCCGATCTGCAAAGCATTTGGGTGGAATGGGTCGGCACGTCTGGTTCGGGTGCGCCTACCGCCGACTTAACACTCACCGCGTACGACGCGGTTCACGACACGCTCGTTTGGTCCGACACCATCACGTTCGATCCATTCGAGAGCATTGTGATCGTTTTCTTGGGGGAATTTCAAGTTCCCGCGGACCCAGTGCCGCTACAATTTCGGGGTATGCATGGCGTAAATCAGTTTGCCATTGACGAATACCGCAACGGCTACAACGTGTATGTGTACGACGAAGACGTGCTTTCGAGTTATGGCGCCGGGGCGCCGTACGATGAAGTGGTCAACGCCATCAACAAACAAGGCATCACCAACGTGGCCATCATGGGATATAGCCACGGCGGCGGCGCGACATACAACCTAGCTTGGCGGCTGAACGAAAACGTAAAAGCAAGCCCCACATTAACCGACATCACTAATCCGTTCACCGTTCCATTCACGGCCTATATTGATGCCATCGCGCTGCCAACCTTAAACCCGACTGCCGAAAACCGCAGACCACTGCTGTCAGCGTTTCACGTAAACCAATATCAAAATATAACCGATGGATGGCCAGATGGTGGACCGGCGGGTGGTGATCCTATCGACTATGACCGAAGCGGTATTCCTAATATTTACCACGACAACATTGACGACGATCCCACTGTGCTTGGACTTATCAGGACGGAATTACACCAAAAAGTTTCAAATAAATAGGGCGGCGTGTTCCGTGTTTGAAAAAGAAGATTCCTTAGTTCCCTACAGATCTCCGGTTTTTGGCGGGCTGAGCAAAGGCCGCTCATGGGTTCGCAGCGCGAACTTTGCTATGTACGGGGCGTGTTTCTGCGTTGTGCTTCTGATTGCCGCCATGTTCATCGTTTGGAAATTGGCTGTAGGCAATTTCAATGGTCTTGTGCGATCAGATGAAACGAGGCATTGGATTGGCTCATGCGCTTTCATGCTTGCTTACTCCGCCATTTTCATCGGAGCAACCCTATCGGTATTTAGCCTTTTTTTTGGAACTTGGAAAACTCGTTTGTTGTGTATGCTCCCCGCAATTGTTTGCCTAAGTTACGTCGCGCTTTTCTTGTGGTCATTCATCAAATAAGGTAACGGTTGCTTACCACCACTGGAACGATCAAAGGGGTCAGGACCAATAGTGTTCGGCACGGTATTTGCGCATTGAAAGTCACGCATCTTTGGCACGGCATTTGCGCATGAGGGTCGGGTGAGCGGATGGTCCGCCAAACTGACAGTCGAGCCGCATTGCGATGAA
>JAJRWU010000304.1 GCA_024276655.1 Planctomycetota bacterium
GAATGCACCGCAATTGAATCAAAGTCCCTTGCTTTTGGCCTAAATGCGAAAAACGCAACCCAGAAATACTGCCTTTAGTCCGCTTTGTTACTCACGACTAGCGATTCACCAAAACTCAACGTCACGCTGAACCAGTACACTCCCGCCAATGGCCAATGACAATTGACAAATATCTATTGATAATTTTTTTGACCATGCCGCACCATTGCACGGCGGCTTGCCGGTTACACCTAGTGTGAAATTCGATTTTTGAGACAGCGCCTAGAACGGCCCCAGCCCCATGATCCAACGCAGGAGCACCGTCGCCATGAGACAGAAGCCGAAATGGATGGCCCCCGAAATGTATTCCATATCGAGCGAAATTAGCGCCACGCCGCCGCCCAACGCCACCATCGCGGGGATCAAAAACGCCAAATGAAAACTCTCCAGCTCTCCCTCGAATAAGTACCACTTCAAATAGGCGAACGCGCCCCAGACGGCTGCGTACCCCAGGCCGCACAGCAGCGAGCGAATCCAGAGTTCTTTTCCTCGAAACGGCTCCAATTCTTGATCTCTTAAGAACGAGTAACCCGCCATCGCCAACGCCGGCCCCAGGCCGAGCGCACCCAAAATGAGCACAATCAACGGTGGCCCGTTTTCCGACATTCCCCGAAAAACAAACGCCAAGGCGAACACCAAAATCACGGCCAGCACGATCACCGTGGTGACTATCGGCGATACTTTGGCGTCGGTCCTTTCGATCGGCTTCAACACCGGACGCCCCGCGCCGTCTTCAGGACCAAAATCCTCGCCGCCGTGAACAACGACTTCGTCTTCCTTGTTGGGGATCGTGATATCCCCTTTGCAGTTGGGGCATTTGCCCGAACGGCCGGCGAATTTGTCGCTGACATCAAAACTTTTCATGCAGCCAGTGCAGACAACTCGAATCGACATCGACGGTTCTCAAAAGTAGAGTAACGGCAAAAGAGCGACAAATAAATAACAATGCGAAACAGCTAACTAAGTATCGAGCGGAAAATGAGTGTCGTAGCCATGCTCGCCAGAGCGTGGGATGGTTCACCGCTCACCCACCGTCTGGCGACGATGGCTACACAAATGCGACAGTTATTTATCGAGCGGTCCTAACAATACCAAACAGCAATGCGCCGCGGCCGAACCTCCAACTCCCGCCGCGTTTGGTCTATGCTGGCTATCAGGAAGGGCCGCGTCAAGCACGCGCGATAAAAATCCGGCGCCCATTCACGAATTGTTGCATCCATTCAGGAACACGTCATGCCAAGGACTTTTGTCAAAATGAGTTTTCTTTTTCCATGTTGGGGATGTTGTTCCCTGGTGGTTTTGGCCGGGTTCGGGACCGTTTTGCACTCCGCCGAACCGGCCTCCATTGTCCAGCCGCTGCCGCGCATCGCCGCGATCGCGCCGGCCGATGCGGCTCAAACCATCAAACTGCAGAACGGATTCCGGGCGGAATTGATTGCCGCCGAACCGCTCGTGACCGACCCCGTGGCGATGGTCTACGACGAAAACGGCCGGGCGTATGTCGTGGAAATGAACGATTACCCCTATTCCGATAAATCGCACGACCACGCTTGGCAAGAGCAAACCTCAAAGCCCATCGGCCGAATTCGCCTACTCCAAGACACCAACGCCGACGGCGTCTTCGATACCGCAACCGTATTCGCCGACAAACTCTCCTGGCCGGCGGGCCTAGCTTTGTGGAAAGGCGGCCTGTTCGTGGCCGCCACGCCTGACATTTGGTATCTCAAAGACACCACCGGCGATGGCCGCGCCGACATCAAACGTAAAGTCTTCACGGGGTTTCGCAAATACAACGTACAGGCCGTGATGAACAATTTCCGCTGGGGGCTGGATCACCACATTTACGCCGCCGGCGCCAGCAATGGCGGCAACCTTTCGGCCGCCGCTTCGCCAGAAACAAAGCCCGTGCGATTGGGCCGGGCCGATATCAGGATCGATCCTCGAACGGAGGAATTTGAACTCGTTTCCGGCGGCGCCCGCTTTGGAAATACCTTCGACGACTGGGGCAACCGCTTTCTCTGCACGATTCGCAATCCGGTGCAGCACATTGTTTTGCCGGCGCGTTATTTGAAACGCAACCCTTTTTTGCCGGTCGCTTCGGCGCTCAACGACGTGGCGAAATCGGGCGACGCGATCGCCGTTTTTCAAATCAGTCCGCCGGAGCCTTGGCGCGTGATGAACGCCGAACGTCTGGCCGCCAACACCGCCACCAAATCGCCCCACGATTCGACCGTGCCCAACGGATTCATTACGTCGTCGAGCGGCGTCACGATTTATCGCGGCGCGGCTTATGGTCCTGACTACCTGGGCGATGCGTTTATCGGCGAAGTGGCGGGGAATTTGGTCATGCGTTACAAGCTGGCGGCCGACGGCGTCAGTTTTCAAGGCGTGCGAGCCCACGAAGGCGTCGAATTCCTAGCCTCGACCGACCATTGGTTTCGGCCGGTCAATTTCGTCAACGCTCCCGACGGCACGTTGCATGTGCTCGATATGTATCGGGAAACGATCGAGCACCCTTGGTCGATGCCCGACGATCTCAAAGCCCGCGTCGATCTTACCAGTGGCCGCGACCGGGGCCGAATTTATCGAATTGCGCCGCCGAAATATCCGGCTTCCTTCCAGAGGCCGCCGCAACCCCGGCTGGGAAACGCGTCCACCGCAACGCTGGTGGCCCAGTTGAAAAACCCCAACTCCTGGTGGCGCGACACCGCGCACCGGCTGCTGTTTGAAAGGCAAGACCGCGCCGCCGAAGCCCCGCTTCGCCAGCTATTGCACACCAGCACGCAACCGCTGGCTCGCTTGCATGCACTTTGGTCGTTGGAGGGCCTTGGCGTTCTCACCAACGATGATTTGCTCACCGCGCTGCGCGACGCCAACGCCCATCTGCGCGAGCACGCCGTTCGTTTGGCGGAGCCTCGTTTGAACGCCCAACCGAAACTGTCGCAGCAGGTGCTGGCCGCCGCCGAAGACGATAACAGCCGCGTGCGGTTTCAAGTCGCCTTCTCGTTGGGCGCCGTGAAAAATCAGCAGGCGATAAAAGCGTTGGCCAAAATTGCCCGGCGCGATGGCCAAAATCGTTGGATCCAAACCGCGATTCTCAGTTCTTTTACAGACAACGCCGCGCCGTTTCTGCTCGATGCGTTGGCCGACGACGAATTCGGCGCCAGCCAATCGGGGCGAGCTATCATCGGTCCGCTAATGGCGGTGGTAGGCGCTCGAAATAACCAGCACGACATCACCGCCGTACTCGATAAACTCGCCCAGCGCGAAAGCACATCGGCCGAACAACGCCGGCTGCGACACACCGCGATTTTGCAGTTGGGTTCCGGCTTGAAACGCGCTCGGCAAGACCTCACACCCTGGATGAACGAAGCCGGCTCGCCCGGCGGCCGTTTGCTGGTTGGCATGTTCGCGGCCGCCGGAAAAACAGCCGTTGATGAATCTGCTGACATAGCAACGCGTTTGGCGGCGATCGAACTATTGGCTTTCGGAGGACGGCAAGCGGCCCAGGAAACTTTGCCGCCGCTATTGGCGTCGCGAAATCCTCGATCGATTCAAACGGCCGTGATCGTCACACTGACCCGTTTCCCGCAGCCGGAAATTGCCGATCTGTTGCTGGAAAAATACCCAGCTCTCACGCCGGCGATACGGGCCGACGTCGTGGCGAAACTGCTCACGCGGCAAGCCTGGGTGGTTCGCCTATTGGATGCCATCGCCGAAAAAACCGTGGCCGCGAATCGTGTGTCGTCGGTCCGGCAGGCGATCTACATGAAGAGCAGCTACGCTCCGATTCGTGAACGGGCGATCAAACTCTTCACGACGGAAACGCCAGGACTTCGGCAAGAAGTGATCGCGGCGTACCAAACTGCGTTATCTCTCCCGGCCGATGCGCCGCGGGGCGAACAGGTTTTCAAACGCGAATGCATGAATTGCCACCGCGTAGGCCAGCAGGGTTATGATGTCGGCCCCAATTTGGCGACCGTGAAGAACCGCACCGCCGCCCAGTTGCTGGTGCATGTGTTGGACCCCAACCGGGAGGTCTCGCCGAACTACTTCGAGTATATTCTGGCGACCGACGACGGCCGCGTGATCACGGGTGTGATCACCTCTGAAACGGCCGCCGGCATCACGCTCCGGCAACCTGAGAATAAAACAGAAACCGTTTTGCGAGCCAACATCGAAGAGATTCGCAGTTCGGGGAAATCGGCCATGCCGGAAGGTTTGGAGAAGAAAATCAGCCGCCAGGAAATGGCCGATCTGTTGGCGTTTCTGTTGCGTTCCTCGAATAAGGAACAGTAAGGCGAGCGGCAGAAAATAACTTACCCGCAGGCAGCGTGAGTCCGTGAGTTTTTTTTGGTTCCCGCCTATGCGGGAATGACCGTTTGCTGATTCACTCGCTTGCGCTTCGTGCTTGTATTAGGTAAATTTTCATCTGCCGCTCGCCTAAGGGAACCACGATGCGTTTATCACTGGCTCGTTTCCGTTTTGATGTCACGCCACCGCTTGGTCATTCGCTTTGCGGCGGTTGGATTCCGCCGGTTTCAGCCATCGACGACCCGTTGGAGGCGATCGGGCTCGTGTTGCTGGGCGCGGGCCAGCCGATCGTGCTTTGCGCCGTCGATTGGACAGGCCTCTGCAACGACGCCCACGTTCAATGGCGGCGGGCGTTGGCCGCCGCGGCGCGCACCACTCCCGACCGCGTGGCCGTGCAATGCCTGCACCAGCACGACGCGCCGTTTGTCTGCCTGGAAGCCGATCGCATCGTTCGCCAGCAGGGCGACCTCTCGCCGAATGTCGCCCCCGCCTTTTTTCGCCGCTGCCTGGAAGCGGGAAAGAACGCCGTTACAAAAGCATTGCGTTCGCCGCGGCGCATCACGCATGTGGCCTCAGCCCAAGCCGAAGTGAAAGACGTCGCTTCCAATCGGCGCATGCTAGACGACCAAGGCCGGGTGCTGACCAATCGCAGCGTGGCGCCGGGCAGCGAAAAACTGCGGCAGCTTCCGGCCGGCGTGATCGATCCTTGGCTGAAGAACATCGCCTTTTATGACGGCGCCGAGAAAGTTGCCGCGTGCTATTATTACGCCGTGCATCCGATCAGTTATTGCTGCCAGGAAGGCCGGGTGTCGAGCGAGTTTGTCGGTTTGGCGCGGCGGCTCAAACAAGAGCACGACCGGCCCGGCTGCACGCATCTTTATTTCACCGGTTGCGCCGGGAATCAGAACACGGGCAAGTACAACAACAGTGATGTGAAGGAGAATCGTCAACGGCTCACCGAGCGCGTGTACGCCGCCATGGAAGCCGCCTCCGAAAAACTGCGGCCAAGGCCGATTAGCCAAGTGGTTTGGAAAACGCACGACATTCTTCCGCCGCCCCGCAGCGATCTTTCCGCAAAGGAAATTCAAGCACAAATCAACGATGCTTCCAATCGCGTGGTGCTGCGCAATCGACCCGCCTTCACCTTGGCGTGGTTGCGGCGCTGCGAGCAACGTGTTCCGCTCACGCTCAGCGCGTTGCACGTGAACGAGAATGTGTTGCTGCATCTTCCGGGCGAGCCGTTTGTCGAATACCAACTCCGCGCGCAGGCCTTGGCGCCAAACCGGTTTATCGCCACGGCGGGGTACGGCGATGGCGGACCGTGGTACATCCCCACCGCCGAGGCTTATTTCCAAGGCGGCTACGAGGTGAAGGTCGCCTTTTGCGATCCTCGCATCGACCCCATGCTGACCGACGGCATTCTCAAATTGCTCTCGGACGACAACGCCGTTGAGTGATTGGAATTCACTCCAATTTCAGGCCAGAATTTCGCGAATCACGTGGCCATGGACATCGGTCAGACGGCGGTCGACGCCGCTGTGCCGAACGGAAAGTTTGCGGTGGTCAATACCCAACAGGTGCAGAATGGTGGCGTGAATATCGTACACCTGCGTGGGGTTGATGCGGTCGAGCGGCTTGTAGCCCCACTGGTCTGATTCGCCATGCGTCACACCGCCCTTAATGCCGCCGCCGCAGAGCCAATTGGTGAACACATAAGGATTGTGGTCGCGGCCCTTGCTGCCTTGCGTGCTCGGCATGCGGCCGAATTCGGTCGTCCAGAGAATGATGGTGTCGTCGAGCATGCCGCGCTGGCGGAGGTCTTGAATCAAACCGGCCGCGCCGCGCGACATGCCGAGCGCCAAAGGTCCGTGGTCGCGTTTGATGTCTTCGTGGGAATCCCAGTTGCGGCGTGGGAAGCCGTTGTCGTTGCCCGACCAAATTTGCACGAAACGCACGCCCCGCTCCAATAGCCGCCGCGCGACAAGGCACTTGCGGCCGAAATAGTCGGTTTCCTCCAAGGGATTGATGTCTTTCGCGAAAGTGGTTTGGCCGTGGTCGAGTCCATACATTTTCAAAGTGTGCTTCGACTCATGCGAGATATCCAACGCTTCGGGGGCCGCAAGTTGCATTTTCGCGGCCAGTTCGTAGCTGCGAATGCGGGCTTCCAAACGCGAATCGCCGCCGCGTGTTTGCAGATGCTCCCGATTCAAACGCGCCAGCAACTCCAAGGCTTTGGCGTCGCCCTGTCGGGAAACATACTTGGCGTGCGGCGCCAAATCGGCAATAGGGTTTTCCGTGCCCGGCCGAATGATGGTGCCCTGATGCCGCGTCGGCAGAAACGCGGCGCCCCAGTTCTTGGGCCCGTTGGAGCCGAAGCCGCGGCGGTCGGGAAGAACAACGAACGTGGGCAAATTTTCGTTCATGCTGCCCAGCGCGTAGCTCACCCAACAGCCCATGCCGGGAAAACCGGGCCGGTTGAAACCGGTGGCTTGCAGGTAGGTCGCTTGGCTATGGACGCCCGTCTTGCCGACCAAATTATGAATGAACGCCATTTCATCCACCACGCCGCCCAACGGCGCCACGACTTCGCTCAGCGCCTTGCCCGATTCGCCGTACCGCTGGAACGCGAACGGCGACTTCATCCAAGGCCCCAGCCCGTTTTGAAAAGTCTCGACGCGTTCGCCAAAGTCGGCCTTCTCGCCGTGGTGCTTTTCCAGAGCCGGCTTGTGATCGAACAGGTCGATATGACTGGCCGCGCCGGCCATGAACAGTTGCACGACGCGTTTCGCCTTGGCAGGATGATGCAACACCCGCACCGCGCCGCCGACGCCCGGCGTTATCGAAGCGGCCAGCAGGCCGTCGTCTTGCAGCAAGCCCGCCAGCGCCAAGCCGCCAAACCCGCCGCCAAGCTGTTGAAGGAAATGTCGTCGGTCCATATTAAAACTCATGCTTAATCTACAAATACAAATTCGTTCAGGTTGAACAACAACCGGCACAAATTGTTGAAGCCGTATTGGTCGGCGTAATCGGTTAACGAAGTAAGCTGCGTCTTGGAGGGCAAACGCCCCGTCGTTAATTGGAATGCGAGCGAGGCGCGCTGGGCGGGATTGTCGGCTTCGCGCTCAAGACGCTCCGAAAAATGCTCGCCCATTCGCAACATGAATTTGTTGTTCAACAGGGAAAGCGCTTGCAGCGCGGTGATGGTTTCGTCTCGCTTGGCGACGCTCTGGGAAGAATCGGCGCAGTCGAGCGTGGTCATGAAAGGATCGGGCTGGCTGCGAACAATAAAGCGGTAAATGCTGCGGCGGTGCGATTTGGGGTCGTCAGGATCATGCAAGTGATATTCGTAGTGTGGCGAATGTTCGGGGTGCTCCACCACAAACAGTTGGAAGCCGGGGCCGTACATGGTTGTGTCTAACTTTCCGCTAACGGCCAGCACCGCATCGCGAATTTCCTCGGCCGTGAGTCGTCTTCGATGCATCCGCCAGAGATAAGTGTTCTCGCCATCGATTTGGCTGTTCGTCTGGTTATGGGTCGACGACTGCCGGTAGGTCGCGCTGGTCAGAATCAACTTGTGCAGCGTTTTGAACGACTGCCCGCCATCGCGAAATTCGACGGCCAGCCAGTCGAGCAGCTCCGGATGCGAAGGCAGCTTGCCCATGCGGCCGAAGTCGTTGGGGGAATCGACAATGCCGCGCCCGAAGTGATATTGCCAGATCCGATTCACAATCGAACGCCACGTGAGCGGATTGTCGCGATGCACCAGCCAGTTGGCCAGCGCCACGCGGCGCGCACTTTCCTTGGCCGATGGCGCCAGTTGGAACCGCCAGTCTTGATTGGCAATTACGGGAATCGCTCCCGGCCCCACCTCCTTGCCCGGCGTGAGAATATTACCCCGATGCAAAACATGAATCTCGCGGGGCCGCCCGCCGCTGCCGCCCGTGCCGACAAAACTCCCCTTGCCCTGATAAACCGTACCGGCATACACCATACGCTGCGGCGGCAGGGCGTCGAGCGCGTTTTTCACCACTTCATTCGCGGCGCGGTTCGCCGCGATTTTAGTTCGCAGTTCATCACTCAGAGCGCGCTCAAGCAACATTTCACGCTCTGCTTTCAGGCCGACGATTTTTGCGACCACGTCCGCCGCCGCGGCCACGCCAAAATAATAGCCATCGACAAGATTCTCTCGCTGCCAGCGGACCGGCGCTTCGATCGAATCGAGCGATGTGACGCTCCGGCCCAGGGCGGCGTTTGTGCCATCGGGCGTTAAAACGCTGATCTCGGCCAGGGCGAAAATGTAATCGTTCTTGCGGGGCGCGAGCTTCGTGGCGGTCATGCGCACATAGCGGGCTTTCAAGCCCGCCGGCGCTGCAACGCTTTGCGGCGTCGTGCCGGGGTTGGCTGCGTCGTCGGCGGTGTGATCGACCAGAACGGTGACGTCCGACTTAAACGCCACATCGTTGGAGGCTTCGATTTTGTAGCGTAGGGGGAATCCAAAACCGTGGCCGATGCCGTTGAAATTGTCGTGGCAGCCGACATACACAATCGTTTTGATCAGCGTCGGCTGGCCCAGATCAATTTGAACCCATTTTTCGATCTCGGGCTGGGCGGCAATCTGGCTGTGGTAGCCGAATTCGGGTTTCGCTCCGCCTGAGGTTTCCTGCTGTTTTTGCAACTTCGCCAGTTCGGCGTCGAGCGCCGCCAAACGCGGGCCTGCCGCTTTGATAACAGCGGCGTCGAGAGTTGCTTTCTCGGCGTTGAGGTCTGCGGCTTGTTGTTTTAACTCGGCCCGGCGGCTCGCCGTTAGAGGCTTTTCGTCGAAAGGACGGTTGGCGCGGTCCAAGGCGGCGAACACCGCTTGCAGGCTATAATAATTCTCCTGCGTGACGGGATCGAACTTATGATTATGGCAACGCGCACACTCGACGGTCGTGCTGCAAAAGGTATTCATCGTGGAGGCGACCATGTCGTCGCGGTCGAGATGCCGGGCGATGCGGCCATCAATCTTGGAGGCCGGCACTTCGGCATGGCCGATAAAATCCCAAGGCCCGGCGGCAATGAAGCCGAGCGCGGTAATGCCGTCTTGCGAGTTCGGCCAGAGGGCGTCGCCGGCGATCTGCTCCCGCACAAAACGCGAATACGGCTTATCGGCGTTCAACGATCGGATTACGTAGTCGCGATACGGCCAAGCGTTTGGCCGGGGTTTGTCTTTATCGTAACCGTGCGTATCGGCGTAATGCACGACATCCAACCAGTGCCGCGCCCAACGTTCGCCGTATTGCGGCGTTTCAAGAAGTTGGTCGACCAATCGTTCATACGCCAGAGGACGGTCGTCGTTGACAAAGGCGGCAATTTGCCGGGGCGTCGGCGGCAGACCGTGCAAATCGAAATACAAACGGCGCACCAACGTCGGCCGACCAGCCTCCGGCGCGGACGCGAGCCCTTTTTCTGCGAGCTTCGCTTGAATGAAAGCGTCGATCGGATTGGCGTTGTTAGACGCGCCGCCCTTCACCGCCGGAATCGGCGGCCGCCGCAGAGGCCGTAACGACCACCAATTCAGGTCGGACACTTGCGGCGCGGCAAGGCTGAATGCATCGGGCCAGTGGGCGCCGTCGTCGATCCACTGGCGAAGGATGGCTATTTCGGCGACGGATAACGGCTCGGCGTCCTTGGGCATTTCGGCTTGGCCATCGACCGGTGTGAGCACCTCGATAAAGTGGCTCGCATCGGCGTCGCCGGCTTCGATGTATTCATCTTCAAAAGCGGCCTCGGCGGTTTGTAGCGAGAACTCGCCTTTGCGTTCGGCGTCGTTGTGGCAACTCAAACAGCGCCGCTGCAAAATGGGCGCCACGCGATTGCGGAAGTGGCCATCAGCGGCCGACGATTCCGCCGCCGACGATTCGACCGCCGATCCAAGCAGCAAACAACAAGTTACGAGCATCGCCCAAGAGGTGGATATCTGAATCACGGCGCTCCGATGTCCTTTGCGAGGCAAGTAGGAGTTCATGCTTGAGCATGCCAGAAAAACAGCCTGAAGGCTGAACTCCAACGGCGCGCAAACAGCCTTCAAAGGAGATGCCCCGCCGGGCGGTGTTTTAGTACCGCCAGTTTTCAAAACCGGGGATTTTTTTGGGTTCCCGCTTGCGCGGGAATGACCGTTTGCTGATGCACTCGCTTGCGCTTCGTGCTTGTATTAGGTGGGTTTTGGTCCGCCGTTCGCCCAAACGCCGGGCTTTTCCGAGCTAAACCGGGGGAACGTATTTCGGGACGGTCCCCTAGCCATCGGCCAGTTCGGCCAGGGCTTCGTCGGGGATATTAAAATTGGCCGACACACTCTGGACGTCGTCGTGATCGTCGAGCATTTCCATGAGTTTGAGCACTTTGCGAGCAGCGTTTGTTTCCAAATCGACGGTATTATTCGGAATGCGCGTGAGCTGTTTGGAGATGGTTTCAATTTCGGATTTTTCCAATGCCGCGCCGACGTCCATGTAGCTGTCGGGGTCGCAGAGCACCTCGAAGCTGTCGCCTTCCCGCCGAACATCGTCGGCGCCGGCTTCGAGCACAATGTCCATCAGGCGTTCTTCGTCGACGGCGTCGGCGGAAACAATAAACAGGCCCTTGCGGTCGAACATCCAGGCCACGCATCCGGTGGCGCCGAGTTTTCCTCCGCTCAATTCAAAGATCTTGCGTACTTCGGGCGCGGTGCGGTTTCGGTTGTCGGTCATGATGTCGATAATAACCGCCACGCCATCGGGGCCATAACCTTCGTATACGATTTCCTCCAGGTTCCCGCCGCCTAGTTCGCCGGTGCCTTTTTTTATTGCCCGGTCGATGGTGTCTTTGGGCATACGCCCCGCCTTGGCGTCGGAAATTGCCTGACGTAGTCGAATGTTGGCTTCGGGATCGCCGCCGCCAATTTGAGCCGCCACGATAATCGCCTTCGAAAGCTTGCTCCAGAGCTTGCCCCGTTTGTTGTCGATCAAAGCCTTCTTGTGCTTGATACCCGCCCAATGGGAATGACCCGCCATGCTATTTTCTCCACGTGTTATGTAGGACCGACAAACGGAATGTGAAATACTATTTTGTGGGCGGACGCCGTTTGAGTTTCGCCGCTACTTTTTCCCGCTCCGCGGATTGGTCGGTTGCGGAAAAAGCCTGCATCGCCCGGCGCCAGGCGTCTTGCGCCTCTTGAAACGCCTTGGTTTGCCAGAGCGCATCGCCAAGATGATCGAGAATCACGCCGGCTGGGTGTTCGTCGGAGGCGACCGACTTCTTCAACGCCACCACGGCTTCGTCGTAACGTTGCAACTGGAACAGCGCCCAACCCAGGCTATCGAGGTAGGCCGTGTTGTTGGGTTCGGCCAGAACGGCGCGCGCCACCATCCGATAGGCGCGCTGCAAATGCAAACCTTGTTCCGCCCACAAATAGCCCAGGTCGTTCATCGCGGCGATGTCTTCGGGGTATTCGTCCAATACCTGCTCCAGCCATTCAACGGCCGCCGCCTTGTCGTTCTCTTGGACGGCCAAATTCGACAACGACAGCCGAGCCTGCCGCATAACGGCGCGAACGCCGGCGGCGGCGTGGTCTTGATCGAAATTGTCGAGCAGTTTTTTGTAACTCTGGACGGCGTCTGAATTACGATGTGCGTGGTAGTAGATCCAGCCGATACGGGCTCGATATTCGACGGAGGCAGGGTCGAGGGTGACGGCCATTTCGGCCGCACGCACGGCGTCATCGGTTTTCTCGGCCATGGCGAGCGCTCCGGCCAAATAGTGGTGGTAGTCGGCAAGATTCGCCGCCTGCTGGTTTTCGTCGATCAACTGCTTGAGCGTCGCGACGGCGTCGGCGGCGCGTTCGGCGAGAATAAGCTGCACGCTCCAAGTGAAGAGCAGGCCTTCGGGGGCGATTTTTTTGCTTTTCAAGGCGTGTTGAAAAAAACGCCGTGCATCTGGGAATTGTTCGTCGGCCAGGGCTAGATAAGCGGCCGCCAGGGCGACTTCCGGCGAGAGGGCGTTGGCCGCCTCCCGTTTTTTCGCCTCTTCGATCAACTGCTTCCGCATTTTCTGATCGGCCAGGAGTTTTTTGACCGGCGGGCCCAGCGAATCGAGCGAGATCGTGCCGGCCACGGCTTGCCCCAGAACGTCGAGCAGGGCCGCCGATTGCTTGCTCTGATGTAAAACCTCGATCAGCCCCTGGTAGGCTTGCAGCGTCGGCGCGGCTTCGATCTGACCTCGATAAAGAGCCTCGGCCTGTTTGAACCTTTTTAGTTTCAGACACTGCTCGGCGAGAAAGTACGCCAGCGGCCGATTGTCGGGATCGTTCTGGAGGAGCGTTTCGATCCGCGTGATGGTTTTTTCCGCCGCGGCATTCTGATCTTCATTTTTCCGTGCAACCAGTTTGGCGTACAGGTCGTAAACTTCGAGGCCGCCGGCTTGTGATTTTGTCGAAAAATACTTTTCCAAAAAGCCGAGGGCGGCGGCGTTATCGGGCCTTTTTTCCGCCACGCGGGCGCGCTGCAACAGCAGCAAGGCCTGATCAGGCTTGCGCCGCTGCACTTTTTCAAACATCGTTAGAGCGTCGTCGAGTTTCCCGGCTTGAAGAAAACTCTCCGCCAGCAAGGCGTAAATACTTTGGGCGTCGCCCTGAAAGGCTTTATGCAACGATTCCTTCAAGGCGTACTTTTCAGGGTGTTCGAGGGCGTCGCGAACGATCGATAAATTCTCCGCCGACTTGGCATAGTCTTTTGTGAGGAAATAGAGCCGACCCATTTCCCAGTGGAGCAGCAGGGCGTCGAGCCCCTTTTTCTCGCCGGCATTCTTCTCGGAGAATTTTTCATACAGCTTCAACGCGCGCTCCCAGTCGCGTAGTTGGGCCAGATAATTCGCCAACTGGCGCAACGCGGCAAATTCTCCCGACCCACCCTCCGCCGCCAAAACCGCGTATCGAGCGGCCTCTTGGAAATGTCCCTGTTGGACCGCAACCAAAACAATTTCGTTCAATAACGAAGTGGCTGCGGAATCGTAGCGCCAGGCGCGCTCCATGCGGCGCAGCGCGCCATCCAGATCATCGCGCTGCAAGAGCAAGCGGCCAAGTGCGTAATGGGCGGCTGCGTCGATTCGATCAAGGTCTGCTTCGCTACGCGCATTGCGAGGCGAAATGGGCGGTGTGGGGTCGGTAAATTCACCGCCGGGCTGCGAAACCCTCGAATCAGCCGCTGGCGGCGCCGGCTCTGCTTGGGCGCTCGCCTCGATTCCCCAACCGAAAAGCAGCAGCAGGGCAAATGTAGGATTCAGTTGCATCACGAATACCTCAATGGCATTTCCAGGAGGTCGCCGGTGCGCGGTTTAGCGGTAAAACGAAAAACCGAACGCGGTGGGAAGTTATCGAGGCTTGCTTTTGGATATCCGTTTCGTGGCCGACTTTTTCTTCACTTTTTTGGTCTTTTTGACAGCCGTTGTTTTTGACTTTTTCACAGCCGACGACGAAGCGGTTTTTTTCTTGGGCGGCGCTTTAGCGGCGGTGTTTTTTACGGGCCCCTTCTTCGCCGGAGACGTTTTGGGCGCTGTCGCGGCGGCGGCGGGTTTTTTCGCCTTATCGGAAGATGGCGCCCGAGCGGGGTGTTCTTTCCGCTTGGCTGCTCTTTTAGGCAGCCGCTCTTTTGCGCCAGGCGCTATTTCGAGGAGAATATCCTTGACCCGCGTCGAGTGGGGCGAGGCGTGAAAATCGGCCGCGAGCTGGTGCAACAGCGAACCAAATTCCACGCCCTTGGTCTTGGGGATAGCCCGCTCCAGCCCTGGAATGCGAAGCTCTTGTCGATCGGAAGCGCTGGCGATTCCCAATACCTCGAACGTATCGAAGGCGCTGGCGTCGATCGGAATTGAATGCCCGCCCAACGCCTGCTGCGTCGTATACGACAATACAAAAGGGGTGATGCTTCGATACTTCGCCATCTCTTTCACCGAAACACCCTGGTTCTGCTTCTTTAAGTGCTCTAGGTCGAAGGTGTAGTAGGTCTCGAAAATGGACTGCAACACATGCTTCAGCCCGGAGGCGGCGCGCACCGGGTCGGGCAAGCCGCCCATGCTCTCGGCGAGTTCCGTGACGGTCGTGACACGAACCTCATTCCAATCGAAATACATTTCCTGAACGCGGGCGAATACATCTTCCGCCTTTTCGTAAGATGCGTTTTCCAGGCAACAAGCGAACAGAATATGGTCCAGGACATTGCGATCCAACGGCGCCGCGACTGGCGTGTAGTGTTTTTTGAGAACCTTGTGGGTTTTGGTTAGCAGCGAGGCTCGGTTGGTAGTGGCCATTCCTGTGTTAATTCTTTGGGAGCGATGTTTGCGGAAGAATGAAGGCGAGATGTTTGCGATTGGCGGCGAGGTTAGCAGCGTTCGGGAATTTAACGCCGTTCGGGAATTTAACGCCGTCCCCGAGATTGGGCAAAACCATTTGTCAATAGTTGATGGTCATTTGTCAGGGCCCATCTGTTTGCGGCGCATCTTGGTTTCTCTTTTTCCAATGACAAATGAAAAATAACGATTGATAAATTTGCTACGCAAATCAGACAATTATTTCTCGAACGGTCCTTATTTCTCGAACGGCCCTTATGGGGCGGAGTCGGTTTCAACCGGCGGATCATCACCGCCAGCGTTTAAGTCGGGAGACGTATCGTCGCTAGTGATTGTATCGTCGCGAGCGGTATCAGGAGCCTCCCTGGGGAGCACTTCTTCAAGGATTCGGTTGATCGCTTCAGCGTTTTCGCTGCCTTTATCAAGCACGAATTGCAATTTGGGCGTGTACCGGGTGTCGATCCTGCGGGCTATTTTCTCTTGCAGGAAGCCGGCCGAACTTCGCAGGCCTTGGAGGCTCAGGCGTTGCACTTTTTCGTCGCCCATTACGGAAACATGCACCTTGGCGTGGCGCATATCGCCCGAAACCTCCACGAATGTGACGGTCACATTGCAAACGCGAGGGTCTCGAATTTGCATCAGAACAGCCGTCGCGACAACTTCCCGAATGGCCTCCGCCGCCTTGAGTAACCGACGAGAACTCATAAATATCTCAGTATAATTGGGTGAGGTGGGAAACGGCGGGTTTTTCCCCCAGGAAAACAGGGCGCCGTCCATCAACGTGTTTACGAGTCGGGGTAACCGTTGGGCGAACACCTGCCGAAAAACCCCTGCCGACTAAAAACCGTCCACGCGAGGCCAGAAATCCGCTGCAAAAATCAGAGTGTTCTGGCCACTTCCTCGATTTTGAAGGCTTCGAGCACGTCGCCGGCCTTGATATCGTTAAAGCCCGATAACTTGACGCCACACTCCATGCCGCGCGGCACTTCCTTCACATCGTCTTTCTCGCGACGAAGCGAGTCGAGCGGATATTCTCCAATCGTACGGCCCTCCCGATTGATTCGGATTCGGCAACCGCGTTCGATGGCGCCGTGCGACACATAGCAACCGGCAATCGAACCCGAACGGCTGACGCTAAAGACGCGTTTGACAATCGCCCGGCCCAGATCGACTTCGCGAATTTCGGGCTTCAATTTCCCTTCCAGCAGCGCTCGCAAGTCTTCGGTGACCTTGTAAATGATGCTGTAACGCCTGATTTCCACGCCGCGTTCCTCGGCTAGGCTGCGGGCGGTGTCGTCGGGAATGACATTGAAACCGATAATCACTGCTTGCGAAGCGTGCGCCAGGGTGACGTCGGCCGCGGTAATACCGCCAACCGAACGCTGCAGCACCTTGATGCGAACCTCGGGGTGATCGAGCTTTTGCATTTCTTTTTCCAAGGCCTCGATCGAACCTTGAACATCGGCGCGAATAATCAGGTTCAAGTTCACGATATCTTCGCCGGCGCGTTGCAAACGCCCTTCGGCGAGTTGTGCCTGGAAGTCGTCGAAGGAAATACGAGTGGTTTGTCCGGCCAGCGACGCGCTTCGGGAGCGGTCGCTGCGGGTTTCGGCGATTTCCCGAGCCTTCGAGATATCTTGCATCACGTGGAAGGCGTCTCCGGCGCCGGGCGCGACATTCAACCCAGTGACATTCACGGGAATGGAAGGGCCGGCCGCTTCCTTGCGCACATTACGCCCCAGCGTGTCGTACATGGCCTTCACACGGCCGTAGGCGCCGCCGCAAACAATGACATCGCCAGGATGCAGCGTACCCTTCTGTACAATCAGTTTGGCCACCACGCCTCGCCCGCCGTCTTGCTCCGCTTCGAGGCACACGCCCGCCGCAGGGCGGTCGGGGTTTGCCGCATATTCGTTAAATTCGGCGATGCCGAGAATGGTTTCGAGGAGTTCGTCCATGCCTTCGCCGGTGATGGCGCTGGTGCGCACCACTTCGGTGTCGCCGCCCCATTCGCTGGGCAGCAGTTCGTGCGCGGCCAACTGTTGGAAGACTTTGTCGGGGTCGGCGCCGGGCAGGTCCATTTTGTTCAGCGCGATGAGAATCGGCACTTCGGCGGCCTTGGCGTGGCTAATGGCTTCTTCGGTTTGCGGCATGATTCCGTCGTCGGCCGCGATCACCAATACGGCGATGTCCGTTACGTTCGCGCCACGCGCCCGCATTTCGGTAAAAGCCTCATGGCCGGGCGTGTCGACGAACGAAATCGCCCGCCCGTCGCGTTCAATGGCGTACGCCCTGATATGCTGCGTGATTCCGCCTGCTTCGCCATCGACCACCTTCGTTTCGATGATGTGATCGAGCAGCGACGTTTTGCCGTGGTCGACATGACCGAGAAAAGTGACCACCGGCGGCCGCGGCTGCAACGACTCTGGAGGGTCGACAATATCTTCAAACTGGGCCAGCATCGAATCTTCGAGCGACGCCTCTTCCTTAATGTCGATGGCTAGTTCGAATTCGGCCGCCAAAACCGTGACATTTTCTTCATCAAGTTGGGCGTTGATATTAAGCGAGGCGACTCCCAGCCCCATCAGCACTCGCAGAACCTGCGCCGTGGGCACGCCGGTGGCCTCGGAAAAACCACGAATTGTGCAGGGCATTTGCAAGGGAATGTTTCCCTTGCGAGGCGCGGCCGTACTCACATTCCGATTTTTACGAACGAGGCGTCTGCGGCGGCGGCCGGTATCGTCGTCTCGATGACGACCCGACGAGCGGCCCCCCCGCGACGACTTGCGAACGGTGCGTCCGCCGGACATTCCGGCCAAATTCCCGCCAACTTGGCTTTTTCCGCCTTTTCCCTTCCCTTTTCCGGCATCGCCCGCGTTTTCGCCATACCGCTGCGGGCCGCCGGCGCCTTTTTCCTGGCCCTTTTTCGTACCGCGCGTGAGGTGGTCGAGCGGCGCCGGTTCGCCCGACTTCACGCTGCGAATCGTATCCTGCGACAAAGGCATGATCGGCTTTTGCGCCTTAGGCTCATTCGCAACTGCGGTCGCGGCTGGCTGTTTGACCTTCGGCATAGCCGCTAGTTTGATAACCGGCCCTCTCTTTTTTTGCGGCCGGGCGGGTCTGGATTCGTCGGCCCCTGTTTCGTCGCCTTTGCCACGCCCGCTATCCAGCACTTTGATCGAACCACGCCCGGCCAGTGGTTGAAAACTCCGCCGAGGCGCTGCCGGAGATGACGCCGCCGTTGAGGCCGCCACCGGCGCTGCTGTCGGCGGGGAGGCGGTCGGTGCTGCTGTCGGCGGTGCTGCTGTCGGCGGTGCTGCTGTCGGCGGGGAGGCGGTCGTCGGGGGCGGAGAGGTCGGTGTGACGCTGGGCGGCGCTGTTGGCGTTTCCACGGCCTCGCTCGCCGGCGGGGAATCCGCCACCGTGAGCGGTTCCGAAACGTCGGCAGCTACCGACTCAGCCACAGTTGGTTCAGGTGCGGCCCTCCGGGCGGGCGGCTTGCCGCCACGCACGCGGGAAGAAAGCGGTGTGGAAAGAATGCCGCGTTCACGGCTCTCCGCTTCGGCTTTGACGGAAGCCAGCGTTTTGATTCCCCGATCTTGCGGGGCCGCCGGTTTTACCGGCTTGCCAGAGGCCGATTCCTTGCGGCTGGTCGGAGGCGCGGGCGCCCTGGAACTGTCGAGATATTTCTTGACCGATTCAACTTCTTCATCTGTAAGACTCGCCAGCGCAGACCCTTTGCCTGTCACGCCGGCCTTGGTGCAGATTCCCACCAACTCCTTGCTATCGAGACTCAACTCTTTCGCCAACGCGTAAATCCGAATAGACACGTATGAGATTTCCTTTTGCTTACGGCGATGCCCGAGCCAGCGGCCCGACAACGCTCACAAAACGCCTAGGTAACGATGCTACATCGATCCACTCCTTTGATCGCCAGGTAGATTATCCAGGTAGATTATGTAGTCACTATTTGTTTTTTTACCGCTAATACGATCCCGCGATATTTCGCCTCACGTGGCGACATCACCTTCACTCTCCTCGACCACGTCCCCTTCACTCTCTGCAGGCTCCTCAGGTTCTGCCGACTGCTCAGAGGTATTATCCTCCTCAGCTTCAGGGGGTTCCGTTCCGGCTTCCTCGCTTCCAGCAGCCTCTTCAGTCGTTTCATCTTCCGCTGTTCCGGCTTCCTCGCTCCCAGCAGCCTCTTCAGTCGCTTCGGCGTTCGCGGCGGCTTCCGCCTCAGCCTGCTGCCGCGCCTTGGCGGCTTCGGCCTCCAGTTTTTCGTTCTCTTTTTGTCGACGCCTTTGCTCGGCGGCGGCCAATGCGGCTTCCTTGGCTTTTTCCTCGGCCTGCTCGACGATAGCATTCACCTGCTCTTCGGTGAGTTCGCCCATTTCGGCCAAGTCGTCTGGTTCGATAACTTCTAGATCATCGTAAGACAAATAGCCCTCGCCTACCAGTCGATTCGCCAAGTCTTCATTAATCCCCTCGATCTCGCTGAAGCTCGCGACCGCCAAGTTAATTTGCGACTCAAGCTCTTCCTGGGTCATGATTTCGATGTCCCAGCCGCAAAGTTTGCTGGCTAGGCGAACATTTTGCCCGCGGCGGCCAATCGCCAGCGAGAGTTGGTCTTCCCCCACCAAAACAATGGCCCGGCCCAGCATTTGGCAAAGAATAACTTCATCCACCTCGGCGGGCTGCAACGCGTTGGGGATAAGTGTTTGGGGGTCTTCGTCGAATCGGACGATATCGATCCGTTCGCCGGCCAGTTCGTCGACGATATTCTTGATCCGATTCCCACGTACGCCGACGCAAGCGCCCACGCAATCGACCCGCTGGTCGCTGCTCTGCACCGCCACTTTACTCCGATACCCCGGCTCGCGCGAGATAGCCTCGACGGTAATCACGCCCTCGGCAATTTCCGGGATTTCTTGCTCAAAAAGCCGCGCCACCAATTCTCGACGATTACGGCTGAGCACCACCTTCACACGCGATCCCTGCTTGCGAACCTCAAACACCACGGCCCGCACACGCTCGTTCGGATGATGGCTTTCACCGGGAATTTGCTCGCTGCGGGGCAGAATCGCCTCCACATTCTTCAGCGACACCGTCGCGGCGCCGCCTTCGTTGCGTTGGATAACGCCGGATAACATCTGCCCGCGTTGCTGATCATATTCTTCGAACAGGGCGTCTCGCTCGGCTTCACGTATCTTTTGGATGATCACCTGCTTGGCCCGCTGGGCGCCAACCCGGCCAATCAGTTCCGCGGCGTCGATCACTTCGCCATCGTGCGTGCCGGCGATCTCGCCATTTTCCCGGTCAATCACAAACTCAATCTGGGCGTCCTCGCCAAAATACCCCATGGCGGCGGAAACCAGCGCTGCCTCGATCGCCTGGAACACGATTTCCTTATCGATGTTCTTCTCACGGTGAATCGAGTCCACGATCCGCATGATTTCGATAGGGTTCATCTATCCTTTGTCTTTCCGATTATGCTTCCACTGCCTGAACTATGGGAAAACCACCGCTGGTGAGTCCCAACTGATAACCACCCTGTGAACAAGCCGTAAAATAGTTGATTTCTGGATTGGCCGCCCCGCCGACTTCGACGGACCCTCGACCGTAGCGTCGGCAACCGCATCTTGCGCGTTTCCCTCCCTCGCCGACCTCTACTCTTCCCCACGTAGAACATTAGCTGTCGAACATGAGCCGCCGCCCTGTTGTTTCGTCAAACCAATGAATGTTTTTCTCCTGTATTTCGAGTTGCACCGCCTGGCCCGCCACCCAACTTGCCCGCTCATGCGTGCGGCAAGCCAAAGGCCGACTTTCACCAACACTTTTCTGATTTCCCGTCGCGGCGGGCGATACATGCACTAACATTGCGTCGCCCAGGTTTTCCACCGACAAAATCTTCGCCGCCAGCGGCTTCACACCATCGGACTCCCCTCGCTTTTCCACAAGCCCGCCCAGGGGGCGAATCGCGACATTTTAAGGACGCACGCCCAATACCACATCTCGGGGCAACTCCGAAAAACCCGAAAATTCTCCGCTAACCCTCTCAACGTGAACACCACTTCCCGAAAAAAAACACCCGCCATCTCTCTTCTCAAGCCGTCCGCTCACTAAGTTCATCGGCGGGGCGCCCAAAAAACCGGCCACAAAAAGGTTGGACGGCTTGTCGTACACTTCCATCGGCCGACCGACCTGCTGAACTCGACCCTCGTTCATCACGACAATACGATCGCCCAACGTTAAGGCTTCCACTTGGTCGTGAGTCACATAAATAACAGTTATTTTGAGTTGCTGGTGCAACCGCTTCAATTCTCGACGCATGTCGACCCGCAGGCGGGCGTCCAGGTTCGACAAAGGTTCATCGAACAAAAACGCCTGAGGCTGCCGAACAATCGCCCGCCCCAAGGCCACACGCTGCCGCTCGCCGCCCGACAACTCCCTGGGAAAACGGGCCAGCAGCGGCTCAATTCCCAACATCGCCGCCGTTTGGCGAACCCGATTCTGTATTTCCTCCCGTTGCAAACGCCATTTCCCCGACCAACTGCGGTCAGTCAAACGCCGCCAAAAACGCCGCGGCCAACCAACTCCCTGACGCAACTCCAACCCAAACGCCATATTCTTGTAGACCGTCATGTGCGGATACAACGCGTAATTCTGGAACACCATGGCGATATCTCGATCTTTCGGGGCGACATGGTTCACCACCCGCCCGTTGATCTTGATTTCGCCAGCGCTGATCTCTTCCAGCCCCGCGATCATTCGCAGAGTGGTCGTTTTTCCACAACCACTGGGACCCACCAATACGACGAATTCTTGGTCTTGTACGTCGAGACTGACCTCTCGAACGGCCGCATGACCACCTGCGTAGGTCTTGGACAGTCGCTCCAAAACTACGTTGGCCATGTGGACGTTACTATCCTACGCGCGTACAAAAAGCGAACGGCCTCCCCTGCGGATGCGTTCGCTAAAACTTCGAATCGCCTAAAAGTCGTTCCCGACACAGAACTTACCGTCACCCGCGAACTCGCCAGCATAGAGCCCGATTCCAAAAGTGTCAACCGATGGGAAAACTACTTCAAAAAACCGCCGGCGCCGGCGCCCTTTCCAGCGTAACGCCGGGAACTGCTGTTGGTGAAGCACCGCCCACTCCGCTAAGGCGAGCGGCAGATGAAAATTCATCTAATACAAGCACGAAGCGCAAGCGAGTGAATCGGGAAACGGTCATTCCCGCGCAGGCGGGAACCAAAAAAAACTCTCGGACTCCCGTTGCATGCGGGTGAAGGACCGTTCGAGAAATAATTGTCTTAGAGGTCGCCTGTCGCTCGGCGAAAGAACGCTACTTTCGCGGAGCGAAAGGCGACGCTCATTGAGCGAACGGACCCTAGTCAAAACCGGCTCGTTGGGGCAAAATGTTGGGGAGCAAGGGCAGCACTGCCGCATCTATTTTGTCGAAACAAGGAAAAACATGAGCGCAATCGCCAATATTCGTGGTCGTCAGATTCTCGATAGCCGGGGCAATCCCACCGTGGAGGTGGACGTCTTACTGGTCGATGGCTCCTTCGGCCGCGCCGCCGTTCCCAGCGGCGCAAGCACCGGCATCCATGAAGCTTGGGAGCTTCGCGATGGCATTGACGATGTTTTTCTGGGCAAGGGGGTGCAGAAGGCGGTTGAGAATATCAACACCACGATTGCCGACGCTCTGGAAGGCGAAGAGGCGCTCGATCAGCTCGCGATCGACAAGCTGTTGATCGATCTGGATGGAACGGCGAACAAGGAGAACCTGGGCGCTAACGCCCTTCTGGGAGTATCGCTGGCGGTGGCGAAGGCTGCGGCGGCTTGCACCATGCTGCCGTTGTATCGGTATTTGGGCGGCGTGAGTGCGAATTTGCTGCCGGCGCCGATGATGAACATCGTCAATGGCGGCGAACACGCCGACAACTCCGTCGATGTGCAGGAGTTCATGGTCATGCCGTTGGGGTTTGATCGCTTCAGCGATGCCCTGCGCTGCGGCGTGGAGGTTTTTCATCGTCTGAAGAAAGTGCTGCAACAGCGCAATCTCAATACGGCGGTTGGCGATGAAGGCGGTTTTGCTCCCGACTTGGGCAGCAACGAAGAGGCCTTGGAGTTGATCATGGAGGCCATCAGCGGCGCCGGTTACAAGCCGGGCGAACAGGTGTTTATCGCGATCGATGTGGCCGCCACCGAACTCTACGACACCGAGAAAAAACTCTACACCATCGATGGCCGGGAAATCGACGCCGCCGGCATGGTTGATTTCCTCGACAAATGGGTCGATAAATATCCTATCTGTTCCGTCGAAGATGGTTGTAGCGAAGACGACTGGGCCGGCTGGAAGTTGCTTACTGATCGTATCGGCGAGAAAGTACAGGTCGTCGGAGACGACCTCTTCGTGACCAACACCGAACGCCTGCAACGCGGTATTGATGAAGGTATCGCGAACAGCATTCTCATCAAGGTGAACCAGATCGGCACGCTTTCCGAAACAATCCAAGCTATCCAGTTGGCCGCTCGCAACAGCTACACCAGCGTGACCAGCCACCGCAGCGGCGAAACCGAAGACGCCACCATCGCCGATTTGGCCGTCGCGCTGGGCACCGGGCAAATCAAAACCGGGTCCGCCTCGCGCAGCGACCGCATGGCCAAATACAACGAACTGCTGCGCATCGAAGAAGAGTTGGGCGCAACGGCGCAATACGGCGGCGCGTTGTTCCCTTGGGTCTGACGAGATTACTCGCGTCGTTCGCTCATTTATTGGTAAGCCAAAAGCCCGGCATTTTCAAAATGCCGGGCTTTTAGGCGCGCGGCGGATGAATATTTACCTACCGCTAGGCATCGCCCCGAACACAAAAGCGATATCCCTTTGTTTGGCCAAAGGCCAAGATCATCGTAGCCAAGGGGCATCGCCCCAGGGACGGTAAAAAAACGGTCCTCACCTTGGCCGAAGGCCAAGTTCACCCGCCATCTTGCAGGATGTGAATAAGGCCTTCGGTCAACGGAGATCGGCCATCGCACCTGGGGCGATGCCCCAGGCTACGGTGAAAATAGGCCTTCGGCCAACAGCAACAGAAACGACAGGCTGGTCAGGCGCGCGGCGGATGAAAATCCACTGTAAGAAGAGGGGTATCCTAATCTATTGGTAAATTCTTTTCCGCCACTCGCCTTAATTCGATATGTTAATTCGGGATGCCTCTTAGGCGGTGGCGCACCTACTGAGCACGGTCGCCATTCGCTCAAGCACCGTCGGTTGAAGAATCGTTTCGGTTGCGCTGTTCGAGGTCTTCCAACTCCTTGAGTTCTTCCAGCCAGAGTCGGAGTTCGTTGTTATATTCGCTGGCCAGATCGGAAATGATGAGTTGCCGATGGAAGGCCGCCGCGCCGCCTTGGAGCATGTCGGCGGCTTCGGCGCTGGGGAACCGCAGCACGGGGTCGGGAGCGATCAGGCCGCCGCAAAACTTCATTAGTAGTTCGTTGCACGTGACTTCCGCGGGCAGAATGTCATACAGCCGATGCGGCAGTTTGCGTTTGGCCTCCAGCAAATCCTTGTACTTCGAAATGCCCGCGAAGGGAGATTGCCCGGCCAACATTTCCACGAGCACATAACCCAGGCTGGCCAAGTCGCTACGGGGCGTGCCGATATCGCCGTCGAGCACTTCCGGCGCGGCGTAGGTGGGAGTGCAGGTGCGGCGCGACGGCGGCGAAGAGGCTTCAAACGCCGAACCGATATCCACGATTTTTACCGATCCGGTGCATTTCACCATGATGTTCGAGGGTTTGATGTCGCCATGCACGATGTCTTCCCGATGCAGCGCCGCCAGCGCGCCCAAGCAATCGCGAACGATGGCCACCGCCACGCCCGGCTTGAAACGCGGTTGCACCGGGCCAGCGGTCGCCATGACGCGGTTGATGTGCTCCCAACGCGAGACGCTCACCCGGTGTTCAATACGGCGGAGCATGCCGGCGGTGAGGAGCTGATTGAGGTCGAAGCCATCGATCCATTCCATCACCAACATGCGGATGCGATTGCGGTCGACAAAATTTTGCACGTCGAGCAGGTTGTCGTGTTGGATCTGAGCCACGCGGGCCGAAACGTGCGCCATGCGTTCCATGGCGGCGTCGTAACTTCGGGCGTCGTCGAAGGGCTCGGGTGAGAAAATTTTCAGCGCCACGGGCAACGTGAAGCCGTCGGCGCCGCGCCGCTGTGTGAGAAACACGACACCCTGTCCTCCCGAACCAAGAAGTTTCTCGAAGCGGTGGTGGGCTGTCCAGTTGAGGCGGCGATGGGCGAGAACACTATCGTAACGCTCGGTGAGGTCGTTCGGCTGTCGTTCTACCAGATGTTCGCCTGAGGAAATGGTTCGCGTTAACGAATGCCAAGTGGTGGTGGGCATAAACTCCGCCTTAGAAAGATTGAATTATTTCGCGGCGAGGCGGCGTGTTTTTCCTGGCTGATGAGCGTGAAACTTCTGACCAGTGTGAAAACGATGACCAGTGTGACGCCACTGATCGGTGTGAAACCGTGTTTCGGCCGCGCGTCGTATGATGGAAGGTGAATAACACGACGCATTTTAAGTGGTTACGGTTCGCTTAGTCCAGACGAATGATTTTGTTTTTCCATAACCCATTATGGAATCACTGCTTGCGGCTTTTTTGAAATTGGCGCGTTGTCCCTCCGGAAGAAGGGCGTGCTGAGCCAATCCCCATGCGTGCGAAAGCGAGGGCTCATGTTGTAAAACTTTTCGACGAACGCGGGCGCCGGAAATAGCAACAGCGGCGAAGAATGCAGGTAAGATGGTTGGCATGATTTATCGCATGCCCTGCCCCGCCGAAATCCCGAATTGGCGTCTGAGAAGCCCGGCTTTTTCAAAAAGCCGGGCTTCTAAACCGGTGCGTAGTTTTTCCACGCTTCCTTAGTTCGAGTTATCACACGCCTTGCCCCAAGCTGGAGTCATCACGAAATGCAAAAGTTGATCGCTACATTGTCTATCGCCGCAGCTAAAAAGCATCACTCCCGCCCGCCGTCTTTCCACGGCACATCGCCTTTCCACGGCGTGCTGTTGTTTCTCGTCTTGGTGTTTTTAAGTGTGATTTCGGAACCGGCGTTGGCCGACGCCGCCGCCAAAATCCGGCATTCTTTCCTAGGCGTTGGCCATGCAAACCGAGCGATTCTCGTCGATGAAAAGGGGAGCGTCCAATGGAAGTTCGACATGCCCGCCAGCGACGGCTGGGTGCTACCCAATGGCAACGTGTTGCTTGCGCTCTATCCGACAAAAGAATTCCCCGGCGGCGGAGTCGTGGAGGTGGATCGCGCCTCGAAGGAAATTGTCTTCCAGTATCAGGGCCAGCAAAAAGAAATAAGCACCGTCCAACCGCTGGCCGACGGCGCGTTGCTGATCACCGAACTTGGGCCCAAGCCGCGCGCCGTGGTTGTCAATCGCGAAGGGGAAGTTGTCAAAACAACGCCACTGCAATGCCAGACCGAGAACTTCCATATGCAAACACGCATGTTGCGATTGCTCCCCAATGGAAACTATTTGGCTCCGCATCTTCTCGACTTTGCTGTTAAGGAATACAACCCGAACACAGGCGAAGTCGTTCGCGCATTCGCGACTGACGACCGCGGCCGCGCTCGGCGCGATTGGCCCTTCACCGCGATTCGGCTCAAAAACGGCAACACCCTGATCGCCTGCACCAATGGGAATCGGATCATTGAAGTCGACGCCGCCGGAAAAACCGTTTGGAGCGTCACGAATCAAGATCTCGGCGAGGCGCTCTTGAACGACGCCTGCGGCGCGCAGCGATTGCCCAACGGCAACACGGTTGTTTCCAGTTATCGCGCCAAGGCGGGCCAAGTGAAACTGTTTGAAGTCACGCGGGAAAAGCGAGTGGTCTGGCGATACTCTGGAACAGATCACGGATTCCACCATTTTCAAATCCTCACCACGAACGGAACACCGGTGAAGGAAAACACCTGGAAATGATTTCCCGCAGGGAAATTCGCTTGAACTATTCTTGTTGAATTAAAAGCCCGGCATTTTGAAAATGCCGGGCTTTTTCGAGCGACAACCGGGAACTTATATCTCAAGATCAACAACATCACGTACGCGGTTGCTGTTGGTTTTCGTGGGCCGCCAACCCGCTGATTGCTGCAACCAGCGGGTTGTGTAACCAACAGAAACTACTCACGAATATCGAGCGATTTCAATAGGTCGGTAACACTCTTTTTACCTTGCGGCGGCAACGCACTAACGCCAGTACGATTTCCTCCGCCAAGCGGGAAGATTCCTGACCCGACGCGTGAAGAAAGGCGGCCAGAGACTCCAAGCAACGCGAGTGGATCCTGTTGGCCAGCCCCTTTCATTTGTGAAAGCAAGGCTTGCACCCGCTGAGAACGAGACGCGTTGTTTCCTGCAAGGCGAGTCGATGATAGGTACTCCGGTTGACCAGCCATGTGCTCATCTACTTTTTTGCTGTCGAACAAGTCAAGATGGCCATGTTCTGGATCGATGCCAACAACATTCGTACTTGATCGGAGAAGCTTTCTTCGCTCTTTCCCACCCTTGCCTGGATCAAAAGCGATCTCGATAGGTTTCTTGCTGGTGTGCTCAACCACTTCACCTAGCCCCAGGGTGTATGGCTTGTTGTCCAACAGGTACTTGAATTCACCTTCATAACGTGAATTGTCAATCGTCACGTTGACCGGAACAACAAACAGGTCCCAACCTTTGGTAGCGTCCATTCGCCATTCATAGACGCCATCGGCGAGGGTGTATTGTTTCTTTCCTCCACTGGCGCCTGTCTCAAAAGAAATCGTATAGCTTTTAGCGAGCGTCTGTTGGAAACCGGGTTCCATCGAATACTTGTTTCCTGCAAGTAGGTAATTCACCGATTCACCAGTGCTAGAAGGATTGTAGATGATGATGGACGCTGCATTCCCGGTGAATTCATTGATCGGATCAATCGGAATTACAGGAAGGCCGGTGAGTTCACTGGCGAACATCGTTGGCATGCCAAGCTGATAAATGCCTTGCATTAAGGGCGAGAAGGGGTTTCTTGAGTTCTGAGAAAGATCGGCAATCTGACCGAGCTTGTTGAAGTCGCCCATGTTGCTAATGTTTGCATCGATAGTTCCCCAAAAGGTCGAGCTTTGACCGGGACGGCTTCCCAGCGATTGCGTTTTATCGGCGAGAGCTTGTAGGACAATTTCTTTTTCTTGAAATGTGAGCGTTCCGGCTTGTAAGGCGTCAGAAAACGCTGAAAACCCCTGACGCAAATCCATGGTGTCTTTCAGGCCTGAAGACATAGCACCGCCGAAGGTCTTTGTGAATTGCGAGACGTCGGACGTTGTGCTCCCGTTCTTAACGACTTCATTCCAAGCGTCTAGCATCTTTTTATTGCCCGTATTTGTTATCTGTTCAGTGATCTCGACATCTAGCATCGCCTTGGATTTTTCAGCTTCAACTGACTGCCGGGCATCCGTTTCAGCACTAGCTCTCGCACTGAGAAAGCTGAAATTAACCTTGTTGATCGCTGGTTTCTTACGGGTTTTGACGACGTTCTTGGGTGGGGCGGGCTTAGGAGCAGGTCTGGTGTATTGCGGAGGCCTGCTGTATTGGGGAGGCCTGTTATATTGTCGATACCTATTGTGGTCGTCGTAGTCATTTCGGCGAGAATAGTTGCGGTGACGATTGTCTCTTTCGAGGTCGCTCAATCCTCGGAGGAGACCTTCGCCGATTCCCCACCACATGTTATTGTTGTTACGTCCGATACCGCCGCCGCTAGGGTGGCCTTCGCCTCCCCAATACCCACTTTGAGCAGAGGCCGGGCGTGGGAGAATAACAACTCCTAATACAAGAGCTGAAATAACCGTTGCTCTAACTTTCCATCTGGCAGTTCCCATAGCTTCTCTCCTTAATGAGCTAAAATCAATGTTTGGGCGTGTGCTCATCTCGATTGAGCAACCGTTGTTCTGTAAATTCTGTTGATTTTCTTCTCGGTGGTTAGTGATTGGTGGAGCGGCTTCGCCGCGTTGTTGCTTGCGTTCACGCAGACCAGGGGGCTCATTGCCGCCCCCTTGGAACCCCGCTAGC
>JAJRWU010000305.1 GCA_024276655.1 Planctomycetota bacterium
GAGCGTCCTTGCCCATGCTAGATTCCCTCCTAAACATGCTAGATTCACCAACCAACCGAAAAAGCATAGCACAACGCGACAAATGCAGGAATCCAAATCCCATCTCCTCCCGAGGCGGCAAAGTGCGTTCCTGCACCCCCTCACTATCCGGGGGGGCAGGTCGCCTAGCCACCCGCGATTCGAGTTGCTACATTGATAGACTTTGCCGCACAGCGTCATCCCCCCAACGGGTGTGACTATTGGGTCGTTATTTGTATGCAATACTTGCTCATTGATCGCATCACCGAATTGCAGCCGGGAAAGCGCCTCACGGCGGTGAAAGCAGTCTCATTGACGGAAGATTACCTTCAAGACCATTTTCCGAAATTTCCAGTGATGCCCGGCGTCATGATGCTGGAGGCGATGTACCAAGCGAGTGCGTGGCTGGTGCGCGTGACCGACGACTTCGCCCATTCAATGGTGGTCTTGAGCGAGGCAAATAACGTCAAATACGCAAGTTTTGTCGCTCCAGGGCAATTGCTTACGGTAAAGGTGGAACTCCTTAAAGACGATGGTAAAACCACCAAGCTCAAAACGCAGGGCGAAGTAGATGGCCAAGTTGTAGTGAGCGCCAGGCTCACTTTGGAACGATATAACCTT
Source organism: Planctomycetota bacterium (assembly GCA_024276655.1). Lineage (GTDB taxonomy): Bacteria > Planctomycetota > Planctomycetia > Pirellulales > Pirellulaceae > SZUA-33. Next base: position 640 of record JAJRWU010000305.1, read on the forward strand.
GATGGCGGCGAAACGGAACGAGCGCGGAGCGACGCGTATTTAGTAAAACGTCTGCGCGATCGGTTTCAACTCCTCGACGCGACCAAGTCGGAATAACAATAATTTCCTCCCCTTTCGCAGGAAGCCCGCATGAAAACATGGGTCCCTTGCGTTAAATGGGGGTTTAGCGTCAAATGTCCCTACGGTCTGGGCAGCGCGAAGGGTTAAACCACCCTCACAATAAACGCGTGCTCGGTCGAATCGGTTATGAAATAGCGGGTGGAGAGAGAAATGTCCCCGACAAAAGACGAAGTTTTTGAAAAAGTGCAAACGGCGTTAATCGATGCCTTGGCGGTCGATGAAGAAGAAGTCGTGCTGGAAGCCACCATGATTGGCGATTTGGGCGCGGAATCGATCGATTTCCTGGATATCGTTTTCCGGCTCGAAAAGGCTTTCGATATCGAGATTCCGCGGGCCGAACTTTCGGCCGAGGATATTCTCACCAATGAAGAGTATGTCCAAGACGGCAAGGTGAACGCCGCCGGTTTGGAAGAGCTCAAAAAACGCATGCCATACATCAATTTGAGCAAGTTTGAAGAAAACCCGGCGGTTCAGGCCTTCGGCAGCTTGCTAACGGTAGGCGATCTCTGCCGCTATATCGAGAGCAAAGTAGGCGCCGAAGGCTGATTGCCGCAGCCCCGCCCTGTTTGTTCATACACAAATGCACGGAGACAATGTACGATGGCCTTGGAAGGCCATCGTACAAGTCATGTGTAAACAACAGGCCCACCCCGGTAATTGAATGCCTGCCACTCGCCTTCATTCGGCCCTTTCTTAATCTCAAGGTAAGCCATGCGCTGGTTTTGGATCGATCGGTTCACCGAATTCGTGCGTAGCGACCGGTCGGCTGGCATTAAGAATATTTGCCTAACCGAGCCTCAAATCTTGGATTACCAGCCGGGTTTTCCCGTCATGCCTCGCTCATTGATTGTGGAGGGCTTGGCGCAAACGGGGGGGCTGTTGGTCGCTGAGCACTTCCACTACGACAAACGCGTGGTCTTGGCGAAAGTTGGCCGGGCCCGGTTTCATGGCCACGCCCTCGTTGGCGATACCTTACGTTATCAAGCGAAAATAGAACGCGCCGACGATGCGGGCGCCTTTGTCACGGCGCAGAGCCACATTGGAGAGCGTCTGCACGGGGAATTCGAGTTGTTCTTCGCCTTCCTCGACGACTCGTTCCCCGGCGACAATTGGGACCCCGCCGATTTTATCTCGATGCTGAGATTGCTAGGGATCTACGACGTTGGCGTCGACGAAAACGGCAAGCGTTTGGTCCCTCCCCGGCGATTCCTTCAAGCTGAGGCGGAGGCCATCGGCGCGCCGGCCTCTTAGGCCGGCGGAAGACATACAACGTATAATAGAACCCGAAGTTAAAACCGAGGTTTTCGATCGAAACGTGTAGCGTGGCCCCCTATTTTATTTCCTACCTTTCTTGTTTGAGCGGATAAATCGATGAGACGTCGTGTTGTCGTAACTGGAATGGGTGTGGTCAATCCGATGGGCCATTCGGTGGATGAACTCTGGGAGGGGCTCAAGAACAGCCGTTCGGGAGTGGCCGAAATCACGATTTTCGACGCCCAGCAGTTTCCCACGAGAATAGCAGCCGAAGTTAAAAACTGGTGCATTTCCAGCGTCGGCGAAGATGCCGAAGCCTGGAAGTTGCGAGGACGCCATTCTCGGTTTGCCGCCGGCGCGGCGCGCCAAGCGGTTGAGGCTTCGGGAGTGCTCGATAGCATCCACGACCCCACGCGTTTCGGAGTTTACCTGGGGTCTGGCGAAGGCGGCCAAGATTTCGCCGGCTTCTCCCAGATGATGGCCGCCGCGTTGAAAAACGAGGAACTCGACTTGGCGGAGTTCACCCGCAAGGGCTTGGAACTGCTCGATCCCGCCGCCGAACTTGAGCAGGAGCCCAATATGCCGGCGGCGTATTTGGCTGGAATGTTCAACGCCCAGGGGCCGAATTGCAATTGCCTCACCGCGTGTGCGGCAAGCAGCCAGGCGATTGGCGAGGCCACCGAAATCATCCGCCGCGGTGACGCCGACGTCATGATTTCCGGCGGCGCGCACAGCATGATTCACCACTTCGGCGTGACCGGCTTCAGTCTCCTGACCGCGCTCTCGCGGAGCAACGACGAACCGACCAAGGCCTCGCGCCCGTTCGACCGGCTGCGAAATGGCTTCGTGCTTGGCGAGGGCGGCGCGATGGTCGTGCTGGAGGAACTCCAGCGCGCCCGCGCGCGCGGCGCGGTCATCCATGGGGAAGTTCTGGGGTATGGCTCCACCGCCGACGCCTTCCGCATCACCGACATCCACCCCGACGGCCGCGGCGCCATCGGCTGCATGAGAATGGCCATCGCCGACGCCGGGCTCCAACCCGAGCAGATCGATTACGTCAACGCGCATGGCACCAGCACGACCGTCAACGATAAAGTCGAGACCAAGGCCTGCCGCGAAGTTTTTGGCGAGCGCGCCCAGAGCACGCCGGTTTCCAGCACCAAGAGCATGATGGGGCATTTGATCGCGGCGGCCGGCGCAACGGAAATGATTGTCTGCCTCAAGGCGATTCAAGACAACCTCCTGCCGCCCACGATCAACTACGAAAACCCCGACCCCCTCTGCGATCTCGACTACGTGCCGAACCAGGCCCGCGAGGCGGAATGCCGCCATGTGCTCAGCAACAGCTTCGGTTTTGGCGGCCAAAACATTTCGTTGGTCGTGGGCCAATACAGCGAGTGAGCATCGGCGCGGCATCTGTTGTTTATACATAAGTTGTACGATGGCCTTCCAAGGCCGTCGAAACAGGATGTTCCGGGAACAGATCGATCGCCTTGGAAGGCCATCGTACGTTGTCTCGGTGCATTTGTGTATAAACAACAGTCGCTGCGTATGCACACCGTCATTCCCGCTCGAGCGGGAATCCAGGCGGCATGCGTACCTCGCTGGGGTACAGTACCCATCGGCGATATTTGACAAAATGCCGCGCATTTCGTAAAATGCACATATTAGATACTCGTTTTGCTTTTTTACGGCCATTTAAGCTGTTCGAAAGATGGCAGTTATGCCCAAGCGACGAAACAGACGTTACCGCACGTTAAACTGTGAAGCTCTGGAAGATCGTCGGCTGCTGACCAACGCTTTCGACATCGACATCAATTTTTTGACGTCGATCGATTCGCAAGGAAACACCCTGGCGTTCACCGCCGCGGAGCAAACAACCATCCAACAAGCCGCCAGCCGTTGGGAAGCGATCATCACGCAGGACGTGCCGGACACCGTCTTGCCGTCGGGCACCGTGGTTGATGACATTTTGATCGACTTCGCACTCGATGAATTTCTCGATGGCGCCGGTGTGCCGGATGGGCCGGGAGGCACTCTTCCCGGTTTCTACAACACTTTCAGCCAACTTCCGGTCACTGCCGATATCTTCGTCGACGTGGCCGACCGAAATATACCGGATTTATTGGATACCCTAAAGCACGAGACTGGGCATGCGGTGGGCATTTCGCCGTTTTTTTGGAGTCTGCAAGGGTTGGCGAATGGCGGCGCATATACTGGAATGTACGCGTCAGTTGAATATAACAGTGAATTTCAGTTGGGGCAGTGTCCGTGCAGCATTCCTCTTGAATCTCAGCATTGGTCGGAGACAATTCTACGCACCGAACTAATGACCCCGTCGGCCAGATTACCCGGCACAATGGGCGTGACAAACCCGCTCAGCCGTATTTCCGTTGGTGCTCTGAAAGACTTGGGGTACGTCGTGGATTTCTCGGCGGCGGACAACTACTTCCCTCTCTCCTGGCAGAATGAAAATTTCCCGGAAGACGTTACCAATGATTCCAATGTGTTTACCATTGATGCCCTCCTTGTAATTCAATATCTTCGCGAATACGGCGTCGGCGCGCAGTTCCCCCAACCTCCCGTTTTGCCGTTGTTGCCTGAGTTGAACGGCTATGCTGATGTCGACAATTCGGGATTCGCGACGGTCAATGATATTCTCCTGGTCGTGAATTATCTCCGAAATCCGCCTGCTGCCGCAACGGCCCAACAGGGAACAACATCGCAACAAGTAACAGCGACCCAACAGGGTGCGACCTCTGCTCAGCTGGACCCCATTCAGGCGATTACCGACGAACTCATTGCTATTTCACTGGTGGAGGATGGCCCCAATTTCGGCGAGCCCGCAAAAAAATCCACACCGGTCGTCCGCCGTTCGCTGGAGCCTCCACAACGCCCGCGCCGTGTTTTGCCCACACAGCCCGTGGAAGGGGTCAAGACGGAGGGTGGCTTGATCATCGATTATGCGCCGGTCGAGCAACCGAAGGTGAAGGCTGAATTACCGCCAGGGTCTAAGGGCCGGCCGCTCACCGAACGTGAACTGGAGTTGTTAAAAGAATTGGTCGCGACTCTGGCGGCCGAAGAAGGCGTGCAACTTGACGAAACCGGATTCGCCTTGGCCGAGGATGTCGCAGTAACGAGTGAAGACGTTGCTTTGACACATGAAGACGTCGCGCTGACAGGCAAAGATGTTGCTCTAACAGGCAAAGACGTCGCGCTGGCGCGAGGCGCCGAATCGAATGTTATGCTGCTCCCTCC
>JAJRWU010000306.1 GCA_024276655.1 Planctomycetota bacterium
AATCGTTACGCCCGACGACGACGTGTGTTCGCAGGTGGGGTAATCGTCAGGACCTAGCTGGGCGTAGTTCGTGATGAACAGGTCCAGGTTTCCGTCTTGGTCGATGTCGCCCCAGGCACAGCCCGCGCTCAAGCGGCCAGGCCGCCGCCCCCGCGGCAACGCCACGTGTGTGAAGGAGCCATCGCCGTTGTTTCGCAGCAGATGGTTTTCGCCGTAGCCACTCACGCAAAGATCTAGAAAACCGTCGTTGTTGTAGTCGGCCGCCGCCACGCCCATGGAATAGCCTGCGCCGGCCACGTTCGCCGGACGGGCGACGTCGGTAAAAGCTCCGCCGATTTGGTTGGCGAACAGCGCGTCGGCGGGCGGCGGGCCTTTTGGGGAATTGAGTTGATAGGCGGCGCCCTGGCAACAATAAAGATCTGGCCAGCCGTTTCGGTCGAAGTCGAGCCAACCGACCCCCGACCCCATGAATAAGTGGATGTGCCGCTGTTCGGTCGGCGGCGAGTGGTGGCTGAAGTGAAGGCTGGCCTTTGCGGCGACGTCGACGAACCGCAGCGGACCCGGCGGCGGCGTTACAATGGCGGCGGCCGCAGCGGGGGCGTCAGCCGTGGGCGGAACCGTAACGCGAGGCGTTGGCCCGGCAAGCACGGGTTTCGGCTGGCGAGGCGAGTCGTTCTGGTTGCAACCCAGGAGCAGGCAACCGACAAGCACGGCCAGCAACGCCAGAGAATGAGGGGTGCGGGAACGCACTTCGCCGCCCACCGTTGGAGTGTATTGTTTATACATAAGGCATTCGACAACCCGCCCAATTTTTTCATCAGGGACGCCAGATTCGCGCCGCCATTTGAAGCAAGAAGGCGCTCGTTGCAGGCAAGAGTTCGTTACAAGCCGGAGGCTTGACAGCCATTAGCCGGCGGTCAGCGCAGCGCCACCGCCGGTATCGGCTTGCAATAACTCCCGCATCCCGGCGGGATGCGAGGATGCAGCGGTCGAAACGGCGGCGTCCCATTGCCGGCGCCGCTGGCATCGTCGCCGGGATGCGGTGTTTCAGCGTTTCGATCCTCCGGTGGTGTTCGCTGCGTTCGACCACCGGCAAATGGCTTGAATCCCTCCGGGATATATTTTCCGGCGAAAGGACAACATAATAGAAAAACGCCGCCCGGGCAAAATACCTCGGGCGGCGCGATGTGGAGCCAATAGAGCTGGTGGTTTTAGGAGCTAAGGAATCGTCTTGAATAAGTTACCGGTTGTGGTTCAAAAAAGCCCGGCATTTTCAAAATGCCGGGCTTTTAATTTCGGCATATAAATTCAGGACGGGTTCCTAACCAGTCGTCGCTAGGGGCCGGAGAATGCCGTCGATTACCCACCGCCTCTTGTTCCGGTGGCCCGCCAAATGATCGTATCCACCGAGTCCGGTATGAAGTGGACGGAGCCATCCGCATAGGCGGTTTGCGCGCCGCCGGGATGGGAGCTGGAAATGGGCCGCCGCCCGCTGTTGCCGTTGTTGTGGTTGTCGACCCACCTGACCAAGTCAGGGCAACAGTTTCTCGTGGGGCAAAACGGCGAAACGGAGTTTTGGCTATTATCAGTCGGGCCCGTAGTCGGCACCTTTTGGGCCAAGCATTGCGCCTTGCTGAGCTTGTAGGTATTGGGAGGATAACTTGTGTCAGCTCCGCAAAAACCAGTTTCCGCTATCCAACGACGGCAACGCTGGCCAGTATGGCTGCCGCCCGTGGTTCGCCAGTAGGGGACGCCGCGAAACACCTCGCCCACCATCACCGTATTGGCGGTTCCATCCAAAATGGCGGCCATTTTACAGGGTGCCGAATTGGGGTTCGAAAAGATACCCCAGCGGACAGACCTGCTCGTCGGTTCAAACGGATTCGCCACACTGCCCCAAATACCGGGGTAGTTGGTGGGCGCGTCGAAATTGCCTCCCCGTGGAACCTGGGTTTGCGGCTCGGAAGGGCATTCAAAAGCAGGGATTCGCATGAACTGTGCGTTGGGCACCGTGCTGTATCGATTGACGCCGCCCGCATAACAATTGGTGTCTAGAATCACACTAAAGTTGATCGAATCGTAGAGCGGCTTTTGCTCCATGTACGGCAAGATCAGGGCCCGCCAACTCCAGCCCGCGGAATTGAACCAAGCTGGGCAGCCGGGGTAGAACCGGTCGTTGACGCCCGGTCCAAAATTCTGGGTGCCGCCCCGCACAAGCTGCCCGCCGCGAATGGTGGGAAACGTCTTGTACGTATCGTGGTAATTATGAAGTGCTAAACCGATCTGTTTGAGATTATTACCGCAACTCATCCGCCGCGCCGCCTCTCGGGCGGCCTGCACGGCCGGCAATAACATGGCGACCAAAATACCAATGATCGCGATGACGACCAATAGCTCCACCAGTGTAAAGCCTCGGCGCGAATGCCTGCTTGTCATGGTCTGATCTCCCTGAAATAAAAAATTGAGGAAAAATAAAAATAGGTTACGGAACCACCAATAATGGGTAGACTATCTGCTCCAGTTTCTCACGTCAATCGAAATGGCGGTTTTTTTTACACTTTAGTTTTTGGGGAAATTTTATAGTTGTAGAAATTCGTTCGCTGCGCGCCTTTTTGGAAAGCCCCTCTTTTGGAGATATTCCTTGGTAATTGATCGACAACTGCGGACGAAAACGTGACATTCACGGAAAAAAATCAGGGCGCAACTGCGACCAACTCTTCCGAGCGAAGTTCAACCAGGGGTGTATTTCGGCATTCAGTTGGAATATAGTTTCGCTTTAGTGGATCCTAATTGGCGGTGGGGATTTTGTTAATTCTCCTATTTTTCAACTAACAGAAAGGTCGACTGATGAAAAAGTCTATTTTCGCGGCTGTGGCGGTGCTGTTCGTTTCCTTCGTGGGGTGTGGTCCCTCGGCAACCGATACCTCCAACACACCGCCCCCTCCAACGGCGGACGATACGACACAAGACATCGAAAAAGCGATGGAGTCGGGTGAGATTGACGCTGCGTCTTATGGCAGCGGCGGCGAAGTTGCTCCTAGCGAAGCTGCGCCTAGCGAAGCTGCGCCTAGCGAAGATGCACCTGGCGAATGACGCCAGCCTTCGGCAAAGGCCAATCGTTCACCAAACGGCAATTGTTTACCAAGCGGCAACGTCCTCTCTTTTGGACGTTGCCGTTTTGTACTGGTTCAGCGGGACGTTGAGTTTGGGCGCGCGGGGTTTAGTGTTTTGCCCCAGTTGGACGTTGAGTTTCTTGTCTGGAGGATAAGCTAGTCGCTAGAACGAGCACTGCGGCCGGATTGCGCCAGGAATGCACCGCAATTGAATCAAAGTCCCTTGCTTTTGGCCTAAATGCGAAAAA
>JAJRWU010000307.1 GCA_024276655.1 Planctomycetota bacterium
AAGGGAAATTCGAGCTTTCATTGCCTATTACAATACGCAACGAAAGCACTCTTCAATCGGGTACTTGGCGCCAAGCCAGTTCGAGGCCATCTAGGTGATATTCTTAGAGACTCACCTGTCCGTGAAAGCGGCGCCACCTCAGCACGCCGTGCAGGTTGGAGTGGGAGTTCGCCGAAGGCGCTTGCAACCGGCTTGGCGTTCAACGAAAATAAGAACGTCGGCGTCATCCAAGCCGCCGTTGTTATCCGCGCCGCCGTTGTCGGAGAGCGCTGCCTTCTTTTTCGGAATCGTTTTTTCGGGATAACCCCATGAACCAACCAACCGACCGCCGCTCGTTTCTCACCGCCGCGGGCTTGGGCGCCCTGAGTTTAGGCCCCTTGAGTTTAGGAATCGTGGGCGGGAGCCTTGCCTGCTCTCGTTCGGCCCAGGCTATTGAACCGATCACGCGCAACGGCAAACCAAAATTCAAATTCAGTTTGGCGGCTTACAGTTATCGCAACCTGCTCAAGGGGAAAGGCGCCGAATTAACGCTGGCCGATTTTATCGACGACTGCGCCGCCATGGGGCTGGAGGGAACGGAACTCACTTCCTACTACTTCCCCACGCCCGCCACGCCCGAATACCTGCGCCAACTGAAACAACAATGCTTCCGCCTTGGGCTTGACGTTTCCGGAACGGCCGTCGGCAACGATTTCGGACATCCCGACGCGGCCAAGCGAAAATCGCAAATCGCGCATGTGAAGCAATGGGTCGATAACGCCGAAATTCTCGGCGCGCCGGTCATTCGAATCTTTGCAGGGCACGTCCAGAAAGACACCCCGCCCGAACAAGCACACACTTGGATGGTGCAAGGCATGGAGGAATGCTGCCAATACGCCGGCCAGCACGGCGTGCATCTGGCCTTGGAAAATCATGGCGGTCCGACCCGCACCGCCGACGAACTCCTGGCCTTGGTGCATGACGTGAAGAGCCCTTGGTTTGGCGTCAACCTCGACACGGGCAACTTCCGTAGTCGCGATGTGTACGCCGAAATCGCCCGCGTGGCGCCTTACGCCATCAACGTTCAAGTGAAAGTGGTTCTCGACGGACCCGACGGCAAAAAGCAGCCCGCCGATTTCCCGCTCTTGGCCAAGATCCTTCGCGAAGCCAATTACCGCGGCTACATCGTGCTGGAGTACGAGGAAAACAAAGATCCTCGCCAAGCCTGCCCGGCAATCGTCGACCGGCTCCGAGAAGCGTTCGCCTAGCACTTCTCCAAGAACCATTTCGTGCAATGGTGTGCGGGCATTCCCGCCAAGCCGGAGGCTTGCCAGCCATTAGCCGGTGGTCGAGCGCAGCGAACACCACCGGTAGGCTCGCGCGGCGAACGCGATGCATTCCGGAGGGCTGCCAGCGCACCGTCCTTCCCGCGCGGGCGAGAATCCAGACAACTTGCGTGCATCGTTGGATTCCCGCCTGCGTGGGAAGGACAGACGGGTTATTGGGAACGGTGGGTTGGCCGCGATAGGTCGCCTCTTGCAGGCTCCGCCCGCCCAGGTTCAAGAACCTGCCACCCGGCCGATTACATGGATCGCTGAAGGACCGACAAAGCGATCTTCTCAATCACTTCTTGGTCAAGGTCATAGCCGAAAGCGAGAAACAACGGCTTGATAGCTCCATAGACGTGTGAGGGGATGGCTGAATCTGGCACGTCGATCGGCACTTGAATGTCAGTTGTCACAACGTCGTCATGGCAAGTTGCTTGCCGACGAAGTAGGCGTCTTGGATCACTCCACGAGCCAAGCACGCGGTTTTTAATTCCTCGCCAGCGGAAGGCGAAAGCTACGAACGAGTCGTTCTGCCCATCGAGTTCTCGCAATATCTGAATGGCGGCGGCCACTACTTCGGTCACGCGATATACGGCAATGGGAAAATCGAGGATCGTGCGCGGCGTGACACCATTCGTCTGTGATCGAAGGTCATCCTCAAGGGCCCTAACGTAGTAGAGACGGCCCGCCGGGTCGATTTGCCAGTAGTCCAGCATGCCACCGCCACCGAACGATTGGTCGTCGAGGCTATCCATAAGTGCTTCCCATTTCCCTTGAACGACCCTTGGGCTTAACCCCTGAGCGTTTGGAGTATCAATGATCGTCCACGGGGGCCAGCCGCTATAGCCTGTCCTGACCGAATGAAGTCGATGGAGTAACTCGCTATTTAGCGTCTTCGGTTGCTCAACATCAGAAAGTATCGCGGCAGCTTCCATATAACCGAGATTGGGAACTTGCGGCCTGCGTTCGGATAACGATAGGGCGAATCTCTCGTAGCCTTCGTCGAGGAATTGAAGAGGGGTTTCCTTCGGCTGGACAGTTTGTTGAATTGCGGCTAACGCTCCTTGGAGAACTTCTGGAGAGAGCCCCGACAGATGACGCCGTATGAAGGCCCCAATGTCTGCTTCGCGATTGTCGAAGCATGTCTTCATTAGACGAGCTGCGTCCGATCGCCGCAGCTTAGTGCTAGAAACGCGGTTGTTCGACGTAACGGAGCGGACATAGATGGCGTCGTCTTCAATAAGCCGCCTTGTGCTACCGTCTGGGTGGGTGACGGTCGACTTCGCAAACACCGGCGTGACGACACCGTCAGGGACGACAACGATCGGGTGCGTTTGCCCGTTACACTCACGAGTTTCAACACTCACTGCAAACGGTTCTGAAGCGTACTTGGACACTATTTCTTGGATTGCGTCGACGTGGTACACAGTGCCCAGGTCACTTGGTGCGTTTGCGGCTGGAGTGCCATCATCCTCGAACCCGAGCAGGAGATAGCCGCCGTTGTTGTTGCGGAGGGCGATACACGTTTTCGCGATCTTCGCGCGATCAGCCGGCACTGTCGGCATCAGCCACGGTTTCAACTCTACGCCGAACGTCTCTTGTGGACTATTCACGAGTCGCTGCAGTAGGTCGGCGCCCTGCGCTTCAATCCGACTAAGCCGCACTCCGTAAGTGGCGGCAGACCGTCTAAGATTCTCGTCTGTTGGTCGTGAAGTCATCACTCAACCCTCGAATTCGCGTACATTGCTTCGGTTGGTTGTCTCCACCAGCCAATTATCTGACCGTGTCCAGTACGTTGAGATTGCCCTCAGCGGTTCGGTCATCGGAGAACCCGGCGAGATAAAACTGCGGGACGTAATGGTGTTTGCGGGGCCGGTTAGCCATTAATTCCTTCGCCTCAATAGATCAATTATCCGTCATCACCTGAGAACTCTATTATATGCCCATTCACAACGACACCATGTATATGAAGAGGTTCATCGCTCAGCGGAGCCGGTCGGCGGGAACGATCTGCTGGAGGCCGCCTGCTCCAAGCGTTCAGCAAGCCACACTTTTATAATTGATTGGCGAGTCACACCAAGCCGACGAGCTTCTTTATCGAGAGAGGCGATCATCCACGTTGGAAAATCCACGTTCACTCTTTTTTGTTCCTGCCGGGGACGACGAATCTTGGTCAAATCCAATGCTCCCGTTACATCCTTCCCTCGATCGAAATCCGAATCGAATTTTTTAGCTTTCATATATGGTCACCTCTTCTACGCGGGAACGGCGAACGGAAATGATTCGGATGTGCTCATCTCGGGGTGTCACTACCGCTGACCAATGTTTGCCCTCAATAAGCCCGATGATTAGAAATCTCGGCTCATCAATCGTTTTCGCCGGAATCTCTATTAGGTCGGGGTCGTCCCAAAGCTCTTGGGCGTCAACAAAGGTAATGCCATGCTTCTCTAGGTTGGCCTGGCTTTTTTGTTCGTCGAATTCAAAGGCGGACATGGTATAATTAATATACCATTACAACTCAAAATACAAGCTTTTTTTAGAAAGACTTCAGCCGCTTCGCCGCTGGTATTTCCACGGCGGGTTGCCGGTTACACCCCTCACAACTTTGGTTTACCATGGCGTTGCATTCCCTGAAACGTTCGATCGGTGTTCTTCCTCTCGCCTTGGCGGCGATGTGCGTCGCCGTTGTTCCGGCCTTGACGCAATCGCCGGCGCAACCAATCGGTGCGGTGAAAATTAAGCCGCCCTACCCGCCGCTGGCAGAGCCCTTCGTCGCGGGGGCGGCCCAGGTTCTTGAACCTGGGCAGGCGTAGCTTGCAAGAGGTTGACACCGCAAACCGGAGCGGCGACATAAGGGATGTCTGAACGCAAGATCTATGATGAGGAGTTGTTTGCTCAGTTCATCACCGGGTGTTAAGCAATGAGTCGCAGGTATTTTGTCAATCAGCCGATTGTGGGCCCGACCGCCGTTCTCGAAGGCGCCGAAGCACACCATTTGCTGCACGTGATGCGGGCCAAGAAGGGCGCCGCCCTGACGTTGTTCGACGGCGGCGGCGCTGAATTTGCAGCCGTGGTGCTGGAAATTTCCCGCAGTCGGGCCACGTGCCAGATCATCGAGCGGCGCGAGATCAGCCGAGAGTTGGCCGGCGAAATTGTACTCGGCGCCGCGTTGCCGAAGGGAGAGCGGCAGCGCTGGCTGATCGAAAAGGCCACGGAGTTGGGCGTCTCGCGATTCACGCCGTTGCTGGCCGAAAAGAGCGTGGTAAAAGTGCAAGCCTCGACGACTGCTCGCTTCGACCGCTGGACGCTCGAAGCCGCCAAACAGTGCCGCCGCAATCGTTTGATGACCATCCTACCGCCGCTATCGCTGGAGAAGTTCGCCTCGCAAGCGCCGGCCGACGCCCAAAAATGGTTGGCCCATCCTGGCGGGGAAACGATTTCTCCGCCGCCGCCGCCGACCGCCATTTGGCTGGCGGTGGGGCCCGAAGGCGGGTTTACGGAAAATGAAGTCGCGGCCGCAACCGGCCAAGGCTGGACGACCGTCTCGCTCGGTCCTCGCATTTTGCGCATTGAAACAGCGGCCATCGCGATGGCGGTGTTGGCGGGCGGCGCAGGCTAAAGCGAGGGGAAAATCTGCCACTAGAGAGCACCGAGACCAATAAATGGACGGTTGCTTTTTGAAAACGTTTTCGTGGTTTTCGTGTCTTTCGTGGTTCTGTACTGGTTCAGCGTGACGTTGAGTTTTGGTGAATCGCTAGTCGTGAGTAACAAAGCGGACTAAAGGCAGTATTTCTGGGTTGCGTTTTTCGCATTTAGGCCAAAAGCAAGGGACTTTGATTCAATT
>JAJRWU010000003.1 GCA_024276655.1 Planctomycetota bacterium
ATCAAACACTTGTTGACCAGGATATCGAATCGCAAGGGATACTCGCGTTGGAATTTTTTATATCGCACAATCACATTGCTCTGGTTTTGAACGATGAAACCGCGAGACTCGAGTTCCATCGTCAAGCACCATTCATAAATGGACTCCAGTAAACCGGGCCCTTTGTCTTTATGAACTTCGATGGCGGAGCCAATCACATCGTGCGTCATACTGTTTGCGGAGGAAAACAAAGCATGCATCGAAAGACCTTTCATGCGGAGGAAACGAGGAAACAAACAGGATTCTCCGTTCCCTCCACTCCCTCCTGTAAAATCAAGCCGGCGTAACGATGAACGCTCCAATCAAACTCCGCGAACGGCCACCTTATTTCTTGTTCGTCGGAAATCGGTTGCACCGGCCATGATAAACCGGCCGATTCGCCAACGCCAGCAAGCCGCCGCCGCCCGGCGCGGTTGGAGCGTACGTTTTAGCGAGCCTTTTTCCTGGCGGATGCAATAAATACCGCGGGCGATTGCTTGCAACCACGGGCCCGTTTGTTCATTCTGGTAGTTGCAAACGTCCCACGGCTGATGCCCAACCACCTTGTAAGCCTTTACCTTTCCGCCAACGAAAAGAACATTCCTCGCCATGCCGAAACTGGCTCAAGCCCACGCTCACGAAATCGGTCTGGACGCCGAGCGTTTGAATATCGCCTACCGTTTGTTGGACGAGTGGACCACCGGCGCCGGCGCGCCCCTTCCCGGCGGCGCCATTTTGGTCGGACGGCGAGGAAGGGTTGTCGCGCCACGTTTTTTTGGCCGCCAAGGTCCTGAGCCGAACGCGGAGCCGATCCGCCGCGATGGCATGTTTCTGATGGCCTCGATCACCAAGCCGGTCACGTACATGGCCGCGCTGATGTTGGTCGAGCGGGGCTTGTTGAATTTATCCGACCCCGTGATGCATTACATTCCAGAGTTCGCCGCGCAACACAAGGAAGACACGCTCGTCTTGCATCTGTTCACCCACACTTCCGGCATGCCCGATATGCTGGAAGACAACGCCCTGCTGCGGCGTAAACATGCGCCGCTCGAGCGCTTCATAAAAGGCGCCATTGCCGCCACGCCGCTCTTCCCGCCCGGAACTAATTTCAGCTACCAGAGCATGGGCACGCTCGTCGTGGCGGAACTCGTGCAGCGGCTTTCCGGGATGAGCATTCACAAGTTTATCCAGACGGAAATTCTCGACCCGCTCGGCATGACCTCGACCAGCCTCGGCTCGCGCGGTTTCGACCGAGCGCGGTTGGTGCGAGTGGAAACACCCGAGTACCAGGCCAATTCCGATTTCGGTTGGAATAGCCGGTATTGGCAAGAGTTCGGCGCGCCGTGGGGCGGTCTGTTCAGCACGCCGGAAGATTTCGCCGTCCTCTGCGAGATGTTGCTCCGGGGCGGTGAAATCGGCGGAGTTCGCTTGTTGTCGCCGGGCATGGTCGACATGATGACCACCAACCGCCTGCCCGATCAACCTGAATTGCCGGATCCGCTGCGCCGCGCCCAACCGTGGGGACTGGGCTGGAGTTTGAATCATCCCGGCACGGCCGGCAGTTGGGGCGACGCCTTGGGGCGGCATGTGTTTGGGCACACCGGCGCGACCGGAACCATGTGCTGGCTGGACCGCCAGCGCGAAGGGTTTTGCCTCCTACTGACCACCGGCATTCGCTCCAAGGCGCCTTGGCGTTTGGTGCATCTTTCAAATATTATCGCCTCGGCGTTTGCGTAGAGCCGAGCAATTGGAGCGTACGCTTCGGCGCGTTTTTGCCTAGGCCAGTATCGCCTTCACGGGCGCCTGCTCCAGCACGCCGGTGAGTGTTATGTCGAGCCCTTGCACGCGGTAGCTGAGCCGCTTGTGGTCGATGCCCAAACACTGCAAAATCGTGGCGTTGAGATCGTTAATGTGAACGGGGTTTTCAGTGATGTTGTAGCTGAAGTCGTCGGTTTGGCCATGCACGACGCCGCCCTTGATCCCGCCGCCGGCCATCCACACCGAAAAACATCGCGGGTGGTGATCGCGGCCGTAATTTTCGCGCGTCAGTTTGCCTTGGCAGTAACAGGTGCGGCCAAATTCGCCGCCCCAAATAACCAGCGTGTCGTCGAGCAGGCCGCGTCGTTTGAGATCTTGAATGAGCGCGAAACACGGTTGGTCGATGTCGCGGGCTTGGTCGGGCAGGTCGCCGCCGATATTTCCGTGTTGGTCCCAGCCGCGATGGAAAATTTGCACGAACCGCACGTCGCGCTCCGCCATGCGGCGGGCCAACAGGCAACTGGCGGCGAAGGTGCCCGGCTTGGTGGCGTCGGGGCCGTACATGTCGAGAATATGTTGCGGTTCGTTCGAGATGTCGGTCAGATCGGGCACGGAGGTCTGCATGCGAAAAGCCATTTCGTATTGATCGATGCGGGCTTCGGTTTCCGGATCGCCGAGTGAAACGAACGTTCTTTCGTTGTATTTAGCCAGCCGATCCAACATGCGGCGCCGCAACTGCGAACTCACGCCCGGCGGATTCGAAAGATACAACACCGGGTCGCCCTTCGAGCGGAGCGACACGCCCTGATATTTACTTTGCAGGAAGCCGGCGCCCCATAGTCGGTTGTACAAAGCTTGGGCGTCCTTGCGGCCGGTCCAGGAGGGTGTCATGACGACAAACGAGGGCAAATCGTCGTTCATCGATCCCAGGCCGTAACTCAGCCAGGCGCCCAAACTCGCGCGCCCGGGGAGTTGATGGCCAGTGCAAATGTAGGTGATTGCCGGATCGTGATTGATGGCTTCGGTATTAACCGAGCGAACGATGGCCAAGTCGTCGACCATTTTGGCGGTGTGCGGAAGCAGTTCACTGACCCATGCGCCGCTATCGCCGTGTTGTTGGAATTTGAACTTGGAGGGCGCCAGCGGAAAACGGGCTTGGCCGGAGGTCATGGTGGTCAGCCGCTGGCCCTGCCGGATGGAGTCGGGCAGGTCTTTGTCGAACAGTTCGTTCAGCTTGGGCTTGTGATCGAGCAGGTCGATTTGGCTGGGCGCTCCGGCCATGAAGAGATAGATTGCGCGTTTGGCCTTGGGGGCGAAGTGCGGCAAGCCGGGCAGGCCGCCGGAGGCTTGCGCCGTTTGGCCGGTCATCAACGACGACAACGCCGCCGCTCCAATACCCACGCCGGCTTGGCCGAAAAAATGGCGCCGCGTGATCGATCGCGCGTAGTCTTGTATAGGCTGCATCGTTTTATCTCCTGAAGGCGTGTTTCACCGTTGGTAGTGAACGGCCTCAATTTTTGGTGATGACTTCATCCATGTTTAACATGACGCTCGCCGCAACCGTCCAGGCGGCAAGCTCCGCGGCGTGCTCGGAATTGGGGGCAGGCGTTGCTGCGTCCTTTTTGGCTGTGTCTTTTTTGTCAGCCGTTTTTTTACCGGAAACGAGCGCCACGGCGGTCGGTATGTCTTTCTCGAAGGCGGCGCGGTCTTCGTGAACGGCTTGCACCATCTCGAGCACTTCTTGGTCGGTGGGATGCCTGCCGGTGCAAAGCCGAAACATCATGGCCGCCTTGGCGTTGTCGGTTGGGCCGCCTTCGTGGAGCGTGCGGGCGGCGAGCGCGCGGGCCGCTTCCACGAACTGCGGGTCGTTAAACAACAGCAAGGCTTGCAGCGGCGTGTTGGTGCGTTCTCGGCGCACGGCGCAGGCTTCGCGAGAAGGACCATCGAAGGTGCTCATTTGCGGCGGCGGCGAAGTGCGTTTGACAAACGTATATAACGTGCGGCGATGGACTTTATCGCCTTGATCGGCCACGAAACGCACCGTGTTCGATCCGCTATAGCCGACCGAAAACCAGAGGCCGTCGGGCTGCGGCGGCTTGACGCTTGGTCCGCCCACTTTGTTGACCAACAAACCGCTGACCGCCAACGCCTGATCGCGAATCATTTCGGCATCTAGCCGAAAACGAGGCCCGCGAGCATACAACCGATTTTCAGGATCGCGTTCGAACATTTCAGGCGTGATCCGAGACGACTGGCGGTAGGTGGCCGAGAGCACGAGGCGTTTCATGGTCTCCTTGATATCCCAGCCGTCTTCAATGAACTGCACGGCCAGCCAATCTAGCAATTCAGGATGGCTGGGCGGCGAGCCTTGCGAGCCGAAATCTTCGGCGGTTTTTACAATGCCCACGCCAAACATTTGCAGCCAAAAACGGTTCACCGCGACACGCGCCGTGAGAGGATGTTTGCGATCAACCAGCCACTTGGCGAAGCCCAAGCGATTCACGGGCCATTCGGGATCCATCGGCGGCAGCGCAACCGGCGTTCCGCGAGCCACTTTATCGCCCTTCTGGTCGTATTCGCCTCGCCTGAGGAAAAAGGAGTCTTTGGGCTCCTTGGTTTCGCGGAAAATGAGCGTCGTGGGAATTTGGCGATCAACCGCCGAACGCCCTCCGCGGGCCTTCGCCAACGCCGCTTGCGCCGCTTTCAACAATTTTGAATCTGAAACCTTGTTGCGGAAATGATCACGCAATTGTTGCTGCTGTTCGGCGTTTCGCTCGGCGGCGGGAACACGAATCGCGGCGACGACCTCCTTCGGCAAGCTGGCTTCGACCGACTTCAACGCGAAATAGAAGCCGGTGGCGCCGCCATGGTTAATGACCTTCAACAGCAGGTGGTTCTCCCCTTTTTTCAAGGCGAGTTCGATCACATCCTGATCCGCCGCGACGCCGCGAGAAACATTCTTCGCCAAAACCTGCTTGCCGTTCAGAAACACTTTCAGGGCGTCGTCGCTGCCAAACGAAACAGTAATCTTTTGCGCCGCGGGCGAGGTGATCGAGCGGTAGAGAAAATTGGCGGCCACTTCTCCGGGCAAACCCTGGTGCGGCTTGCCATCCGTCCATTCGGCGTGGCGAACCCATTTCCCCTTGCCGCCGCCGCCGATAGTGAACTCTTGGTCGAGCTTGATCGGCTTCCCTTCAGGACCATGCTTGCGGGAGAACAGATAATTTTTGGTGTCGGTAAACGGCCCCACCGCGTACCAGTCGCCTAATGTTAAGGCCGACGACTTGACTTCAGCGGTTTCGGCTTCGGCCGTTTTGAGCGCCGCGAGCAATTCCGTTTCCCACGTTTGTTGCAACGGATCGACTTCCGACCACGGCTCGCGCAGTTGCTTCTCAATTTGTGCTATTTGCGCGTCGAAATCTGCGAGTTGCTTTTTCTGTGCGTCTGAGGGAACCTTCACCACCGGGGCGGGGTCTTTCTTATTGCCATCCAACGGGTTGCCGTCCAGGCTGTTGAACATGGCGAACATGGCGTAGAAATCGTGCATCGTGATGGGATCGAATTTGTGGTCGTGGCAACGCGTGCAATCGAGGGTGAGTCCCATGTAGACGGTGCCGGTCGTGACGACGCGGTCAACAACGTTTCGCGTATAAACTTCCTCCGCGATCGATCCGCCTTCGCTGGTCGTGACGTGCGCCCGATTGAAACCGGTGGCCACGATTTGCTCCAAGGTTGGATTCGGCAACAGGTCGCCGGCCAGTTGTTCAATGGTGAACTGGTCGTACGGCATGTTGGCGTTGAAGGCGTTGACCACCCAGTCGCGGTAGGGCCACATTTCCCGGTAGTTGTCGAGATGCAAACCGTGCGTATCGCCATAGCGGGCGGCGTCGAGCCAGAAGCGGGCCATGTGTTCGCCATAACGTTCCGATTCCAGCAGGCGGCTGACCAATTTTTCGTACGCTTCGGGCGAATCGTCGGCCAGGAAGGCGTCGATTTCGGCCAACGTCGGCGGCAGGCCGGTGAGATCGAATGTCACGCGGCGAATCAATGTTTCCTTGTCTGCGCGAGGGCCGGGATGCAGGCCTTCTTTTTCGAGCCGCGCGAGAACGAACTGATCGATCGGGTTTTCCACCCAGTCCGACTGCTTGACCTTCGGAAGCTCCGCACGCACCGGCACAACCAACGACCAATGGTCTTCCCACTGGGCGCCCTGTTCGACCCAGCGGCGAAACAGTTCGATTTCCCCGGCCGTCAAACGCTTGGAGGCGTCGGGCGGCGGCATGACGAGATCGGGGTCGTCGCTCGTGATTCTGGCAATGAGTTCGCTTTCGCCCGGTTTATGAGGCACGATCGGCTGTTAACCCGAATCGGCTGGGCTGAAAACACTTTCCTGCACGTCGAAACGAAATCCGCCCTCGCGCTGTTTTTCTTGGGGGCCATGGCATTCGAAACAGCGGTCAGACAACAACGGCCGAATTTCCCGGCTGAAATCGACTTTATCGCCAGCAACTTTATCGCCGGCGCGCGAGGGAGCAGCGGCCAACAAAGCACCCAGCACCGTAATCGACGCAACGAATACGAATTGCCGCGGAAGGGAGGTGGAGCGATTGAACATGTTGTGTCCTCGGTTTTGTGGTCGTCTGACCAATCCATGCTACTGAGAGGCGTTTTATGTCTGTGCGAGGGCCGTTGCTTTCAGTTTGCTGACAAAAACACTGCTGGCCGACAACTTCATTATAGGCGGGGTTGGTCACGAATTCTCGCGAACAGTCACTGGGGCGGGTGCTTTTATTGTACATGCATTTCCGGGGCGCATACCACCACATAAAAAAGATAAATTAGTCAGGTATTCTGTTAGCGCCGCCGCAAACTGCAATGTCTTGCATGGTGGGCGCGTCGGCGGAACAACGCTATGTTCAAAGAGAGAATGCGGTTAGGCGAAGGGGAATCAGAATTATCTAGTTGCAGTTTGATCGAAAATCGGGGAAGGAAGCGGGTTCATGAAACAGTTAGGCCGAGGTTTACAACTGTTTGCCTTGTTGCTGTTGCCGTTTGTGATGTTCATGGAAATGACCGGCGGCTTGGGGCGATCGACCGGCGTGAGCGATATGGTGTTGGCGCTGGCTTGTGGCATCGCCGCTTTTCTTGTCGGCCGTTTGCTGGAAGGATACGCTGGAACTTGAGCCGCACCGTTGGTCGAGCGCAGCGAACACCGCCGGCTAATGGCTGGCAAGCCTCCGGCTTGGCGGGGATTCCATAACACCATGGCGCGGAATATATCTTGGGCAGGTACTAATACCTTCTAACACAACTTAGTAGGTCAGCGTCAAACTCCGTGTTTGAAACGCCAAACAGGGGTTATGTTAGGGGCTCTAAGGCTTTGCACGGCGAGCCGCGCGAAGCTGTGACGGTTGCTCCTATTTTAACGAGCGGCTGTTGTGCGCCTTTTTTTTGAACGACGGTTGTTTCAGCGGTTTGACGCTATTACTGACCGCAAAGGATTTCGTAATCAGTAAGCTTTTACTGACCCCAACCCATTTCACCGCGCAACTTGGAAAGTTGCGTACAATGCGGTGGTCTTAGCTGAAACAGATTCCGATAGCACTCTTTGAACGCTGATCGATGGCGTTCATAGCCCACCTATTAAGACACCCGCCCCAAACATCGCCGCGCCACGCGGCGAGCCCACACACATTCTCCGTGGGATTGTTTGCGCGCCCTGCCTTGCTTAGGAATTTTCTCAGGATCCGGGGAGTAACGAAACATGAAGTTCTCGAAAATGGCGTTTGCCGCCGCTATTGCGGGCGCCATGTGTGCGACCAACGCACACGCCCAGCAGCTCAACCAACCGTCGACCCTTCACCGCAAAACATTCAACTACTACGCTCAGGCGCCAGCCGCATCGCCGAGCGACGCGCCGCCCGCCCCATCGGCGGCGGATTATGTTCCTGAAGCAGCGGCGCCCGGGTCCCCGATCGTAAACAAATTCGACATCTATCCCGACACGGTCCCCGCCGAACCCGAAGCCTGGACGTTGTTCGGCAAGACGCCTTCGGGGTTTAACGTGGGCGGTTGGGTTTCCGGCGGAATTACATTCAATGCCGATGGCAATAATACGCAAAATGGCAACTTGGGCGTGCCCTTTAATAACGTGGCCGGCGAGTTTGTCGCGAATCAGGTCTGGATTTTCGGCGAGAAGACCGTCGACACCGGCGGCAACGGATCCGATTGGGGTTTCCGGGCCGATTATGTTTTCGGCGCCGATGGTCCTGACACCCA
>JAJRWU010000308.1 GCA_024276655.1 Planctomycetota bacterium
CCTTTCGTCATTTCGTTCTTCTCTGCGGCCCTCTGCCCCTTTGCGGCCTCAGCGTTTCCCGTCTTCGAAACCGTATCTCGGTTATTCGCCGTGGGATAGATTGCTGTCGCAAAATTCCCGCGACGCCGTGAACGGTTACGAGAAAACAAAGCCTGTTTCGCGTTTGCGTCGGCGGAGAAACACGGTAAGGGAGCGTCCGCAAATAAACTACCGAATTAAAAGCCCGGCATTTTGAAAATGCCGGGCTTTTTTGATCGACAATCGGTAACTTATTTACGGACGAACCCTAAGCGGGTTTTTTTTGCTCGCCCGAGGCGGGTTTCTCGGAGAATCGGGGCGCCGAATCGCCGAAAATTTTTACTCATCAACAATTCATCTGTCCTTCGCACGTTCTTCAAATTCGCTTGGTAACTTGGCTGGCATCGAAGGGAATGGCGGCCTTGTTCCGAAGTTGACAACCACCAAAGCCGACCATTCGTTTTGAAAAAGAGATCGTCGGGAAGATAGGTTTTTTGGCTGAGGCTCTGCAAAACAGTAAGGAGGGCGAATGAAGCAATGCACATGAGTCGGCGACTCATAGGGAGCAACTCCCGAAACGTCCGATTCAGCCAAAGAGTAATAGGCGGCCGTGCCTGAAAGGCCAAATCAATTCACGAGCCTTTCAAACCACCGCCCGTCCAAGGAGATGGGCCGCGGTCGCCGAGAAGGTACCCTGTTTAACTCTAAAGGAAAGAAATGAAGACAACTACCGTTGCGAACGACCCTCGTTCGCACAAAGGTTTTACGTTGGTGGAATTACTGGTCGTGATCGCGATTCTCGCCACCCTGGTCGCGTTGCTGGTTCCAGCCGTGGGCGCCGCCCGCGCCGCCGCAAGATCGATGGAGTGCAAGAATAATTTGAAAAACTTTGGCATCTCGATGCATGCCTTTGCTGAAAGCGATCCCAAAAAACGCTACAGCACCGGCGCCTACGATTGGCGTCGTGATGGCTGCCCCGACACCTGGGGTTGGGTAGCCGATGCAGTGAACGCCGGCATCAACGTTCAGCAAATGCTGTGCCCCTCCTCTGAATTGCGCGGGACCGAAAAGCTCAACGACTTTATCGGCGTGGTCTCGACGAGCGGCAAGGACGGCGCAATATTGGGGCGACTTTCCGACGGACGTTGCTCCGAATGGACAACCTCGATCAGCCCGCCCGGCTCGGCTGACCGAATTGCCCGCGTTCGCCAACTGCTCGAAGATGGCTACGGCACCAACTACGCCGCGAGCTGGTACCTCGTTCGCTCCGGCCCAAAAACCGACGCCCTCGGCCGAACGGTTTCCAAGCTCAAG
This sequence comes from Planctomycetota bacterium, assembly GCA_024276655.1. Taxonomy (GTDB): domain Bacteria; phylum Planctomycetota; class Planctomycetia; order Pirellulales; family Pirellulaceae; genus SZUA-33. The sequence goes on from JAJRWU010000308.1 coordinate 1,333, forward strand.
GGCATCCAGGGAACGGGCGGTCCGTTGCGACAATACATGGTCGACAACTCCGGCATTTCCTCCAGCACCATTCCCTTCCTGGGCTGTGCCGCGCCTGGTGATCGAAAGGAAGCCGTTCTCAGCAACGATATTCCCGGCTACCTCGAAGCCGGCGACCGACTCGGCGAATCGTTCAACGACGGCCCATCTGTTTGGACCGGAACAAGAATCAGCCTGATGCCAGCCGGCACCAATGTGCTCGCCGCGGCGCCCAGGAAACTACCTGATGTCACGCTTCCGGGCATCCCCGGAGCCGACGGACTTCTCTGGCTCCAAGACACCCGCGATTGGTACGCCTGGCACGGAAGCGGCAAGAAGGGCCATTGCAATTTGCTCATGGCCGACGGCAGCGTGCGAGTTGTGGTTGACCTCAACTTCGACAAATATCTCAACCCAGGATTCCCAGTCAATGGTTCTCCGGGGCAAGGTTACACCAACCAAAAAGTCGAGCTTCCGCCCGGAACCGTTTATTCAGGACCATTCCTAGGCAAGGGCATTACCAAGGGCAACTTCGAGTAATCGTTGAACAGAGCGAGAGAATTTGCCTGCCTAAAACGAACGGCGGCCGGCCGCAACGTGCGACCGGCCGCTGTTTTATTTCTTGGGTTCCTCACCAATTTTATACTCCGCTCGGTGAGAACGGATGCTATGTGTATAGTTCCCCTTGTATAAAGCATGTCTCCAGCCGTTTGAGGTGTATTTCTCACGCCCCGAAGGCGACTCGCGCCGAGAAGATGCTACGAATGCCCGGCCGATCAGCCAACTGAAAGCGTAGTAGCATACTCCGCCCTTGGTCAGTACAATGCGTCCTTTGAAAGGCCCGGGGGTATTAGCTGCGGCCATCATGGACCACGAAAGCCCCAATCCCACCCCAAAGGCCTGATGAAACAACAGGCGATACCTACCCTGAAAACAACTTAAATCACTTGCCAGAGTGGCGGAATTGGCAGACGCGCTGGATTCAAAATCCAGTGAGCTTAACGCTCGTGAGGGTTCGAGTCCCTCCTCTGGTACTTCTGATCTCATAAGGACTTACGTTGAAACGACGTGAGTCCTTTTTTCGCGCCAAATTCGTTTGGGTGTCATTTTGGGGACATTCGTTGCATTCACGTTGGTTTGGCGTTGCTTGTTCTCTCCGCAATACGCAGGGAGAATTGAGAGCATGGCAATGCTTGAATCACGCAACGGAAACTACCGAGTTATCTTCCGATTTGGCGGTCGAAGACACACCAAATCGCTTCGAACTTCGAATGCTCGGGCTGCGTCGGTCGCCTTGGCTCGTCTTGAAGACAACTTGCGTCGCTTGGAGCTTGGAACACTGGAACTTCCGGATGATGTTAACGTCGGTGCGTTCCTGTTGTCGGATGGAAAACAGAAGAAGAAGCAACGCAAACTCGGCCCGCGAACGGTCGGCGAATTGCTCCAAGGCTTCCTCGACCAGATCCCTGACAACGCGGTCGAGGCTTCGACCATCCAGTCATTCGATATTCACATCCGCCACCTGAAACGAATCCTTGGAAAGTCCCTTCTGCTTGGACAAATCGACTTGCCGCAACTTCAACGCTACGCCAATAAGCGAGCGACCGAGAAGGGGATTCGTGGACGAACGCTGAGCCCGGCAACGATCAAAAAGGAAATCGTCACTTTGAACACGGCTTGGCGATGGGGCATGCGAAGCGGTTATGTCGAACGACCTCTACCGAAGACTGGGATTCGAATGCCCAAGGGAGTTGAGAAGCCGCCATTCCAGACCTACGCAGGTATCGAGCGAAGAGTGGCCCGAGGCGGGCTCACCGAAGCCCAGCAGTTCGACTTGTGGGATTGCTTGTTTCTGACAACGGACGACGTGTCGGCTGTACTGGACCACGTGCTGGCAAGCCTCCGGCTTGGTGGGGATTTCATAACACCATTGCACGGAATATACCTTGGACTGGTCCTTGGGCGAATTACCTCTCTCGTTACTTCGTGCGGCGCATTGAAAGAATGATCACCGGCTCTTGCGGTAGTTTGGCGAACTCTTCGGTATCGTGAACCGGTGTTTTCGAGATAAGGTCGATCACGTCCATTCCGCTGATCACCTTGCCGAACACGCAATAGCCGTAGTCGTTGGGGTCGGCGGTGGCGAGGTCGCTGGTTTCGCTGAGTTGGTAATCCAGAAAAGGATTATCAGCCAAGTTGACCCAGAACTGCGAAGTCGCGCTATGGATGTACTCCGCGCCCCGCGCCATGGCCAGCGAGCCGCGTACATTTTTCAGGCCGTTGTGGGCCTCATTGCGGATTTCCGTGCGAGCGGCTTTCGCCTCGCCCGTAGTGGTGTAGCCGCCCGCCGAGGCGATGTAGCCGTCTTCCACGTAGTGAAAAATTGTGTTTTCGTAGAAGCCTCGCTCGACGTAGTTGCGCAAGAAATTGTCGACTGTCACCGGCGCCTTTTCGGCGTCGAGTTGAATGGTGAACTCACCCAGCGAGGTTTTCACAACCACTTCAGGATACAGCTCTTCGCCGGTCTGAGCGGCGGGGTTCTCCGCCCCGGTTGTGATCAGGGAGGTTGCCGAAAGAGCCACGGGTTGCTCAGACTCAGACCCCACCCGTTGCCCCTTGGCAGGCGCTTCGATACTCGCCGTAACGGCCTCCCCTCCACTGCCGCAACCAATGCATAGCGAGGAAAGTAGTAGGACCGAAAAACAAAACGCAATAGTCGTTTTCACTTTGAGCCTCCATGCCAGACAGAAATCGCACTCAAACGCGGCGGCTGTTCCACCAGTGGAGCCGCAACTTGGCGAGTCCGCGCGTATCATGAAAAGAAAGGAGGATTATTGCAACAGCGTTTTCGGCCGAAATTCGCAATAAATTCGGCAAGCGTGAAAAAACGCCGCATGCGGTTTCTGTTCATTTGGGACGATCGCTCGCCAGGAACGCGGCCTGGAATCATTCCAGCCGCCTCTCGTCCAACGCGAATGGGTGTAGTGCGTTCCGCAATTCAGGGGGCTTCCATTCAGGGGGCTTGGGCGCGGCTTCGAGGTGAATCGTCGGGCATTATGGAAATGCGCTGATTTTCCGGCACTTTTCGATTGTAACGTTCATCTAACGAAACAGGGCTGTGCAAAATCGCCACATAATGAGGCCTTTTGCCAACGATCCTGGAGGAAATTTCCAAAAAGAAGTGGAAAACTCTTGATTTTTTTGGCCGTCTTGTAATTCATGGAATAGGGGAGTTGTTTTGTCCCCACGTCATTGTTCACATCAATACACTGCTCCGCCAACGCCGTTGGGCTCGTTCCTTAGCAGAGGCGTTGGCTGGAAAAACGGCGACAACGCCGCCATTTCTGGCGCACTTGGCGCGAAAGCTGCTTTAGCAACACAGGGTGATCTGTTTCGCTCCGCCGTTTGCCTGGATCACTTCCTGCTTGCATTAGATACTTCGCGCCTGACAATTCACGCCGATCGAATAAGAGTTGCGCGTCTACCCTTAGGGAACTGGAACACAACATGAGTAAGTCGATACGTTCGAGTCTGCTGCAAAAACTTCGATTTCGTCGTAAGCGCCGTTCGCGCGGGCAAGGCAATGGTCGCTTGAGCGTGCTGAGCCGCAGAGGCGTGATCGAGTGTTTGGAAGATCGGCGCCTGCTCGCCGGCGACTTGGGCGCTAGCTTGACGCTGGTGCTCGACGGCGGCGACTTCCTCCCGCAAGAAGACGCTCCCGAAGGCGAAGGCGCGCGCGTCGCATTCTTTGTCGACCTGACCGACCTCTCCGGCAATTCCATTACGGAAGTCGCGGCTGGCGATCAGTTTCAAGCCAAGGTGAGCGTGCAAGACGTCCGGCAGGGAATTACCGATGACCTGGGCGTGTTCAACCCCTGGGTCGATCTCTCGTTTGACGCGGGCTTGGCCGCCATCGCAGACTTCACCGCCACGGGCGCGACATCCGTTCCCGACTCGGTAGTATTTGGCCCCGATTACAGGGCGTTCGCCAGAGTAGACGCCATCGCCCCGGGAGTGCTCGACGAAGTGGGCGGCGTGCAAACCGACTTCGCCATTCCTCCCGCGACCTCGCTCGGCGGCGATCCTGTGTTGTTCTTTACGGCAACCTTCACCGCCTCCACTCCTGGCTCGGTGGCCGTGAACGACGCCTTGAGTGTCGCGGCTGGTACGACCGGAAACGTGCTAGATGTTCTCGCCAACGACGAACTACGCGGCACGCTGCAATTCACCACCAACGCGGCCAACGATACCGGCGCCAACGGGGCGGCCATCGCCGGGCACGATGTGCTCTTGCTCGATACCACGAACGAAGGCTTGGCGTCCGAGGTGGCGCCGAGCGATATTATTTTCAACTCCGATTCCGTGGACGTCACCTCCGCCGCGACGCCCACGATCACCACCGTGGGCGCCGGCGACAACGGCGGAACGATCACGGTCGCGGCCGATGGAAAGAGCCTGCTCTACACGCCCGCCTCGGGGTTCACCGGCACGGAAACATTTTCCTACACCATCGATAACGGCGAAGGCGAGACGGCCCAGGCCACCGTCGAGATGACAGTCGCCGCCGCGCCCGATAAAGTCGCCTTCGCGAAAGCATTGGCGGCGGCGGGCGTCAAGTTTTTCAGTTCCGCCTCTTGTCCTTTTTGCACACAACAAAAACAACTCTTTGAAGACGGCGCCCAGTTCTTGCCTTCGATCGAAGTTACGAATCCTGATGGATCGCTCAATCAAACCGGCACGGATGAAAACATTCAATCGTTTCCTACGTGGGAGTTCCCCGATAATTCACGCGTCGTGGGCGTGCAGACTCTAGAGGTGCTCTCGCAGCGCAGCGGCGTCGCGATTCCCAGTTCCAACAATCCCTTCGTGGCTCCGCTTTCCGATGTGACCGTGTTGGCCGGCGCGCCGCTGCATGTCGCGCTCGATGGCTACGACCCCAACGGCGATCCGCTCACTTACACCGTCAGCAGCAGCAACACGAGCGTTGTGCAAGCAGTGCTTTCACCGGCAGCGAATCGCAGCTTGCGGTTGGTGGTGGAGCGTTACGGCGATATGGTTTTTCAGTTGTTCGACGACCTCGTGCCGGGCGTCACGAATGCGATTGCCAGCTTGGCGAATTCAAACGTCTACGACAACACCATTTTTCACCGCATTATTAACGACTTCGTGATCCAGGGCGGCGACCCCACCGGCACCGGGTTCGGCGATCCCGCGCTTCCTAAGTTCGACGACGAATTCAACGCCCTGCTGCAACATGTGCAGACCGGTTTGTTGTCGATGGCCAAAGCCGGCGACGACACCAACAGCTCGCAGTTTTTCATCACTGAAGAGAACGATTCGCTGCCGCAACAACTCCGCTCGCTCGACTTCAACCACTCGGTTTTCGGTTTCATGACCGAAGGCGAACTGATTCGCGCCGCCATTAGCGACGCCCCCACCGGTGCGCAAGATCGTCCAAGCCCTGAAGTCAAACTCACTTCGGCGGAAATTTTTGTTGACCAGGAGAACGGCGTGTTGCGGTTGGTCGCTCCGGAAGGCGCCACGGGCAATTCCGTAATAACAGTCACCGCGACCGATTCCGACGGCAACCAATTCCAGCAGACGTTTAACGTCACGGTGGCGCAAGACCCGTTCAATGGCGGGCCGTATTTGAGCCCGGTGGACCCGATCAGCACGAGCGTCAACACGCCGGTTACGTTCCAGTTGGTGGGTAATGATGTCGAGAACGACCCGATCACGTACGCGGCGTCGGTTAGCGGGAGCACCACGTTTGATTTCACCGTCAACGCCGCCACCGGCGAAGTGACTGTAACGCCGCCAACTGATTTCACCGGTACGTTGGAGTTGCTCGTGGGCGTCAGCGCGACCAACGGCTCCGACACCGGCGATACGTTCGACACGCAAGTTTTAGAGATCACGGTCGGCGGCGCCGCGCCTGCGAGCGTCGACCTACTAGCCGGCTCCGATTCGGGCGTTTCCGATGCCGACAACATCACCAATTTGACGACGCTCGGTTTTCAGGTCAGCGGCGTGCAGAGCGGCGCCGTGGTAACGCTGTTTGCCGGCGCCACGGAAGTCGGTTCGGCCACCGCCAGCGGTTCAACAGTCGTGATCAACACCACCAACGCCGCCGCGTTTACCGATGGCGTTCACGCCATCACGGCGCGTCAGACGATTGGCGGCGCCCAAAGCGGTCCCTCGGCGGCGCTCAGCGTCACGATTGACACCACGGCGCCGGCGGCCTTCACGTCCACGCCTCCCACCGAAATACCGGGCGGCGCCGCGATCGACTACAACGCCCAAAACCCTGACGAGCCAAATGTAATCTATTCGCTGACCAACGCGCCCGCCGGACTCACCATCGCCGCCGCCACCGGCGTACTCTCCTGGACACCCACCGTGGCCCAGGTTGGCTCGCAATCGTTTGATATCGTGGGCTCGGACGCGGCCGGAAATTCGGTCACTCAAAACGTGAGTTTGACGGTCTTGGCGTCGCTGCCCGCTTCGGCCGATACGTACGCCGCCACCGAAGAGCAGGTGCTCACGGTGAACGCCGCCAATGGCGTATTGGCGAACGATAATAACAACGACCCCACCGGCCTCACCGCTTCGCTCGTGGCCAGCCCCACCGGCGGACAGTTGACCTTCAACGCCGACGGCTCCTTCACCTACACGCCCAATGCGAACTTCGCCGGCGCCGATACCTTCACCTACCAAGCCACCGACGGAACCACCACTTCCAACGCGGCCACCGTGACCATTAACGTGGCCAATGTGAACGATTCGCTCACCGGCGCCGACGACGCCTTCACAACCGACGAAGACGTCGCCTTGGTCGACAACGTTCTCACCAACGAAGACGCCAACAATGTTGACGTGGGCGAAACCCTGACCGCAACACTCGTTACCGGACCGACCAACGGCCAACTAACGCTCAACGCCGATGGCGCCTTCACCTACACGCCCAATGCGGAATTCTCAGGATCCGATTCCTTCACCTACCGCGCCGCCGACGCGGAGTTCCAAGCCGATGTTTCGACGGTCACGATCACGATCAACGCCGTCAACGATCCTCCGGTCGCGCAAGACGATAGCTACTCCGTTTCCGAAGACACCACGCTCACCGTCGATGTTGCGAGCGGTGTGTTGGCCAACGACAACGACGTCGACGACGACAACGCCACGCTAAACGCCTTGCTGGTCACGCAGCCGGTCAACGGAACACTCAACTTCAACGCCAGCAACGGGTCGTTCACCTACACGCCCAACGCGAACTTCGCCGGCGTCGACCAATTCTCCTACGTGCCGAACGATAACACGATCAATGGCGAGACGGCCACCGTTTCCATTACCGTGGCCGGAATTGCCGATCCGCCCACCGCCGTGGACGATAACTTCATCGCGATTCGCAAGAGCGCATCGCGAGAATTGGCGGTGTTGGCCAACGACACCACCGAACCCGACGGCCTGCAAACGATGACCATCACCTCGGTTTCCACGCCCTCCAACGGCGGAACCGTGAGTATCACGTCCGACAACTTGCGGCTGCTCTACACGCCGCCCACCGATTTTATCGGCAACGAAACGTTCACCTACACCATAACCGACGCCGATAACCTGACCGACACCGCCACCGTCACGATTGAAGTCCGCGATGCCGGAAGCCTAGCCGGGTTTGTCTATCTCGACGCCAACGCCAACGGCGTGAAAGACGCCGGCGAAACCGGGCTGGGCGGCGTGCTGGTCACGCTGCAAGGGACCGACGCCGCCAACACAGACGTATCCAACACCGCCACCACCGACGCCGCCGGCGCCTATCGCTTCGAGGGGCTGGCGCTCGGAACGTACACCCTGACCGAAACCCAGCCCGCGTTCATTCGCGACGGCGTTGCCTCGGTCGGCTCGCAAGGCGGAACGGCCGGCGTGAACGTACTCACCGTCGACGTGGGTGAAAATACGGTCGGAGTCGACAACAACTTCGGTGAGCTCGGCCGTAGCGTTTCCACCTACTCGATCATCGACTTTCTCGTTTCCACACCCGCCGATTCCTTCATCACGGCGGTTTCGGCGACCGGCGGCTGGTTCGATTTCGCCAGCGGCTGGGACGGCTTCACCGCTGTTTCAGCCACGTTGCCGACAGGCCAGTCGGTGGTTGATTTTGAAGTCGTGGATAGCTCGCAAAGTCGGTTCACGGGCGCCGCGAACGATAATTTCCTGGTTCTCGCCGACGACGGCACATCACAGATTGTGCGAGTCTTTGGCGACAGCAGTGCTCGCACGCTGACACCCGTGGCGTCGGGTGAAGGCGAAGCCGCGCCGGTTGTCGCGACAGCAAACTCCGGCGCGCAAAACACGATCGCCGAGGGCGAGGCCGTTTCGCAAGTCGTCGTGATTCCCCAGACCGCAACTCTCAATACTGGCGAGTTGATTCTCTTTTCCGTACTCGACACCGCCTCGCTGCCGAACACCGCCCCGCAGCTCGCCGACAACAACAATTCCCAAGATCTACAAGTTCAACTTGTGTCGACGGAGTCGAACCGGGAACAGTTGATTGACGCCGTGATGCTCGAAGAAGCCGACTTCCTGGCCTTGTCGCGTAACACGTATCAAGGGCGAGTGCAGCCCGCCGATGCGGTCGACGCCGACTACGCACTCGTCGTGGACGTTATTTTTGAAGAACTGGGCCTGTTGTAATATTCCGCTGCTTCCGGAGTTATTGCGGTTAAGCACCGCTCGATAAATAACGGTCGCATTTGTGTAGCCATCGTCGCCAGACGGTGGGGGAGCGGTGAACCATCCCACGCTCTGGCGAGCATGGCTACGACACTAATTTTCCGCACGATGCAAAGGGGCAGTCTCGAAATAAGATCCCTCAGCCGATGAGCGCTAGCTCACGGTTTGCGGCATTCGCGGAGAACCGGACGCTAGTGCTTTGTCACAGCTTAATTTTAGGATCAGCCGCAGGGCGCTAGCCCACGGTTCTGAGCAGGAAAACCGTGGGCTAGCGCCCTGCGGCTGATATCTTGCAACCCTAATTCTTAGCTGTGACAAAGCACTAGCGCGTTCCGGCTGATCTGCGCGGCGTTTTTGGCAAGGCTATCACCCCGCTCAATCCGAGATGAAATACGGAAACTATTTCGGGACTGCTCCTGGGCGGTTTTTCCGTTTTCGCTTCCGGCCTTTTGGCGGGCCGTAAGTTTCTCGCAGAATTTTGTCGACCGCCGCGCGGTTTGCTCTGTTTTCAAAGGCCGCCAGCATCGGATCATTCGTCCTTTGCATGTGCGCGACTAACTGCTTCTGAAGCAGCGCGAGCGACTCACGGTGTTGGGCGTCGTGGATCAGATTGTGCAGGCAGTTCGGGTCTTTTTGCAAGTCGTAGAATTCTTCGGGAACACGGTAGCGAAACAGCTTGATGCGGGCCGCAATGGCGGGATCATTCTTGGCCGCGCGTTGCATGGCGGCCATCGTCTGGCCTTCATTGTTGTTCCGATACCAATGCTTGCCGTCGCTGAACGGGTTGTAGATGTAGCCGTAGTTCCCATTCTGCACGCATCGCATCGGCACGGAATCGCCACCGGCCTTGGAATCGATTTGCGTGAAAACGAAACCGCGGTTCTCTGGCGGCTTTCCTTGGAGCAACGCCACGAACGATTTGCCGTCTAGATCCGACGGACCCTCGACGCCGCATGCCTCCAGAAACGTGGGAAAGAAATCGACCGTGGAAACAAAATCGTGATCGTTGCTCTGTTGAGTCTTGATCACGCCCGGCCAGCGGACCAGCATCGGCGTTCTGGAACTGTGGAACCAGGTGTTGCACTTGGCGAACGGCACCGCGATGCCGTTGTCCGAGATAAAAACAACCAGCGTGTTGTCGGCGAAACCCGATTCCTCCAACGCCTGCATGACTTTGCCAAAGGTGTCGTCAAGTCGTCTGGTCGAATTCAGATAACGAGCCAATTCGGCCCGAACTCCGGGAAGGTCGGGCAGAAAGCCGGGCGGCGCGACGTCAGACGGTTGATACGTTTTGGATGGCATTGCCGCCCCGGGGAGCAACTTGTCGGGGTTGCAATAAGGACGATGCGGGTCGTGCGAGTTGACCATGAAGTAGAACGGCTTGTGCTCACGCTTGCATTGCTTCAGGAACGTCAGGCTGCGTTGGTAATACAGGTGCGGATTTCGTCCGCTGCCGAGGTCTCGCCGATCAAACGCGTAATCCCAATGCATGGATTTCTTGGGCGTGGAGTGAGGCACCTTGCCCAGTATGCCGGTGGCGTATCCGGCTTGGCGGAAGGTCGTCACGATATCGGGAACATCTTCCCGGGCTTTCATGAAACCCATGGCGCCGGAACGGTGGCTATAGAGTCCTTGTCATTACCCAAGTTTTGGTGCATCAAATCGCACCAACGAGACGCATGCCGTCAAGGAGTGCGTGGAGTCTTTTGTAGCCATGCCAGACGGTTTGCCAACCAGGCTCGCCGTCTCCCTTGCGCGCCAGGAAGCCTCCC